>JAJXUK010000036.1 GCA_021782915.1 Actinomycetes bacterium | reverse complement strand
TCCTTCCTCATCGACTACAACTATGAGCGAACCCATTCATCAATCGGCAACCGACCACCAGCGAGCAGGCTCCCGTGAACAACGGTCCTGGGAATTACAACTAGGCGGGCTGGCGCACGATGCGCTCCACGCGGATACGCACCGTGACGCGCACCTCACCCTCCTGACGGTGTGGGTAGGTGTCGAGGCCCATGTACTTCTTGGCCATGCGGTCGATGACCTCGTCGGCGCCGTCGGTGGTGAAGGCGCTGACTGTGCCGCGCAGGGCGATCACGGAGTAGTCGTCATCGGGATCGGTCATCGAGATCGCCACGCGCGAGTCGTTGGCGAGGTCGCGGGCCTTGGCCCGGCCCAGCGCGGTGTTGATGACGATCTCATCGCCCTCGAGCAGCACCCATACCGGGGTGACGTGTGGGCTGCCGTCGGTGCCCAGGGTGGCGACGTGGGCGATGACGCGCTTGGCCAAGATGCCACGCGCGGTGTCGGAGAAGGTATCGGCCATTCTCGTCCTTTCACGGTTCACGGGGGGAGAACTAGGTTTAGGTTAATGAACATTGGTGCTCACGTACGCGGCGGCGGCCAACTCGTGCCCTCTCTGGAGGCCGGTGTGCAGATCGGTGCGACGAGCGTGCAGGTCTTCGTGCAGAGCCCGCGGATGTGGAAGCCGACGCAGTACGCTCCCGAGGTCCTCGCCTCCTATCGCGACGCGGCTGGCGCGCACCCGAGCGTCACGCACACGTTCGTGCACGCGACCTACCTGATCAATCTGGCCTCGTCCGACGACGAGCTCTACGCGAAGTCCGTTGCCGCCCTGACGCACAACCTGGGCGTGGGCCGGGGCATGGGCGCCTCGGGCGTGGTGCTGCACGTGGGCAGCCACAAGGGTGGAGGATTCGAGGACGCCCTGTCACGCGTCAGTGCCGGGCTGGCTCGGGCCCTGGAGGAGGCCGGCGAGGCGCCGCACGGCGTGAACTGTCCGATCCTGATCGAGAACGCCGCGGGCGCGGGGGGCACCGTGGGCCGCGACCTCGCCGAGATCGAGGCGATCATCGAGTCCCTCGGGGGCGACGAGCGTCTCGGGATCTGCCTAGACACCCAGCACCTGTGGGCGAGCGGTGTGGACTACTCCTCGCTGGAGGCCACGTCGAATGTGCTCGAGGAGATCGAGCGGCGCCTGGGCGTGTGGCGTCTGCGCTGTCTGCACCTGAACGACTCGAAGATGGACCTGGGCGCCAATCGGGACCGGCACGCCAACCTGGGCGAGGGCACCATCGGCTTCTCGGGTCTCGCACCCCTGGTGGGACACCCTCTGGTACGGGATCTGCCGCTCGTCCTGGAGGTGCCGGGCGAGGGCGACGGCCCGCGCGCCAGCGACGTCGCTGACGCCGAGCGCCTGGTGGCCATGGGCGTGGCCCTGTACTCGTAGCACCCGCACTTCCAAGACAAGGAGAGACCATGGAGAACGTTCGCGTCGAGTCCGACACGATGGGCACCATCGAGGTGCCCGCCGATCACTACTGGGGCGCGCAGACCCAGCGCAGCCTGCACCACTTCGCCATCTCCGGCGAGACGATGCCCCCGGCACTGGTGCGCGCCTTCGGCGTGCTCAAGCTCGCCTCGGCTCGGGTGAACGAGGCCCTGGGCAAGCTCGATCACGAGCGCGCCGGGCTGATTGAGCGCGCGGCCGTCGAGGTGATGGACGGCACACTGGCCGGGGAGTTCCCGCTGCGCATCTGGCAGACGGGCTCGGGTACCCAGACCAACATGAACGTCAACGAGGTCATCTCGAATCGCGCCATTGAGATCGCCGGTGGTGCTCGCGGCTCGAAGGATCCCGTGCACCCGAACGATCACGTCAACATGTCCCAGTCCTCCAACGACACCTTCCCCACGGCCATGCACATCGCGGCCGCCACCGAGATCACCTCTCGTCTGATCCCGGCCGTGACGCGTCTGCGCGACGCGCTGGGTGCGAAGTCGGCCGCCTACGAGGGCGTGGTCAAGATTGGACGCACGCACCTGATGGACGCGGTTCCCTTGACGCTGGGCCAGGAGTTCTCGGGCTACGTCGCCCAGCTGGACGCGGACATCGAGCGACTGCACGCAGTCCTGAGCGGTCTCTACGAGCTGGCTGCGGGGGGCACCGCCGTGGGCACGGGCCTTAACACCCACCCCGAGTTCGGTGAGCGTGTGGCCGCCGAGATTGCCCGGATCACCGGGGCGCCGTTCGTGAGCGCGCCCAACAAGTTCGCCGCCCTCGCCGCGCACGACGCGCTGGTCTTTGCTCACGGGGCGATCAAGACCCTGGCCACTAGCCTGACCAAGATCGCCGACGATCTGCGGTGGCTCGGCTCGGGTCCCCGCTCTGGGCTGGGCGAGCTGCGCCTGCCCGAGAACGAGCCGGGCAGCTCCATCATGCCGGGCAAGGTCAACCCCACCCAGAGCGAGGCGATGATCATGGTGGGCATTCAGGTGTTCGGCAACGACGTCGCGGTGTCGTTGGCTGGCTCGCGGGGCAACCTCGAGCTCAACGTGTGCAAGCCCGTGATCATCTACAACGTCTGCCAGTCGATCGACCTGCTGAGCGACGCCTGTGACCGCTTCCGGGAGTTCTGCGTCGAGGGCCTGGAGCCGGACTACGAGCAGATCGATCATCACCTGCGCAACTCGCTCATGCTGGTCACGGCGCTCAACCCGATCATCGGCTACGACAAGGCGGCTCAGGTGGCCAAGAAGGCTCACAAGGAGCGCTCCACACTGCGCGAGGCCGCCCTGGCGCTGGGATTCCTCTCGGCCGAGCAGTTCGACGCCGCGGTCGTGCCCGAGCACATGACGCACCCCTAGTTCAGAGTTCGCTCACCTCGGGCGCCTCGAGATCGGCGGGACGGGCCACGTCGGTTCTGTTCGCGTGACGCGGGCGTCGTCAAGGCTCACGGCAGCGTGGTGCGATCGCGGGGCCGAGCGACACTCGGCGGGTGTCGGGGACCGGCCGATAGGTTGGCGGGATGTTGAGTTCGTCGACGATGTCGTCGCGCGGGGCCCGCTGGTGGCGCGCGGCGATGCCCGGGGCCGGCCCGGTGCGCACGCTGAGCGCGGCGACATTCGTGAACGCGCTCGGCAACGGCGTCTACTTCATGATCGAGGTCATCTTCTTCACTCGCTCGGTGGGCCTGGCGGTGCACTTGGTCGCGCTGGGTCTCGGTCTTTCGGCGCTCATCGGCCTCGTCGTCGCCGTGCCGACGGGCCACGCCGCCGATCGAATGGACCCACGATTCCTGTTGGCTGGCGCGCTGTTCCTGGCTGGGCTGGTGATGGCCAGTTTCACGCTGGTGCACTCCTTCGGTTGGTTCCTCGCCCTGGCAATCCTCGGAGCGGTGGCCAACAGCGCGTCGACGGGGCCGAGAGCTGCCATGATGGCCCGTCTCGGCGCGGGTGAGGAGCGGATGCGCATCCTGGCCTATCAGCGTGCGGTGGCGAACTTCGGCATGGGTCTCGGCGTCATTTTCACTGGCGTCGGCCTCGCCGTGGACACGCGTTCGGCCTACGTCGTCATGGTCCTGGGTAACGCACTGACCTTCGCGGTCTCGGCCCTCGTCATCCTGCGCCTGCCCGCCATGCCCGCAGCGTCGACGAGCGATGGGGCGCGCCGTGAGCCGATGAGCGTCGTGTTGCGCGACTGGCGCTACTTGAGCGCAACCCTGCTGCACGGGGTCTTCGCCATTCACGTCGTCGTGATGAGTGTGGCGCTACCCCTGTGGGTCCTCGCCGACACGCGAGCGCCACGCTGGTGGGTGTCGGTGCTGCTCTTCGTGAACACCTCGATGGTGGTTGCCTTCCAGATCCGCCTGAGCCGAGGCTCCAGTGACGTCGTGCGCGCGGCGCGCACGTTCCGGGGCGCCGGATTGCTGGTGGGCCTGGCCTGCGTGCTGTACGGCTTGTCGCGCGGACTCGGCCCGGTGCCGGCCAGCGTCCTCCTGGTGGCGGGCATGGTCGTGCAGAGCCTCGGCGAGCTGGCCGGCGTGGGCGCGCTCTGGGGCCTGGGCTACGGTCTGGCCCGCCAGGACCTGCAGGGCCAGTACCAGGGCGCGTTTGGCCTGGGTCGGGGGATCGCCCAGGTGCTGGGTCCGAGTCTCGTGACGGCGACGGCGATCGCCCTGGGACTCACCGGCTGGCTGATCCTTGCCGGCATGTTCGCGCTGTCCGGCGCGGCCGGGCCCGCGCTGATTCGCTCCTACCGGCGCGCCGGGCTGCTCGCGGCGCCCGAGAGCGCTAGTTGACCGGCAGGTTCCACAGGGCCATCCAGCGCGAGAGGTCCTTCTCGATGGCCAGGTCGTCTTCGAGGAACGAGCGCACGCGCAGTTCGAGTTCGTTGTCGCGCTGCTCGGCTCCGGTGGGCGCGAAGGGGTAGAAGGTGCCCTGCTTGAGCAGATAGACGAGGCGCACCGCTCCCTCGCCGGGCGGGTTCGCCGGCACGAAGCCGAAGACGGCGCAGAGCAGTCGCGGTCCTAGCCCGTGCTCGACCAGGGTGGTGTTGGCCCCATGGATGCGCGTCACGAGGTCCTCGATGTCCCCACCGTGGATCACCAGCCACGTGAAGCCGAATTCGTCGGTCGAGACCGAGAGCTTCGTCTTGGTCTCGTCGAAGTTGAGCAGGGCCTCCAGTTCGGACTCGCTCTGCAGGCTGGCCTCGCCGTTGCCGGCCTTGAAGCACAGTCCGGCCTCACCGGAGCTGACGAGGTCCAACTGGGTCTGCAGGGTCAGCGCCGCACTGGGCAGGGCGAAGAGATGGTCCAACTGGGGTGCGGCCTGCTTGGTGCGCCCAAAGACGACGTCGCGCAGGCCCATCAGCCGTTGAGTTCGCGTTCGAGCCGGTTCAGCTGGTCCAGGCGCTTCTCGAGCGACGGGTGCGTCGAAAAGAGCGAGGCGGCGGTGCCCCCGGCCAGCGCCGGTGCGAAGAAGAAGGCGTTCATGGCCTCTGCGTGGCGCAGGTCGGTGCGCGGGATGCGGCCGATGTCGCCCGTGATGTGCACCAGCGCGCTGGCCAGCACGCTGGGCTTGCCGATGAGGATCGCGCCGGAGCGGTCGGCCGAGAGCTCGCGGTAGCGAGACAGGGCCATCGTGAGCAGGTAGGCGATCACGTAGATCACCAGCGAGACCAGCCAGGTGACCATTTCGAGCAGAGCGATGTTCTCGCCGTTGCGTCCGCGCTCGCCGCCGGAGAGCATGGCGCCCCACATGGCCACGCGGCTGACGAGTCCGGCCAGCATGCCCACGCCCGAGGCGATCGTCATGACGGCGACGTCGCGGTGCGCCACGTGGCTCAATTCGTGGGCCAGCACGGCCTCGAGCTCCTCGTCGCTGAGTCGGTTCATCAGCCCGCGCGTCGCGCAGATCACCGCGTGGTTCGGATTGCGTCCGGTGGCAAAGGCGTTGGGCAGGTCGATCTCGGCCACGCCGACGCGGGGCTTGGGCACGTTGCTCAAGGCGCAGAGGCGGTCCACGATCTGGTGCAGCTTGGGCTCTTGCTGGGGGCTCACCTCGTGGGCCCGCATGGAGAACATCGCGATCTTGTCCGAGAAGAAGTACTGCGAGAAGAGCAGCACGCCCGCGATGACGAGGACGCCGAGGAATGGCAGTCCTACGCGAATCAGGATGGTGATCACGATCGCGTAGAGCAGCACCAGCGCGAGGCCAGTGACGAACATTCGCACGTTGAGGCCCGGATCGCTCTCGATCTTGCTCGTGGCCATGGCTACTTCGCCTCGTCCGCTCCGCTGGTGAGCTCGCCGCCCTCGGCCATCTGGGCCTTGAGCGCGGCGAGCTGGGCGTCGACCTCCGAGCTGCCGCCCGCTGCGTCGAGCTGGGCTTGAATGTCGTCACGGTTGCTGGTCAAATCGGTCAGCGCCCCCGAGGAGAGCAGCTCGTCCAGGGCCCCGCTGCGCGCCTGCATCTCGGCGACCTTGTCCTGGGCGCGCTGCAGGGCCGCGCCCGCGTCGCCCATCGATGTCGAGATGCCGCTCACGGCCTCGGAGACGTGCGCGGAGGCCTCGGCCGCCGTGTACGTCGCCTTGATGGTCTCCTTCTTGGTGCGGAAGGCCTCAACCTCGGTCTGCAGGCGCTGGGCCGTCTCGGTGAGCTTCTCTTCCTGCTCGGCCACGCTGGCGTGCTGGGCGTCCAGATCCTTGAGCTGGTTGGCGATCGCCTCGCGGCGCGTCAGCGCCTCGCGCGCCAGGGGCTCGTTGTTCTGCGCGAGCGCCTGCTTGGCCTGCTCGGCCAACTTGTCGCCCTGGGACTTGAGCTGCTCGGCTTGGATCTCGATGCGCTTGCGGGCCGTGGCCACGTCGGCCACCGCCCGACGTACCTTGGTGAGGTTGTCGAGCTGTTGCTCGTAGGACAGATCAAGGGTCTGACGCGGGTCTTCCATCTTGTCCAAGGCCGCGTTGGACTTGGCCTTGAAGATGGTGCCCACGCGCTTCATCAGTCCCATGAAGGACCTCCTTCGTCTTTCCTAGATTAGGGGCACGGAGACCCGGGCGACCGGTAGGCCTAGGGCCGCTCGAGGGTCCGATCCTGACGCCGGGCCTGCTCGGCGAGGTCCAGGCGGTAGGCCTCGAGGGCTTCGCCGAGAGCGGGGTCGCTCACCGCCAGGATTCGAACCGCCAACAGGGCCGCGTTGGTCGCCCCGTTGACCGCCACGGTGGCCACGGGCACGCCGCGCGGCATCTGCACGATGGACAGCAGTGAGTCCAGCCCGTCCAGGCGCGCCAGGGCGATGGGGACCCCGATCACCGGACGGGTGCACACCGAGGCGAGCATGCCGGGCAGGTGCGCGGCACCCCCGGCGCCGGCGATGAGCACGCGCAGTCCGCGCTCGGCCGCGTCGCGGCCGTAGGCGATCATGTCCTCGGGCGTACGGTGTGCGGAGACGACGTGCACCTCGTGGGTCACCGCGAAGTGGTCGAGCACGGTCACCGCGTCGGCCATGACCTCGTAGTCTGAAGCGCTGCCCATTACGACGCCGACCAGTGGTTCCATCACGCCTCCCGCGCGCTCGTGCCGAAGGCCCTCGCGCTCTTCCATGCTGTCACGTGGGCGCTGTGCGCGTCAGGTCCGAGAACGGTCACGTGGCCCAGCTTGCGCCCGGGGCGCCAGGTCTTGGCGTAGTCGTGCACGTGAGCCCCGGTCACGGCCTGCGCGGCGTCGCGCGAGCCGGGCCGCTCGGCGCCCACGACGTTGACCATCACCGCGGCTGAGCACGTGGCGTCGGTCGGCCCGAGGGCCTGGCCCGAGACGGCCAGGAGGTGATTGGCGAACTGGCTGGTGGCTGCGCCCTCGATCGTCCAGTGAGCGGTGTTGTGGGGCCGCAGCGCGAGCTCGTTCACCAGCAGGCCGTCGTCGGTGACGAAGAGTTCGACGGCCAGCACCCCGACCACTCCGCACAGCTCGGCGATGCGCGTGGCCAGCGCCGCGGCCGCGGCCCCGTGATCCCCGTGAGCCGGAAAGCGCGTCTCGACGCACATGCCATCACGCTGGATGGTCTCGACGAGCGGGTACAGGGCGACGGCGCCGCGCACGTCGCGCACGAGCACTTGGGAGAGCTCGGCGCGCAGCGTCAGGCGCTGCTCGATCACCGCTCGTGCGCCCAAGGCGCCCAGGGCGTCGCGTACGGCGGCGTCGTCATCGCAGAAGATCACGCCACGTCCGTCGTAGCCGCCGCGCGCGACCTTGACGACCGCGCCCGGGCCGACCTCGGCCAGGAAGGCACCCAGTCGAGGGTCGTCCGGCGAGTCGAGCACCAGGTGTCGCGGCACGGCGAGACCCGCCGCGGCCAGTGCGCTGCGCTGGTGCGCCTTGTCCACGGCGAAGGCGAGGGCTCGCGCGTCGGGGCGTACCGCGATGAGCGTCTCGAGCTGGCGGATCTGTTCGAGATCTATCAGCTCGTGATCGAAGGTCACTACGTCGACGCCCCGGGCGAGTCGCGCGAGGGCGCCCGCGTCGCGCGCCTCGCCGACCAGCACGACGTCACAGGTGTCGAGCGCCGCATCCTCGGCCGAGGCGGCGAGCACGCTCAGGCGCACGTTGACCTGATGGGCGACTTCACCCATCATGCGTGCCAGCTGGCCGCCACCCACCACGCCGACGCGCACTGGAGGGCTAGGTTGGGGCTGGTTTGGCACGAGGTCACGCTACCGGCCGGGAGGCGCTCCATGAGGATTGCGGTGGGACTGGACATGGACGGGAGCGTGGACGCGACCCTCGAACGCGCCCACGAGCTGGCGGCTCGGGGCTTTCGTTCGCTGTGGTCGTCTCAGATCTTCGGCCCGGACACCTTGACGATGCTGGCCCTCGTGGGACGCGAGCTGCCCGAGCTGGACTTGGGCACGGCGGTGGTGCCGGTTCAGCCGCGTCACCCGAGCATGCTGGCGGCCCAGGCTCGCACGGTGCAGGCGGCCATTGGCGGGCGCCTCAGTCTCGGGGTGGGACTCTCGCACCAGATGGTGGTCGAGGGGATGTGGGGTCTGGACTTCTCACGTCCGGCGAGTTACATGGAGGAGTACCTGAAGATCCTCGCTCCGCTGCTGCGTGGCGAGGCCGTCAACGTCCAGGGTGAGCGCGTGCGGGCGGTGACGCTGGGGCCCCTTGGCCCACGAGGCGCCGAGGCGCCCAGCCTGCTCGTGGCGGCGCTCGGTGCGCGCATGCTGGGCCTGGCCGGCGAGGTGGCGGACGGGACGGTGCTGTGGATGACCGGACATCGCACGATCGCCACGCACATCGTGCCGCTGCTGAGCGAGGCGGCCGCGCGTGCCGGCCGGCCCGCGCCGCGGGTCGTCTGCTCGGCACCCGTGGTGGTGAGCTCGGACGTCGTGGCGGCGCGCCAGCGGGTGGACGCCGCGCTGCAGATCTACGGGACGCTGCCGAGTTATCAGGCGATGCTGCAGCGCGAGGGGGCCGAGAGCCCGGCTGACGTCAGCCTCATCGGATCGCCCGAGCAGGTGCGTGAGCAGCTCGGTGCCTACGCCGCGGCCGGGGTCACCGAGTTCTCGGCGGCGCTGGTGGGCTCGCGCGAGGAGAGGGACGCGACCCTGGAGCTGCTCGGTGAAGAGCTCTGAGCGGATGGGCCCGTGGGGGTCACTTCGCTAGAGTGGGCGGGCGATTCAAGGAGTCCTCATGGCGGCGGTGGCAAGTGTCCTCTCTCTCATGCTGTTTCTCATCTTTGCGACCTCGGGTCTGCAGAAGCTGATCTTCAACCCCTTGATGAGCGCCGGGGCGTCGCGCCTGGGCTTCACCAAGGCCGCCTACCAGCGCCTCGGGGCCCTGGAGATATTCGGCGCCGTCGGGCTCGTCGTGGGTCTGACCGCGACGGGCTCGTCGCTGTGGGCCATCGTGAACGAGGTGGCCGCCGGCGCGCTGGCCGTGTTGATGATCCTGGCCGTTGGCACCCATCTGCGTCGAGGTGAGAGGTGGCGTCACTACGGTCCAGCCCTCGGCTTGGCGGCCGGTGCGCTGGTCGAGCTGGTGACGCGCGTGCTGTCCTAGAACGCGACCCGCGTGTGCTTGAACTCGTTGAGTTCGGGCTCGCGCATCATGT
Organism: Actinomycetes bacterium; assembly: GCA_021782915.1. Lineage (GTDB taxonomy): Bacteria > Actinomycetota > Acidimicrobiia > Acidimicrobiales > RAAP-2 > RAAP-2. The sequence continues at coordinate 15,452 of JAJXUK010000036.1, read as the reverse complement.
CGATCAGGCGACTGATGAGCTCGACGGAGTGCGTGGCGTCGCGCGGCGGCGTCATGTAGCGCACGAACGTCGCGTCGCCGTCGACGAGGAACGTAGGCACCCCGAAGGCCTCCACCTCGGCGAATCGCGCGTGGGCGGCGCCGATCACGCCGTGTGGACGGCGCGAGGCGATGTCCGCGGCGACATCGCCAGTGTCGACGCCGAGGGGGCCGAGCACGTCGAGGACCTCCTCGAGGTCCTTCAGGGCCAGCCCGCGCTCGTGGCGCGCCAGGAAGAGCGCCTCGTGGGCGTCGAGGAAGCGATCGGCTTGACGGTCACGCACCGAGACGCCCGCGGCCAGGGCGACCAGGTCGGCGTCGTAGTCGGGGTTCTCCCACACGTCGGGGCTGCCGGGGGGCCGATGACCCTGGCTGAGTGACCAGGGCACGAACGTGACGCTGAAGGGGGCGCCCGCGCGCAGTGCGCTGACCGTGTGCAGGTGGATGTTCTTGGCGAAGGGGCAGCGGTAGTCGAAGGAGAGTTCGAAGGAGGTCATGGACCCAGCCTAGGAATTCAGTGAGCCGAGACGGTCACCGCCGCGTCCGGGCAGATGTTCGAGAAGTCGCAGAAGCGACAGCCCGAGGGCGAGGGTCGCGCCGGGAACTGCCCGGCGTCGAAGTAGCCGCGGATCTTTCTCCACGCCCCGGCCGCCGCGCCGACGCGCGCGCGGGTGACGACCTCGGTGACTGATCGCTCCAGGCTCTCGCCCTGAGCCACGTACATCAGGCGGATCCGGCGGGGACGCTCGCCCAGCTTTTCCTCGCACAGTGCGGCGTAGAGCTCGGTGTTGGCGAAGCTCGAGGACTCGTAGTCGCGCCGCGGGAGCGAGCCCGTCTTGTAGTCGACGATGACGAGGTCACCGTTGGCGTCGCGGTCCAGGCGGTCGAGGATGCCGAAGAGTGGCGTTTGCTCGATGGTCGCGTTCAGGCGCAACTCGACGCCCTCGTGGGTGACCAGTCGGGGGTCCTCCATGACCAGGTACGTGTCGACGATGGCGCGCACCTCGCTGTTGAGGCGTGCCTCGGCGTCGGCGTCCAGGGCGAGCTCGGCGCGGACCTTGTCGTCCAGGACGCGCCGGCCCGCGTCGGGTATCAGGGAGTAGGCGAGGTCTGCGCTGCGCTGCTCGGCCTCGGCGTCCAGGAGCTTCTCGAAGACCGCGTGCACGAAGCGGCCCTTGGTGGCCGCGTAGCTCGCGGGACGCTCGCGACGCTCCACGGCGCCGTACTGGTAGCGCCGTGGGCAGGCCTGGAAGTCCTGGAGGCGCGAGGGGGACAGTGATCGGGGCAGTGCCTGGGCGAAGGCCATGTCGGCAGCGTAGGCCCGAGCTGTCACGCAGACCGAGCCGGAGCGGTCAGACTTGAGCCGTGGGTGCGGGACCGGCCAATCTGGAGCGACGAGAGCGCTGGGCCGGCCTGCGCAGCGGTGACGCCGTGGTCGTGGACCCGGGACGGCTGCGGGGTCAGCGATTCGTCTTCGTTGCCCACGTCGTGAATCTTCTCACCGGCGAGGAGTGGGTCGAGGTCCGCGGGGGCCGGAGCGGAGAGTCCAAGACGCGGTCATTTCGCACGGACTGCGTCTACGCCCCCGAGGCCGTGCGCGGCTCACGTGTTCGGGGAGCCCCCCTCGCCATCGCACCCCGGCTCGACGTGCCCTAAGACTCGGCCCCGGTCCACGGCGTTGGCCGACGACGAGAGCAAGATGGCGATCCCCGGGATGGCGGTCGCCAGCGCGAAGACGAGGTAGTAGGCGCGTACGCCGATGGCCCCGCTGATCAGCCCGGCGATCACCACGCCCAGTGGTGCGAGTCCCAGGGAGAGGAACCAGTCCACCGAGCCCACGCGACCCAGGAGCTGGGTGGGCACTTCCTGTTGGACCATCGTCTCCCAGATCACGTTGCCGAGGACCATCATGGGCATGACGACGAGAGCCACCGCGGCGACCTCGAAGGGAGAGGTCGCCACGGCGAGCACGAGCGTGGTCAGCCCACCCACCACCCAGTAGCCCCACATCGTGCGGATGCGCCGTCGGGGTGCCTTGAGGTTCGAGGCGATGAGTCCGCCGAGCGCGCCGGAGAGTCCCGTGGTGGCGAAGACGTAGCCCACGGTGGCCTGTGAGGTGTGCATGTCGCGGCGCAGCAGGATCGGCACCAGCACGGACATCGGCGAGAAGAGCAGGGCGTTCATCAGTGACACGCTGAGCAGGCTGGCCCACATCCACGTTCGTGAACGAACGAACCGCAGCCCCTCGGCGATGTCGTGAAAGATGCGCTCTTGTGAGGCGCGCGTCGGCTTCGGCGTGGGGCGCATCGCCGCCAGCGCGAGCGCACTGAGGGCGAAGGTCGCCGCGTCCGCGCCGATGGCGACGCTCAGCGACTTCGCGGCCAGTAGTCCGCCCACGGCCGGGCCGATCATGCCGCCCATGAGCTGGAACGCCAGGGGGCGCACCGAGTTCATGGCCCCGAGGAGGTTCTCGGGCACGATCTCGGGCACCAGGGCGCCCATGGCAGGCGTGAAGAGCGCGTCGAAGAGTCCGAAGACTACGGCGAAGACGATGAGCTCCCAGTAGCGAAGTTCGCCGAGCACGATGATTGCCGTCAGGGCGCCGGTCAGCGCGGCGCGTACCGCGTCCGAGATGAGCATCAGTGCGCGACGTGAGACTCGGTCCACCACGGCACCGCCGATGAGCAGCATCCCCACGAAGGGGATCATGCGCGCGGCCACGAACCACGAGAGTCGTCCGGCGCTGTTGTTCGACGTGTCAAGGACGAGCAGCGTGAGGGCGACGTTGGCCACCCCGTCACCGAAGGCGGACACGGTCTGGCCCGCGACGAGGAGCGTGGGCTCTCGGTGGCTCAGCAGCTGAGCGAGGGCGGAGCGTCGGGCCATTCGGTCCAACCTAACTGGTGGGTCGGTTGGGTTTCCGATGCAAAGTCGCTTGGCGCCGGAGCGTCGGTAGGCTGCGCTGGTGGCCGCAACCTCCGGTGATAGGACCGCTCAGTTCCCGCTCATCGAGCGCCGCTACGGCCAGCCCGTCTCCTTCTGGCTCGAGCGCCTCGGCGAACTCGAGGACACGCGCTACGCCGCGCAAATGGCGTATCTCCAAGAGGAGCATGGCTTCTCACGCGGCCACGCGAACACCCTCGTGATGTTCGCACGAGGATCGGCCAGTACCAAGCGCTTCGCTGATCCCGACGCGTACTTCGCGAGCCTGACACCGGCGCAGGCCGTGACCGCGCGGGCCATCTTCGCGACGCTGCAGGATCGTTTTCCTGAGCTCGAAGCAGTGATTGCGTGGAATCAGCCGATGCTGCGCCGCGGCACCAAGTACGTGATGGGTCTCGCCGCGGCCCCCGAGCATCTGCTCCTGCTGCCCTGGGGCGAGGGCGTCATGACGCTCGTCGCCCCGCGACTGAAGGGCCTCACGGTCAACAAGAAGAGCATTCAAGTCCCCTCCGACTGGACGGTTGACGCACCGCTTCTCATCGAGATGGCGGGCGAGCGCTTGCGCCAGATCGACGCCGGGCATTAGAGCGGACCCGTCGGCCAGCGCCACTCACGCTGCCGTGGATCGAACTCAGTCCCTGAGGCGCAGGCTCGTGAGGAAGGCCCCGAGTCTCTCGAGGCCCACGGTGAGTTCCTCGCGCGATGACGCGTAGGAGAGACGCACGTGGGTGTCGGCCGTAACGAAACCGAAGTCCCGGCCGGGGGTGAGCGACACGAGGGCCTCATCCAGGGCTCGCTCGCAGAAGCTCCAGGAGTCCAGCCCGGTTCCCGAGACGTCAAAGTAGGCGTAGAAGGCCCCGTCGGGTGTCACGGTCACCGGCAGGCCCAGGCGCGTCAGGCCATCGAGTGCGAGCTCGCGACGAGCGAGCAGCTCGAGGCGCCGCTCTTCGCACACCGCGAGGGACCTGGGCGTGAGTGCGGCGAGGGCCGCGAGCTGGGCGGGCGTGGAGGCGCACAGGAAGAAATTGGTCGCCAGGCGATCGACTACGTCGACGAGGGTCTCGGGCACGATGGCCCAGCCGAGTCGCCAGCCGGTCATGCTGAAATACTTCGAGAAGCTGTTGATGACCACGGCATCAGGATCGAACGTCAGGACGCTACGCGGCGAGCGTCCATCCGTCGCGTGGTCCGACAGGTAGAGGTAGATCTCATCAACGATGCGCCACGCCCCGCGCTCGCGAGCCCGCGCGCAGATGGCCTCCAGCTCGTGGCCCGGGATGGAGGTCCCGGTGGGGTTGGACGGCGAGGCGATCATGACGGCGACCGTGCGGTCGGACCAGGCGCGCGCCACCATGGCGTCGTCCAACTGGAAGCGTGAGGCGGCCGAGGTGGCCACGCTGATCGGACGTCCGCCGAAGGCTTCGACGAGCTGACGGTTGCACGGATACGACGGATCGGCCATGATCACCTCGTCTCCGGCGTCGACCAGCGCAGCCAGGACGAGCAGCAGAGCCGCCGAGGCACCGGAGGTTATGGCGACGCGCGAGGCGGGGATGTGGACACCGTGACGCTGCTGGTAGAAGTCCGCGATCGCCTCGCGCAGCGCCGGCAGTCCCAGGGCTGGCGTGTAGGTCAGCGGGCGCCCGTCCATCGCGGCGACCATGGCGTCTCGCACGTCCGGCGGCGCGCCGAAGTCCGGCTCGCCGAGGCTGAGTCGCACGACGCGCTTGCCACTCGCGGCCAGCTGTGCGGCGCGTTCGGCGAAGGACATCGCGTAGAAGGGCTCGATCATGCGAGCTCGCGTGGACAGCTTCATCGTGTTCCCCTCGTTGCTTGACACGAACCGTCAATGATGTCGCACGTCACGCGCTGACGGTAGCCCATGAACTCGCGCGAGGAGCCCGTGCAGGCTCAACGAGGTCAGAGTGGTCGTCATGGCGCACCGATCAGGACATCGTGCAGTCCGCTGGGCTCACCGGGCCGCCCCAGCTCCCGGTCTCTCCGCGAGAAATCAGGATCTTGAGAAGTCTGGAGGTCGGAGGGTCGCACGTCACACCCACCACGACACCGGGCGCATGGCCATCGACAGGGATGGCGCCCCCTCGGTGATCGGGTGGCCCGATCGCGTGGGAATCGTACGTGTCGGTGGCTGGCGGCGGGCCCAACTGCGCGTGGAGCGGGTGACGGGAATCGAACCCGCATGGCCAGCTTGGAAGGCTGGACGGCGGGAACAATGTTGAACTGTAAAGGTACTGATCACGAGCATTTATTGATGGGTCTTCCTTGAACGACCCGACGTCTTGGGCACTCCATGGGCACTAGCAGCACAAACGTCGCGTCTGTTGATCTCCCTGGTGTGGTCAAAGTGATTCATGGTTGACGCGGGTCAAAAGCCATGGCTCATCCAGAGCAACATACGTCCGCGATGCGCTGAGTGCGGGTTCAACTCGGAGGGCTGACGTGCACATTTTCCGACTGGCGAGTGCGGGAGTGGTCAATGCTCCGGGCGCACCGTTGAGGCGTACTGCTTGATTTAAAACAGATCGAGGCAAAAATTTGTAAGACCAGCCACCAATGACTGTGGCCACGAAACTTCCAAGCGATCTGAACGGGGATCCTGTATTCCGTACCGCGCCAAGGCAAGTTACGTTGCGGGTAAGTGATTCCGAGCGATATTGCCAATTGTCAATATCAGGGCAGCTCTCTGGCATCCATCGTCTGAAAACTCTGCAACTTATGGTGTTACCGATGCGTAAGATAAGTGGGCGTACTCCGCGATAGAACGTCCATTCGTTTTCACAGAAAGCTGAGTTGCGTTCGGTATTCCAGTTCGGTCATGATCAGCGACGGATCACATTCTTCGACTGTGGAGGGGCCTCATGCGGATCGCAATTCGGAGTTTACTGAACGAGATCTTCGGTCCAGGCGGCCATGAGGATGGTGCCTTCCTATGCCGACAGTTCGGCGTGGCGCCGAGAGTATCCGGCGAAGAATGTGATGATGTCGACAAGAGATCAAATGATGACCGCAGGTCGACAGTTGAGGTCTATGGCAAAAAAGAGGGCCGGCCGAGAACGGAGGCTGGCCGTCGCGGTGGTCGCACTGACGACATCGGTCGTAATCGCTCTGCCAAGCGTCGCCGGAGCCTCAGGCCACAACTCCGGCAGCACTTCGCCCACTCCCCAGGCCAATCCTGCGTACCACACGTTGACCGTTGGGGGGCCATCGCACAAGGAGGTGGGCGGCGATCCAACGCTAACCTTCAGCGAGTATCCAGTCGGCACGACGATCACCAACCAGTATGAGAACGATGGCGTGATCTTCGCGGGCGACGCGCAGGACTCGTACGCTGCGCCGTACATCACCAATGACGGTGCGAACCCCACCAGTCCAGTCCTCTCCGGCGGTCAAGGTTTCGGCAGTGATATCGTGGGCAGTTTCGTTCTGCCGGGCACGACTAATCGGGCCGTCGTGGATAACTTTTCCTTCGACCTTGGCTACATCGACACCGCGGGTTCGACCAGCGTGCGCATTTATGGACCGAATGATCAACTACTCGGAACCACGGTCACGACGTCGACGGGCATCTTCCACGTTACGAGTAACTTCACTGACGCCTCGTACTTCATCATCACGGGAGTTGATCCCGCCGGCTGGGCGATCGACAATCTCTCGTTCGTCACTCCGACGGCGGTTGCCGTCGCCCCGGCGTCGGGAACTGCCATGGCCACGGGAAAGAGCGCGCGTCACTCACCTAGCTGCACCAGCGGTCAGAGGCCGGTGAATTGCGCGAGCGGGGACTTCTGGCACACCTTCACCGATGCCTCCATCCCCGGCTACGGACCGGCCCTCGACCTCACCCGTACGTACAACTCGCTGAACGCGACAGCTGAAGGCATCTTCGGCTATGGATGGTCCTCGTCCTATGACGTGCATCTGGTGACCAATCCAGACGGCTCGATCACCGTCACCGAGGAGGACGGTTCTCAGGTCACCGCGACCCCCAACGGCTCAGGCGGCTTCAACGTGCCGTCGTGGGCCGACTCGACCCTTACTTCGTCGGGCGGCGTCTATACCTTCATCCGGCACCAGACCGACACGTTGACTTTCAACTCCTCGGGTCAACTCACGTCACTCACCGATCGAAACGGTGCCACGACGACGCTCGCGTACGCCTCGGGGGTCCTGCACAGCGTGACCGATCCCGCCGGTCGCGCCCTTACGTTTGCCATTGGCGCCAACGGCCTGGTCGCCTCGGTGACCGATCCACTGAATCGAGTGACGAACTACAGCTACGACTCCTCAGGCAATCTCACCTCGGTCGAGGATCCCATGGGACGCGTGACGTCCTTCACTTACGACCCGTCGCACCTGCTGCTCAACATGACCATGCCCAACGGCCAGTCGGGTGGCCCTGACGCCGGTGCGTCGACAATCAACACCTACGACTCCTCGGGCCGCGTCCTTACTCAGACCGACCCCATGGGTCGAGAGACGAAGTACTCGTATTCCGGCGACAATTTCTCTGCCACGGGGGGCACGACGACCATCACCGACCCCCATGGCAATGTCGAAACCCAAACCTACGTCGACGGCCAGCTGCAATCGATGACGAAGGGCTCCTCAACGTGGACCTACGGCTTTGATCAGAACAACTTCGGCGAGACGTCGTTGCGCGATGCCAATGGCAACGTCACCGTCAACAACTTCGACGTCAACGGCAACCTCGTTGCCACTACCGACGCGCTCGGCGCTACGACGACATCGACCTACAACGCCTTTGACGAACCCCTGAGCGTGACCGACCCATCGGGGATCGTGACCAGTTACGTATACAACGCCCACGGCAACGTGACGAGCAAGACCGTCACGGGAGCGGGCGGATCGCCGGTCGAGACGACATCATTTACCTACGCGGACGTAGCGCATCCCGGCGACGTCACCGAGATCGTCGACCCTACGGGCCAGGTCACCGACTTCACCTACGACGTCAATGGTGACGTGTCCTCCATGACGACTCACCCCGCCTCCAATGTCAACGACACCGCCCGCTACGCCTACGACGCCGTTGGACGTCTGGTCTGCTCAGCGTCGCCGAACGCCACCGCCGCCGGCGTCTCGTGCCCGGCGGTGGGCCAGCCCCGGGTGTCCGACACGACGACCTACGCCTACGACGCGGACGGCGAAACGCTGTCGGTGACGGACCCCCTCGGGCACGCGACCTCGTATACGTACGACGGGGACGGGAATCAGATCACTGTCGCCGATCCCTCGGGCAACGTGACCGTGACCGCATACGACGCGAATGACCGACCGACGAGCGTCACCCAGGGATATGGCACATCAGCCGCTGCGACGACGAGCTACGTCTACGACGTGGCTCCGGGATCAGGCACGTGCACCAGCGGTGTGGCGGGTACAACTTTCTGCACGACCTCGACGGATCCCATGGGTCGGGTCACGACCAAGTTCTTTGATGCGCAGAATCGCCTGACCGCGATCGTTCAGCCTGCCGCCGGCACCACGACCTACTCGTACGACGGCACGGGGAACATCGTGACCCAAGTCACGCCCTCCGGCACGACGAACTACACCTACGACGGCGACAACCGGGTCACGAACGTCACCTACTCCAGTCCAGCGCCTGGTTTCCAGACGTCGGCGAACGTAACCTACGTGTACAACGCCGACGGGCGGCGCACGTCCATGAGTGACGGCACCGGTACGACGACCTACGCCTACGACTCTCTCCAGCGACTGTCGAGTTCGACCAACGGGGCAGGCGCGACGGTCGGGTACGGCTACGACCTCGACAACCGGTTGGCGTCACTCACGTACCCGAATGCCAAGACCGTCTCTTACACCTACGACGGGGCGGGAAACGCAACATCGGTGACCGACTGGCTCGGTAAGACAACCACGTACTCCTACGACGCGAACGCCAACGCGACGGCCGAAGCCATCGCAAATGGCGTCACCTCGTTGAGCACGTACGACAACGCCAACCAGCTGGCGTCGATCTCGGACGCCCCGAGCAAGCATCTCAGTCGGACCTTCGCGAACTTCACCTACGCTCGCAATGCTGACGGGCTGGTCACTTCCGCGATCAGTACCGGGATGCCGGGCATCCAGAATCAAAGCTACGCCTACGACTCGCTCAATCGACTGGTCTCGTCAGCCGAGGGCGTCTACTCTTACGACGCCTCGGGCAACCTGACGTCACAGCCCTCCACCGCGAACCAGGTCTACAACGCCAACGGCCAACTCTGTCTCGGCGGGTCAATCTCGGGGAGTTGCGCCGCGATCCCGGCCTCGGACACCTCCTATACCTACGACGCCGCCGGTCAGCGTATTCTCACCGCTCCGTCCGGCGCTCCGTCAACAGCGGCGTCGTATAACCAAGCCGGTGAGCTCGCGTCGCTGAACACCAGCGTGACGACCAGCGCCCCGGACAATCTCAGCGGCGGCGGCTACCAAAGTGTCGCACTCAAGTCCGACGGCACGGTGTGGACCTGGGGCGACAACCGAGACGGCGACCTCGGTAATGGCACGACCACCAACAGCGCGACACCGGTGCAGGTGAGCGGGCTCAGCGGTGCCACCGCAGTGGTCGGCGGGGGCTATCACAGCGCCGCGCTAACCTCCGGCGGGACGGTGTGGGCGTGGGGTGACAACGCGTACGGCCAGTTGGGGAACGGCACTACAACGAACAGTTCGACCCCCGTCCAAGTCAGCTCCTTGAGTGGCGTCACCGCAATTGCCGCGGGCGATGCCCACACGCTGGCCCTCAAGTCAGATGGGACCGTGTGGGCGTGGGGCGACAACGCCAACGGGGAATTGGGTAACGGCACCACGACGAACAGTTCGACCCCCGTCCAAGTTTCTGGCCTCACCGGCGTCGTTCAGGTTGCAGCGGGGGCCTACACCAGCTTCGCTCTCAAGTCCGACGGGACGGTGTGGGCGTGGGGTGACAACGCGTACGGTCAACTGGGGAACGGGTCAACGAACGATAGCTCGGTGCCCGTCCAGGTTTCTAGTCTCACGGGTGTCGTTCAGATCGCGAACGGCGACAAGTACTTCGGCGAGGCCCTCAAGTCCGACGGCACCGTGTGGACCTGGGGGGACAACAACCACGGAGAACTAGGTGACGGCACGCTGACTCCTAGCGCGACACCGGTCAAGGTAACGGGACTTTCGGGGGTCACCGAGATTTCGGGTGGCTACGAGCACTCCGTCGTCCTCAAGTCCGACGGCACCGTGTGGACCTGGGGCGAGAACAGCCAGGGTGATCTGGGTAACGGCACGACGACCGATAGCACGCTGCCGGTTCAGGCTCAGGGCATCACGTCTGCCGTCAGCGTATCGGCGGGCATCTACCACAGCCTGGCCCTCACGTCAGGGGGCGCGGTATGGGCCTGGGGCGCCAACCAGTCTGGCCAGTTGGGCACGGGCACCTTCTCGAACTCTTCGGTGCCGGTCCAGTCTCTCATGAGCGGTGTCGCTCTACCCAAGATCACGACAACGCAGCTGAGCGCCACGTCATACGCGTACAACGGTGACGGACTGAGAATGTCGAAGTCGATCGGGGGCGTCACGGAGCCCTTCGTGTGGAACAGCGTGTCCCCGACCGGCACGGCGGAGTTGCTGGTTGACGGATCGACCAACTATGTGTACGGTCCCGATGGTGCGCTGCTCGAGCAGATCACCGCGTCCGGGTCCTCTTTGTACTACCTCCATGACCAACTTGGGTCGATACGCGCGGTGACGAACTCGGCTGGTTCGGTGATCGCCGGATACACGTATTCTCCCTACGGAGTGCTCACTGCATCATCTGGATCACTGCCAACGGGTGACACCAGCCCATTTGGCTTTACGGGTGCCTACACTGATTCGGAGTCGGGCCTCCTTTATCTCGTCAACCGCTACTACGATTCGAGTACTGGCCAGTTCCTAAGCGTGGATCCAGCGGTGGCCGAGACCGGACAGCCCTATTCGTATGCGTTCAATGACCCATTCAATATCACAGATCCACTGGGGCTTGGGTGGGGGTGGAATCCATTCTCCGACATTGCACAGGCGGCAACTGACGCGTGGCACTCGGCAACCACACCCATCACAATGATTAATCCCGGGTTCGTTTCCTCCGCTTTCGACTTCGCCTACGGTGTCTACAAGGTCACCGCAGGGGTGACCTTGGTAGTTGCTGGAACAGCGGCAGACCTTACGGGGGTTGGTTCTATCGTGGGAGTACCAGCAGACGCCCTCGGCCTGTACCAGATTGCTTCAGGTGGTGCCAGAATATATCGAGGTTATGAACAGTTGAAGGGTTCTCTATCATGTCCATTAGTACAAATCTCGCCTATACATTTTGTCAGTGAAACCCTCATCAATATAACTCCCGCAGGCACGACACTGATCAAGATTTTGGGGGGGACACCATGAATGATCCAAACTTCGATCGGCAATCAATGTCTGCTTTTGTGGGGCTCATACTGCTCTCTATTCGCGGGTTACTATTGTGGATCGTGGTACCTGTATCACTCTGTTTTTGGATTGTCACTTGGCCAATTCAACGAAGACATAGTATACGATTAGCCGCATTTCTTGGTTGGGCAGATTTGTTTTTGATCTCAATAATTGAGCGCAGTGTGCTTCGCCCCTTTGTCGATGAGCCCATTGGATTTATTCCACTCAAGGATATATCGAAAGTTACACATCGAATAGGCGCTGCAGACTTAATGTGAGGACTTCTTGAAGAAGGTCCTATAGAAGTCAAGGGCCAGTTTCAGAGCAGATCCTGCTACAAGGCGTTGAAGACCTCACGGGCAATGAACCGCTTCAGACAACGCACGACGTCGCGCTTCGAGAGCCCCTCGGCCCGACGTCGCTCCATGTAGACCTGGGTGCGAATCCGCGCGACGGCGATGAGGTGCAGGGTCTTGTTGGCCTTGCGGTCTCCTCCTCGATGCAGCCTCATCCGATTGGTCTTGCCCGAGGAGATCGGAACCGGTGCGACGCCGCAGAGTCGCGCGAAGGCCCCGTCGTTCCCGAGACGCTCGACTGACGTAGAGAACAGTTCATCACCGATCACCTCTTATCGGTCGTAGGGCACACCAGTCCCTGCCCGAGGCTGACCGGCGCGCAGCGCGCGGTCGGCCCATCGGGCTAAGTGTGTGATCCTCAGAATCTTCGAAAATCAGAGCCGCCGGGAGAAATCTGCGGGGTCCTCGCGGAACTTTGTGTTCGAAAGAGGCCAGAAAACGTCCTACTCCTGTGGGGGATGAATGTCTCATCCCTCGTAAGGAGAGACATGAGACTGCCTGACGTCACGGACAAGGTGATCTGCTCGATTGCCGATGCCGGGATTCTGCCTGTCCTTCATCCGCTTTGCCGTGGCGAGCGACCGTTGGGGAAGTACGCCCTGTCTTTGGAGCGGAGTAGTTCGATGATCGGAGGCGAGAAGTAATGAACCGGCGTCACTTCGGGACTGTTCGCCAGCGTCCTTCCGGTCGATACGAGGCGCTGTATTGGCACGAAGGCCGACGTCACTCGTCGGGGACATTCGCTAGCAAGGCGGACGCTCTGGCGTACTTGTCAACGATCGAGGCTGACGTTCGCCGCGCCGCGTGGATCGATCCTCGAGCCGGGCATGTTTCGCTGGAGGAGTATTCGCACGAGTGGCTCATTCGCCGGCCGGACTTGGCAGTGAGAACGCATGAGCTCTACCGCTACCTGCTCGATCGTCACATCTGTCCTTCTCTCGGTCACGTGTCGCTAGCTGCGCTCGCGCCATCGAAGATACGGGGCTGGCACGCTGCCCTTGCCCGAGAGCATCCCTCGACCGCCGCCAAGGCGTACCGCTTACTGTCAACAATCTTGCGAACAGCCGTAGTCGACGGGCTGATTCTCACGTCGCCCTGCAAGGTCGACGGGGCGGGAACCGAGCGCCCTGGCGAGCGACCCGTCGCGTCCGTCGCCGAGGTGGAGGCTCTCACCGCCGCCATGCCCGAGCACTTGCGCCTCGTGGTTTTGCTCGCCACGTGGTGTCAACTTCGTCGAGGCGAGATCCTCGGACTGCGCCGACGGGACATCGACCTCCTGCACGCGACGGTTCGAATCGAGCAGAGTCGGACGTTCACAATGGGTGGAGTCAGTTTCACGAAGTCGCCCAAGACGACTGCGGGATTCCGGACCCTGGCCGTGCCTCGACCCGTCCTCGAGGCCATTGAAGCTCATCTGAACGCCTTCACCGCCGTAGCACCGGATTCTCTGGTCATCAACGGCAAGGCCGGAAGGCCCCTCACGCCCAACGTGTTGCAAGTTTCATGGCATCGGGCGCGAGTGTCCATTTCGCGCCCCGATCTGAGGCTCCACGATCTTCGCCACACTGGTCTCACCTTCGCTGCGGCCGCCGGGGCGACGACGGTTGAATTGATGCACCGCGCTGGCCACTCCTCGAGTGCGGCGGCGATGAGATACCAGCACGCGACTCGCGACCGGGATCGGGTGCTCGCCGATGCGCTCGCCTCGATGGTCGAGCCGTCTCCGGTTGTGGCGTCTGAGCAGCGTTCAAAGAGGTCGACGTAGCGAGATTGAGTTTCGTTCTACGTGGCACGATTCGACGGCGTCAATTGGAGTGAATCGAACGGCGGCTGTGCGAGTATTCGAGAGTGGGGCCCCTCAATCTGGAGTTGTCAGGTGATGGACTCTCGCACTTCGCGTGGCTCCGTGAGCGCCTCCGGACGCCACAGGATGGTGTAGCGACTTCGTGGATTCCCACGGGTTACGAGGCGTACGCGCGGATGCTTCATCCCGTGCAAGAGCGCGAAGGTGAGCCACCGATTCGATGGGCGGATGTCTCTTCCTGGAGTGGCGTCGCGCTCGACTCCTCGATTCAGTGGCACGAGGTGGCACTACCCGAGGTGTCACCACTCACGGGGCCTCCCTGGTCAGGCCAGGGCCCACGAGAAGGGTCACTGTCGCAGGCCGACGCGCTCGAACTGGCGAGCGTTCTCTCGGCCCGGACACCGGGGCTCTGCCTATTCGGCGTCTGGGAGGGCTACGGGGGCACATTGAGCGTGCAGGGACCTGTCGCCGATGAAGTCCCGCGGCGAGTTGATGAGACACCGGTGTTCGAGTTGCCGTGGCGTTCGTACGCGATGTTTGAGGGACCAGTTGCGGGCGCCACGTGTTTCAGCGTGTCGAGGTTTCAGTCGCCGAATCTCTGGTGGCCGGATGATCGGTCATGGTGCGTCGCCAGCGAGATTGACCTGGCCTGGACCTACGTCGCGGGGTCGAAGAGTCTCATCGACGAACTGCTCCCCAACCCTCTTATCGAGGCGTTGGAGGCTTCGCCGGATGACTCGCTCCATCGGCAGTTGCCGGCGTGGCTTAACGATCGCGTCAGTGCCGCTACCGATGAAGTCATCGCATCTGGATCGACGAGTGTGGAACTTGCCCTCGGAACGGCGACGGTGACGCTGATGCGCCTCAGCCGGAGGAAGTCGGTTCTCGTCACACGTTCGGAACGCTGGAGCGGCTGGGGAGGAGCGAATATTCCCGTCACCAATCGGGGACCCGAGGAAATGCGCCAAGAAGTGAAAAGCGCGGTTGAGCGAGCGGTCCTCGGTCTGAGCGGGTAAGCAACTCGCGAGTCAGTCGGGCGGCATCATCCAATGTGGGAAAGCGCTCCCGGTCGCAGGAACTCTTGGCCGTGACTGGCTACGTAGCGCGTGCGTGCCACGAAAGTCCGCCGTTCGTGGAGACGATCAGTTCCGAGGTTGTTGGGGTCGTCTGAACGATGGCGTAACCGAAGCTTGACGAGGCGAAGGCCATGAATTGGATAACGGGAAAGAAGGTACTCGGTGGACTGGCGTAGACGGAGTTCCAGGTCTTGCCGTCATTTCGGGTCAGGTAAAGATGGTCTGTCATGGACTGACCTTGGGTGATCGATCTGGCGACGAGGATCGATCCCGGCGAGGGCGACGCTGGGAGAGTGGGGAGCTGGTCGAGTCCATTCGAGGTCCCGTCAATCACGACGCGCGACGTCGGCGCGAAGGTGACTCCCGCGTTGTGCGAGGTGAAGACCCAATTCGATTGTTGCTTCAAGAAGGACGGTGTGCCGGGGGCCAGGTTCCCGCCGAATCCACCGATCGTGCAGACGTCGACGAGGTCGGTCGCGCTCGAAGCGACGGGCACGGAGAAGCCGTCGCCGACGTTGAAATACGGCGAATTCCATTTGACCCACTGACCAGAACTAGACATGCGCGCGCTGCCGGTGACACCTCGGTCGTTGCCCACCATCAGCCAGCCGTTGGCACCCTTGAAGATCAATGCGCCCTGCAGATCACGTCCCGCCGAGTGGTGTAACTCCAAGGGAGCACTTCTCGATGCGGGACCATCCTTTCACTTGACCTTGGCGAGGGCAACCTTCGCCGGAGGTAGTGCGTCACTCTTCAGTTGATCCATGGA
>JAJXUK010000035.1 GCA_021782915.1 Actinomycetes bacterium | reverse complement strand
GAACGCCTCGAACTCGTGCTCGTGGACCGCGGGACCTCGCAGTCAGCCGCCCGTCGACTCTCGGACCAGTTCGGCTGCGAGGTTCGCCGCGTTGGGTGGGACGAACCACCACGCAACGAGCACGGCGCCAAGGTCTTTCGCCCGATCCGTCACGCCTGGCGGGTCGAAGTCGCCCATGGCCACCTCGTGCGCCGCCGACGTCTGGCCCGCTGCTTCGAGAACACCGTGGCGTCGGCCACCGGATGGCTGCACGTTGCTTCAGTGACCGAAGTTCTTCGAGTGCTTGGCTGAGATGGAACAACGATCACCATACAGTCATTCACGCCGAGGATTCAGTCGCAGTCGCGTGCGACACTGCGCCAAACTGGAGACGGTGGAGGACTGATGGAGAAGAACGCTCAGCCGGCCTGGGAGCCGTGGCAGAACGAATACCGTCACGGGGCCTTGTATCTCTTCCCTCCCGCCGACGTCGCTGCTGTCGTCAATGAACTGCGAGCACGTCACGACCCCAAGTCCGCCGCCATCTGCGACGCCCACATCAGTCTGAGCGAGCCGTTGGCGGGGCCGCTCATCGGCGAGCATCTGGACGAACTGCGTGCCGCGCTGGCGCACATTGCCCCCTTCGATCTCTCCTACGGTCCACTCACGAGCATCAGACCCTACCCCGGCGTCGTCTTCGCGATCACCCCCGAGGACGATTTCTTCGCCCTACGACAGGCGGTCCAGGCAACCTCGATCTTCGCGGGGCGTGACTTACCTCGTGCCACGCGCGTGCCGCACATGACGGTGGCCGAGTTCATCACCCTCGACGAGACCCGCGAGTTGGTCGCCCAGTTGGGAGACACGGTTCCTGGCGGCACCTTCCTCTGTGACCGCGTCACCTACGCGGTGCCCGACGCGTCCTTCCATTTTGAGCCGGTACTCGAGATTCCTCTCGGCTTGATCTAGGTCGAGCTCGGTCGCTTCGACCGGCAACTCTGCGTTCGATTGAGTGCGTGTCACACCCGGGGCCGAGACTGAGCCCGGTGATCTCACGACCGTCAGCACCAGCCATCTCTCACACTGGTCAGGCGCTCTCACGGGCTGTCACGTTCCAGTTCGCCCTCGACCCGAACGTCGAGCAGAGGATTCTCCTCGCCAAGTGCGCCGGCGCTCGTCGTTTCACGCTGAACCACCACCTGGCTCGGGTCAAGGCCAACCTGGACGCCAGGTCGGCCGGGCGAGATGCTCTCTCGGAGAGCGGTGAATCTGGCGAACCTGCAACCCCATCGCTGTCCTGGACAGCGTTCTCCTTCATCAACGAGTTCAACGCCTGGAAGAACGGAGCGTCCGATGACTCACCGATCAACGAGGATGGCAGTCGCGGTCTGGCCTGGCGCCACGAACTGCCCAACGACGTCTTCGAGTGCGCCAGCGTGGACGCGGCCCGGGCCCTCGAGAACTTCTCTGCCTCGCGACGAGGCGAACGAAGTGGCGCATCCGTCGGGTTCCCGCGCTTCCAGGCGAAGGGCAAGGTGACGCCGAGCTTTCGATTGCGCAACCGCGCGACGCCGGATCGTCCGCCCACCAGCCAGCCCATCCGCTTCAGCGATCCTTCGCACCTCCGCCTTCCCAAGTTCGGTCCGGTGAAGCTCTTCGGTCCCACCCGCAAGGTCCGCCGCATGATCGACGCCGGGCGCTTCCACGTCTACTCGGCGACACTGACCCAGCGCGCGGGACGTTGGACGGTGTCACTGACCGGCGTGGCCGCCGAACTCCACCAGGCCGAGCGAAGTCGCACCAGTCGTCACGCCGTTCCCGTCGGGGTCGACCGGGGGATCACTTCCCTTGCTGTCGCCGCGGACGCGAACGGTGTTCCCTTCGAGAGCTTCGAGGGGGTGACAACATTGAAGCAAGCGCAAGCCAAGCTGAAGGCGGCCAACCAAGCCCTGGCCAGAACCACACCGGGGTCCAAAGGCCGCCAACGAGCGAGGGCCCGACTCGCCAAACGACATCGCACAGTCGCTAATACCCGCCGGCATCTCGTCCACCAAGTCTCCAAGGACCTCGTGGACCGAGCCCAGGTCCTCGTGCTCGAGGACCTCAACGTCGCAGGGATGGTGAGGAACCGACACCTGGCGAGGTCGATCTCGGACGCCGCGATGGGAGAGCTATCGCGTCAGATCCTCTACAAGGCCCGCTGGCACGGCGTCGAAGTGCGGGTGGCCGATAGGTTCTTTCCGAGTTCCAAGACGTGCTCGGGCTGCGGCGGGCTCAAGAACGACCTCGACCCGTCGACGCGGACCTACTCGTGTGGGACCTGCGGCCTGATCATCGACCGCGACCTCAACGCGGCCATCAACCTGGCCCGTTGGAAGTCCAAGGAGTCATCGACAGTGACGCTGCTGGTTCCTACGCGCGTTCCGCTTCTCTCCACAGCCTGATCCTCTGCAGGGATCTGCACCGCGAAGCACGCGGGAAGAGCCGATCGTCACCCGCACAACCATCACGACTCTGTGATGAGGGCCCTGGGTCGGAACCGAGGACTCAGATCAGGCATCATCTGAGAAGTCGGACGGCGAGCAAGCACCGCTGGTCCACCTGGCTCAGTTGGCCAAGGCGAACCGGTGGGTCCAAATAGGACACACGCTGTAAGAGTCGCCGAAGAATCCGCGAGGGCCCTGCGCACGCGCGCAGTAGCGTGGCGCCGGTGAGGTGGCGAGGCTGGACGCGCAGGACGTTGGGCGCCGGCGTGCGCGCGGCTCGCACCTATCTGAACGAGGTGGCCATCGTGGGCCCCGAGGACGCCTACGCGAAGCGCTTCCACTACTTCGGCGCGGGTGCGGCGCTGATGGCGCCCCAGGGCGTGATCTACAACGAGCGCTACCTGTCCATCGGCGACGGCACGCTCATCGGACCGAACGTGTGCCTCTCGGCGGGCATCTCGCCGGACCAGGAGATGCTCACCAGCCCGGTCGTCTCCATCGGCCAGCGCTGCGTGATCGGGCGAGGCTCGCACCTGGTGGGCCACTGGCGCATCGAGCTCGGCGACGAGATCCAGACCGGGCCCTACGTCTACATCACGGATCAGAACCACTCCTACGAGGATCCCGAGGCGCCGATCGGCTGGCAGCGACCGGTGGAGCGAGCCGTGTCCATCGGCTCGGGCAGCTGGCTGGGGGCCAACGTGGTCATCCTGCCGGGCACGCACCTCGGACGCAACACCACGGTGGCCGCCGGGGCCGTGGTGCGCGGGCAGTTTCCGGAGCGCGTGGTGCTCGGCGGCGTGCCCGCGCGGGTGCTGCGCCACTTCGACGAGGCGCGCGGCTGGCTCGACGGGCCCCCGACGTCGTGAGACTCGGACTGGATCTCGCGCCGCTGCGCGACTCGGCTCAGTACCGGCGCCTGTTCGTGGCGGGTCTGGTGACCGCCCTGGGCAGCCAGGCGACGTACGTGACGGTGCCCTATCAGCTCAAGCAGATCACCAACTCGCCCCTGGCGGTGGGCGCCCTGGGTCTGGTCGAGGTCGTGCCACTCATCATCTTCGGGCTCTACGGGGGCGTGCTGGCCGATCGGCTCAACCGGCGGCGCCTGATCATCGTGACCGAGGCGACGCTGATGCTCGCCACGGTGATGCTGCTGGTGAACGCGCGCCTGGCTCACCCGCTCACCTGGGTGCTCTACGTTGACGCCGTGGTGGTGGCCGGCGTCTCGAGCCTGCAGCGCCCGAGTCTCGAGGCGCTCAAGCAGGTGCTGGTGCGCCACGAGCACCAGCGCGCCGCGGCCGCGCTGGTGAGCACGGCCAACACGAGCGCCTCGATCGTCGGGCCGGCCCTGGGGGGACTGGCGGCCGTGGCCCTGGGACCGAGTGCGGTCTATCTGGCCAACGTCATCACCTTCGCCGCCTCGCTTGGCCTGCTCAGCACCCTGGCCGCCACGCCGGCCAGCGCGCGCCAGAGTGACAGCCAGCTCGGCGAGATGTCCCATGCGCTGCGCTACGCGCGCTCGCGGCCGGACCTGCTGGGCACCTACGTCGTGGACCTGTTGGCGATGGTCCTGGCCTACCCGGTCGTGATGTTGCCCTTCGTCGCGGCCCAGTTCCGCGAGACCTACGCGCTCAGCCTGCTCTACATGGGCCTGCCCGTAGGAGCGCTGCTGGCCACGCTCAGCGCGGCCTGGACCCATCGGGTGCACCACTACGGGCGCGCCATCGTGGCCGCGGCCACGACGTGGGGTCTGGGCATCGCCCTCTTCGGCGTGGCGCGCTCGCTGTGGGTCGTTCTGGCCGGCCTCGTGATCGCCGGGGGTGCCGACGCCGTCAGCGGCATCTTTCGCATGACGATGTGGAACGAGTCGATCCCCCCCGAGGTACGTGGGCGCATGGCGGGCATCGAGATGATCTCCTACTCCCTCGGGCCCACCGCCGGTCAGTTCCGGGCCGGCGTGATGGCGGTGTGGATCGGCCTGCGAGCGTCGCTGAGCGTGGGCGGGCTGGCCTGCGCGGGCAGCGTCGCCACCCTGGGGGCCACCCTGGGCGGGCTGTGGGGCTTTGACGCGCGCAGCGACGAGCACGTGTCGGCCGTGCGCGCCCTGCGCGCCGAGGAGTCGCCCGCCTGAGGCCCCTAGGGTTGGGGGCCGTGGCCCGCAGCTTTCTCATCACCGTCTCGGGCCCGGAGCGACCCGGGCTCGGCGCGCGAATCCTGGAGGTGCTCGGCGCGCTCGAAGAGCACGGGGCGAGCCTGCTCGACGTGGCCCAGATCAGCGTGCGCGGGCACGTGGTGCTCTGCGCCGAGTTGTCCCTCGAGCGCCCCGACGCGCGCGACCTGCTGCACCAGTCCCTCGCCGGCGAGGAGCTCGAGACCCTGGGTGCGAGCGTGCGCGTCGAGGCGGTCACCGACGCGGGTGCGCCCCGCAGCGAGCGCCTGCAGGTGACTCTGCTGGGCCCGCGCATCCGCGCGAGCGATCTGGCCCGCGTGGTGTCCACGCTCGGCTCGGCGGGGGCGATCTGCGAGCGAGTCACGCACCTGGGCAGCTCGCCCGTGGACTGCTACGAGCTCGAGGTGCGCGGCGGTGAGTCGGGGGGCCTGCGCGCCGCGCTGGGTGAGGCGACGGGTGAGCTGGGACTGGACGTGGCCGTCCAGCGCGCCGGGCTGCACCGGCGGGGCACGCACCTGGTGGTGATGGACGCGGACTCGACCCTGCTGCAGGACGAGGTGATCGACCTGTTGGCGGCGGCCGGGGGACGCGACGAGGAGGTCTCGGCGATCACCGCGGCGGCCATGGCCGGCGAGCTCGACTTCGCCGAGTCCCTGCGTCGGCGCGTGGGCCTGCTCGCCGGGCTCGAGGCGAGCGTGCTCGATGACGTGCGAGCGCGCCTGCGTCTGACACCCGGCGCACGCACGCTGCTGCGCACGCTGCACCGACTCGGCCACGCGTCGGCCGTGGTGTCCGGGGGCTTCGTCGAGGTCCTCGCGCCGCTGCTGGCGGAGCTGAACGTGCGGTACCTGGCGGCCAACCACCTCGAGATCGTCGACGGGCGCCTGACCGGGGCCCTGGTGGGTCCGATCGTGGATCGGGCGGGCAAGGCGGCCGCGCTGCGCCGCTTCGCCGCCGAGGCCGGCGTCGGACTCGAGCAGACCGTGGCCGTGGGTGACGGGGCCAACGACATCGACATGATCACCGCGGCCGGCCTGGGCATCGCCTTTAACGCCAAGGCCGCGCTGCGCGAAGCGGCGGACGTCTCGCTGTCGGTGCCGTACCTGGACGCGGTGCTCTTCTTCCTGGGCATCAGTCGCGACGAGGTCGAGGCCGACTAGGCACCCCGACGCGCGTTACCGAGTAGTAGGGTGCGCGCAAGACACGAAGGGGGGGCCCGTGAAGGTCGTCATCGACGCCGCGCGCTGTCAGGGTCACGGGCGCTGCTTCTCTCTGGCACCGGCCGTGTTCGGCTACGACGAGCTGGGCAACGGCCTGGTGCTCGGCGACGGCGTCCTCGACGCCGACGGCCTCGAGCTCGCTCGCCTGGCCGAGGCGAACTGCCCGGAGCACGCGATCTCGATCGGAGAGTCATGACCATCGAGAAGGCCCCCGTCCACGACTTCGCCAGCGACTGGGACCACTCGGACCCTGAGTGGGTGAAGGACCCCTACCCGATCTGGGACGACCTGCGCCAGCGCTGTCCGGTGGCGCACACCGAGCGCTACGGCGGGGGCTGGTTCCCCGCGACCCACGCCGGGGTGAGCGCCGTGGCCAACGACACGGAGCACTTCACCAGTCGCACCGTGGTCATCGGCAACGGCCGGCCGATGGAGGACGCGCTGCCCGCGCCCATCGGCGTGGCCCCGCCGATCACCTCGGACCCGCCCTTCCACCAGATCGCGCGCCGGCTCATTCTGCCGGCCTTCGCGCCGGGGCCGGTCAACGCGTTGGAGCCGATGATCCGCTCGCTCTGCTCGGACCTGCTCGAGCGCGTGGCCGGCCAGGAGGTCATCAACGCCTCGAGTGACTACGCCCAGTTCATCCCGCCGTCGGTCATCAAGCGCATGCTGGGCTTTCCCGAGCAGGACGAGGACCTCTTCCGCGAGTTCGTGCACGTGATCCTCGAGGGCATCGACGAGCCCGTCGAGGAGCGCATCGAGAAGTTCGCCCCGATCGAGGCCTACTTTCAGGCCCAGATTGAAGAGCACGCGCAGAACCCGCGCGAGGACCTGACGACGTTCCTCATGAACGCCGAGATCCTCGGTGAGAAGCTCGAGCCCCAGCACGTCGCCGGCACGATGATCCTGGTGCTGGTCGCCGGCATCGACACCACGTGGTCGGCCATCGGCGCCTCCCTCTGGCACCTCGCACAGAACCCCCAGGACCTCGAGCGCCTGGTCAACGAGCCGGACCTGATGCCCTTTGCGATCGAGGAGTTCCTGCGCTTCTACGCCCCGGTGACCATGGCCCGCCTGGTCAAGCAGGACATGGAGTTCCTGGGATGTTCGATGAAGCAGGACGACTGGATCCTGCTCGGCTTTCCGGCGGCCAACCGCGACCCGGCGGTCTTAGAGCGCGCCGGCGAGTTCATCATCGACCGCAAGGAGAATCGGCACCTGGCCTTCGGCCTCGGGATCCACCGCTGCGCCGGCTCGAACCTGGCCCGCCTGGAGCTGCGCGTGGCCATCGAGGAGTTCATCAAGCGCTACCCGCGCTTCGAGCTGGCCGAGCCCTCCGCGGTCACCTGGGCGGCCGGCCAGGTGCGCGGGCCGCGCTCGATCCCGATCCGCGTGGCCTAGAGGCCGAGGTTCGTCTCACCCGCCGCCCAGAGGCCCGCCATCCACGCCTCGACGTCCTCGGCGCGCCGGGGCAGGCCCGCCGAGAGGTTGCGCGAGCCCTGCGCGGTGACCAGGATGTCGTCCTCGATGCGCACGCCGATCCCGCGGTACTCCTCGGGCACCGTCAGGTCGTGGGGCTGGAAGTACAGGCCCGGCTCGACCGTGAGCACGTAGCCCTCGGCCAGCTCGCCGTTGTAGATCTCGTCGCGCGCGTTCGCGCAGTCGTGCACGTCCAGGCCCAGCATGTGGCTCACCCCGTGCAGGGTGTAGCGCCGGTGCAGCTGGCGCTCGGGCTGGAGGCTCTCCTCGGGCGACTCAGCGAGGATGCCCAGCTCGTGCAGGCCCTCGACCAGCACCCTGATGGCGGCCTCGTGCGCGGCGCGAAAGGCCGCCCCGGGCCTGACCGCGCCGATGCCGGCCTCCTGGGCGGCCAGCACCAGGTCGTAGATGCGTCGCTGGGCGGGGCTGAACGTGCCGTTGACCGGCATCGTGCGCGTGACGTCGGCGGTGTAGAGCTGGTGGCCCTCGACGCCGGCGTCCAGCAGCAGCAGGTCGCCGTCATTGACGGGCCCGTCGTTGGTCATCCAGTGCAGGGTGGTCGCGTGGGGCCCGGCCGCCGCGATGGTGCCGTAGCCCACGTCGTTGCCCTCCACGCGCGCGCGCAGGTTGAAGACCCCCTCGATGACGCGCTCGCCGCGCTGGCGCGCGCTGCGAAGGCCGCGCACCACGTCCTGAAATCCCTGGACGGTGTGGGCGATGGCGTCCTCGAGCTGGGCGATCTCGAAGGCGTCCTTGACGAGGCGCATCTCCGAGAGCACCTCGGCGACGCGAGCGTCCTCGGCGTGCCCGCTCACCAGGGCGTCCACGCGCTCGTCCACGCCGCGGCGCACGAGAATCTCGGTGCCGGCCAGTTCGACGAGGTCCTTGTCGAGCTGCTCGAGGGGCGCCGCGTCGATGCCGTAGTAGATCGCGGCCTCCTCGGGACCACGCCGGGCGCCCACCCAGAGCTCGCCGTAGCGCGAGTCGGTGATGAACTCGTGCGAGCGCTGGTCCCGGCGCGCGGGCACGTAGAGCGTGTGCCGCGCGCCGGCCGCGCTCGGGCTGATGACGAGCACGCAGTCTGGCTCGTCGGCGCCGGTCAGGTAGAAGTAGTCGGTCTCGGGCCGGAAGCGAAAGTCCGTGTCGTTGGCGCGAACCTTGAGCGAACCCGCCGGAATGACCAGCGTGCGCGAGGAGAACGCGTCAGCGAGCGCGTCGCGGCGCGCGCGCGTGTGCGCGGCAGCCACGTGCTCCTCGGCGACCGGCTCGCCCGGGGCCCAGTTCGCTCTCAGGGCCTCCAGGAACGCTCGCGGCATCGCCGGCCGGTGCGGGCCGACCCAGACCCACTTCTCACTGATCGGATGCTCCGCGCTGACGTCAGGCTTGGTGTCCATGAGCCTCAGAGTACTCGCGTGATCTTCCCGATCAGCGGGCGTGTAAGAAGGGTCGGAGCGGCGGACAGGGAGGCAGCGTGAGTCGCGCACGGGAGCAGGACTTTCGCGCGCTGGCTCGTCGCGTGGTGCCCGAGGTCGGCCTCTACCTGCGCCGTCGGCTCTTCCCCCTGCCGGTGGCCGATCTGGACGACTTGGTCGAGGAGGTGCTCATCGTGTTGTGGCGGCGATTCGATGACGTGCCCGCGGGCGGTGAGGTCCCCTGGGCCATCGGCGTGGCGCGCAACGTGCTGCGCAACGCCCAGCGGGGGGCTCGTCGGGCCGAGGCGCGCGCGAGTGGGCACGTCACGGGAGCCGCCCCCTCGGCCGAGGAGGCGGTGGTGGCCGACGAGACCGTGCGCCAGGCGCTGGCCCGTCTGGGCGAGGCGGACCGGGAGCTTCTCGCCCTGCACGCCTGGGAGGGACTGGGCGCCACCGATCTCGCGGTCTACTACGGCATCAGCGAGAACGCCGCCGCGGTTCGCTTGAGTCGGGCGCGCGCACGCTTCGAGGCTCAGATGGCGGCGCTCTCGTGATGACAGAGACGCCGCGGGCGGACAGGGAAGAGGTGAGAGGAGGTGCGACGTGAGCTCGTTCTGGGACCGGCTGCGCGACGCTGACCCCGCGCGGGACGAGGCGTACCGGGTGGACGATTTGGAGACCATGCTCTCTCGGGTCCTCGCGGCACGCCCGGCGCGCCCGAGCCGTCGTCTGGGCTGGGACCTGGGCGCGCGCGTGGCCGGTGCGGTGGCCCTGTCGGGAGCTCTCACCGGCCTTGGGATCGGCCTGCTCGCCGGGGCCGGCACTCTCGTGCCCCTCCAGCTCGCCCTCTCGAGTCACTCCTCCGTCACGGCCGAGAAGTCCGCGACCCTCCCGGTGCCCGGCTCGCAGTTGAGCGTCGCGGGCGTGAGCGTTGCGCCGGGCCCGAACGGCTCGCGCTTCAGCGCCGTGGTCGAGACCGCACCCACCGTCGTCCTCGGCCCGCTGGCGCGCGCGTCCGCGGCACTCGATGATCTCGCGAGCCTCCTCGGCGTGCGACCGAGTGGGCCGCCGCGTGCCGTGCCCGGTGGCTGGACGATGTCGACCTCGGCGGGCGAGCTGAGCGTGATCTCCGGACCGGTGAGCCTGTGGCGCCTGAGTGCGCGTTCGCGTGTGGCGAGCACCGCGACGTACACGTCGCTCGCCGCGCTCACGGCGCGCGTCGATCAGCTCGTCGCGGGTCTCGGCGGGAGCGCGGGCGCGGTGCACATCGCGGCTTCGACCAGTGCGGGGCTAAGCCTGCGGGTCCCGGTGCTGCTGGTGGGCCGCCCGAGCGGTCTCGTCGACCAGTTCACGCTCGACGCGTCCGGTGCGCTTCGCGCCGGACGCGGAGCGGCCTTTCACGTGCTGGGCAGCATCTCGTACCCGCTGCTCTCTGCGCGCGCGAGCGCGGCGCGCGTCAGTGAGTCGGCGCGCGTGTTGAGTGGTGCCATCACCGTGCCCGGTGTGACGGCGCTGAGGTCGCACGTGCGTGGTGCGCGCTTGGTCTACCGGGTCCTGGCCGGCGCGCTCGGACTGGCCTACGCGGTGCCGACCTACGTCTTTGGCACCTCGGACGGGACGCTCGGCTCCGCCGCCGTGGCGATCCCGGCGCGCTATCTGCGCGTGGGCTCTCAACGCGCTCCGTGAGGCCTACAGTTCCAGGCGTGGGCGTCACGGTCTCCTTCAGCGGCGAGGTCGCCGTGATCACGTGGGACGACGGGGAGAACCGGGTCAACACCGACTCGCTCGGCGCGCTGGGCGCGGTGCTCGAGGAGCTGGCTGGCACCACCGGGCCCCTGGCGCTCGTGCTGACCGGCGTGGGCAAGTTCTTCTCCAACGGCCTGGACCTGGAGCGCTTCGGCGCCGACCCGGGTGAGATCGACGCCGCCCTCGCCCAGCTGCACCAGGTGCTCTCACGGCTCCTGACCTTTCCCGCCTACACGGTGGCCGCGCTCAACGGGCACACCTTCGCGGCCGGGGCGCTGCTGAGCTGCGGCTTCGACTACCGCGTCATGCGCGTCGACCGTGGCTTCTGGTGCATGAACGAGCTCGATATCGGTCTGCCACTGGACGAGAAGCTGCTCGCGATCCTCGCGGCGCGCCTGGGGCGCGCGACGCTGCTCGAGGCGATACTCACGGCGCGTCGCTACGGCGGTGCTGAGGCACTCAGCGCCGGCATCGTCGAGGAGACGGCCGAGGAGTCAGCGCTCCTCGAGCGCGCGATCGAGGTCGCCGCGGCGATGGCCGGCAAGGACCGCGGCGTGCTGAGCGTGCACAAGCGACTGGCCTTCGCCGAGACGGTGCGCGTGCTGGGGCACCCGGAGTACCTCTAGGGACGAGCCCGGTGTCCCACGAGGCGCCAGGCGCTCGGCAGGATCAGGCCGGCGACTGCGGCCTTGATGAGATCGCCGGCGACGAAGGGCACCAGACCGAGTGAGATCGCCCGGCCCAGGCTCACGTGCAGTGCGGCGGCCAGCCACGTGACGCCGAAGGCGTAGATGATCAGCGTGCCGACCAGCATGGCGGCACCCGCGCGCAGCACCGTGCGATCCTGGCCCGCCTGGGCCAGGGCCCCGGTGACGCTGGCGGCGGCCACGAAGCCGATCAGGTAGCCGAAGGTGGCCCCGGGCGCGCCGTGGGCGTGGCCCGCGAACCACGGCACGCCGGCCAGGCCGCCCAGCACGTAGAGGCCCATGGCGGTGCCGGCGCGTCGCCAGCCCAGGGCGGCTCCGGCCAGCAGCACGCCCAGGGTCTGGCCCGTGAGGGGCACCGGGGTGAAGCCCAGGGGGATCGAGACCTGGGCGAGCGCACCGACCAGGGCGGCGGCGCCCAGCACCAGGGCGAGGTTGAGCGCGAGGCTCGGGTCCAGGGCGTCGGCCAGGGCCCCGCGGCGCACGGTGAGGGACGGGGTGCTCATTCTTCTCCTTCGGGTGTCCCGGTCACTCTAGGAGGTCGCGCCCTCGCGCGTCAGGCGATCCAGCCCCGGTCGCGCGCGATCTGCTCGACGTCGCCGATGCGCATGCCGGTGCGGTGCTGCAGGGTCCGGATGAGCCCGCCGGCCTCGTAGAGCGACTCGTGGGTGCCGGTGTCGAGCCACGTGGTCGCGCGCGAGAGCACCTCGACGCGCAGCTCGCCGCGTTCGAGGTACGCGTTGTTCAGCCCCGTGATCTCGAGCTCGCCCCGCGCGCTGGGGCGCAGCTGGCCCGCGAGGCGCGAGGCACGCTCGTCGTAGAAGTAGATGCCCGGCACGGCGTAGCTGCTCTTGGGCGCGGCGGGCTTCTCCTCGATGGACAGCACGCGACCGGACTCGTCGAACTCCACCACGCCGTAGGCGCTGGGGTCCACGACCTGGTAGGCGAAGATCAGCGCGCCCTCGACGTCGGTGTTGGAGGCCAGGTGCGTGCCCAGGCCGGGGCCGTAGAAGAGGTTGTCGCCCAGGATGAGGGCGCACTTGTCACCGCCCAGGAACTCCTCGCCCAGGATGAGCGCTTCGGCCAGGCCGTTGGGCCGCTCCTGGACGACCCAGGAGAGGTGGATGCCGAACTGGGAGCCGTCGCCGAGCAGGCGCTGGAATGCGGCCTGGTCGTGCGGCGTGGTGATGACCAGGATCTCGCGCAACCCGGCTAGCATCAGCGTCGAGAGCGGGTAGTAGATCATCGGCTTGTCGTAGATCGGCAGCAGCTGCTTGGACACGGCCCGGGTGATCGGGTGCAGGCGCGTACCGCTCCCGCCCGCCAGAATGATTCCCTTCACCCCATTAGTATAAGAGGCTGTTTCCCGGCCCAGAATTGAGGTTTCGCCATGCGCGTCGTGATCACGGGGGCGGCGGGCTTCATCGGGTCGCGCTTCGCGGAGATCTTTCTCGACGAGGCCGAGCGCCTCGGCGTCACGCAGATCGTCATCTTCGACGCGCTGACGTACTCGGGGCGGCGCGAGAACGTCGCCGCGCTGCTCGAGGACCCGCGCGTCTCCTTCGTGCACGGCTCGATCGTCGAGGCCAGCACCTGCGAGCTCGCCCTCCGGGGTGCTAGCGCGGTGATCCACTTCGCCGCAGAGAGCCACGTGGATCGCTCGATCACCGGCGCACGCGCGTTCTACGAGACCAACGTGCTGGGCACGCAGCAGCTGCTCGAGGCCTCCCGCCAGCTGGGCGTGGAGCGCTTCGTGCACGTCTCGACCGACGAGGTCTACGGCTCGATCCCCGAGGGCTCGTGGCGTGAGGACCACCTCCTGGAGCCCAACTCTCCCTACTCGTCCTCCAAGGCCGGCTCGGACCTGGCGGCGCTGGCCTACGCGCGCACCTACGGCCTCGACGTGCGCGTCACGCGCTGCTCGAACAACTACGGGCCCCGCCAGTTCCCGGAGAAGGTGATCCCCCTGTTCGTGACGAACCTGCTCGACGGGCTGACGGTGCCCCTCTACGGCGACGGACAGAACGTGCGCGACTGGCTGCACGTGGACGATCACTGCCGCGGTGTGCTGGGCGTCTTCGAGCGCGGGCGCGCGGGGCAGATCTACAACATTGGCGGCGGCACGGAGCTGACGAACCGTGAGCTCACGACGCGCCTGCTGCAGCTGTGCGGCGCGGATGAGTCGCGTGTCGAGCCGGTGGCGGACCGACTGGGTCACGACCGGCGCTACAGCGTGGACTGGACCAAGATCCGCACCGAGCTGGGCTACGAGCCCCGGGTTGACTTCGCGACGGGCCTGGCCGAGACCGTGGAGTGGTACCGGCGCAACGAGGCCTGGTGGCGCCCGCTGAAGGTGGGCCGGTGAACGTGCTCGAGCTCTCCGTCGAGGGGGCCTGGCTGCTGGAGAGTCCGGTCTTCACCGACGAGCGGGGCCTCTTTCGCGAGTGGTTCAAGCTGCCCGACTTCCTGGGCCGGAACCGAGAGTTCGCCGCGCACCAGGCCAACATCTCCCTGTCGCGGCGCAACACGGTGCGCGGCCTGCACTACTCACTCGCCGCGGAGGGCCAGGCCAAGGTCGTCACGTGCGCGACCGGTGAGCTCGTCGACGTCCTGGTGGACGTGCGCGTGGGCTCGCCCAGCTACGGGGCAGTCGAGGTCGTCGCGCTGGCGGGCGAGTCGGGCCGCTCGGTCTACGTACCCGCCGGGGTGGCCCACGGCTTCTGCGTCACGAGCGAGAGCGCGGTCCTGGTGTACCTGCTCTCGTCGGTCTTCAACGGTCCGCTCGAGCTGGAGATCAATCCCTTTGACGAGGAGCTCGCGGTGGCCTGGCCGCTCGCGGGTGAGGCGATCGTCTCGGCCAAGGACGCGGGCGCGCCGAGCCTGGCCGCGCGCGCCGCGGCCGGAGAGCTGCCGCACTACTAGCCCCGTGCCCGAGGCGGTGGGGTTGGTAGCGTTGGCCGGGTGAGCACCTCATCGTTGAGCGTGGACGCGCGCGCCGGCGTGCGACTGCTCGACCCGCCGCGTGCGCCGGTGATCGCCAGCGAGGCGCAGCTGCGGGCACTGCTCGCCAGTCTCTCCGGTGTGGACGCGGCCGGCGCGGAGGCCCGCGCGGCCAAGCTGGCCACACGCTCGATCAAGACCTCCTCCAAGCGCGCCGCGCTGGACATGATCATCTCGATGATCGACCTGACGACGCTGGAGGGCGCGGACACCCCCGAGCGCGTGGCGAGCCTGTGCGACAAGGCGCGGCGCCCGGACGCGCGTGACGCCAGCGTGCCGAGCGTGGCCGCCGTGTGCGTCTACGCGGACCTCGTGGGTACGGCGCGCGCGCGCCTCGCGGGCTCGACGGTCGCGGTGGCGGCGGTGGCGACGGCCTTTCCCTCCGGGCGCGCCTCGCGGCGCGTGAAGCTGCTCGACGTCGAGGACGCCGTGGCGGCCGGGGCCGACGAGATCGACATGGTGATCGATCGCGGGGCGTTCCTCTCGGGTCGACTCGGCGAGGTCTTCGAGGAGATCGTCGCGGTCAAGGAGGCCTGCCAGCACGCGCACCTCAAGGTCATCCTCGAGACCGGCGAGCTCGTGACCTACGACAACGTGCGCCGCGCCAGCTGGCTCGCCATGCTCGCCGGCGCGGACTTCATCAAGACCTCCACCGGCAAGGTCGGCGTCTCGGCGACGCTGCCGGTGGCCCTGGTCTTGCTCGAGGCCGTGCGCGACTTCGCCGAGTCCACCGGTCGCCTGGTCGGCGTGAAGGTGGCCGGTGGGATCCGCTCGGCCAAGGACGCGATGCGCTATCTCGTGGTGGTCAACGAGACGGCCGGCTCGCTCTGGCTGAGCCCCACGCTCTTTCGCTTCGGGGCCTCGTCGCTGCTCAACGACGTGCTGATGCAGCGGCTTCGCCAGGTTCGCGGCGCCTACGTGCGCCCCCAAGAGTTCAGCGCGGACTGATGGGCGAGGAACTGGCCACGTCGCACCTCGGGGCGCTCGCCTACGACCCGGCCCCTGAGTCGGCCGCCATCGCGCGCCTGCACGAGAGCTACGGCATCTTCGTCGACGGCGCCTTCACGGATCCCGCCCAGCACGCGCAGCTGCTCACGCTCAATCCAGCGACCGGGTCGGGCCTGGCCCACGTGGCGATGGGCTCGGCGAGCGACGTGGACCTCGCGGTGGCCAGCGCGCGGCGCGCCTTTGACACGACGTGGTCGCGCATGAGGGGTGCGGAGCGGGCCAAGTACCTGTTTCGCATCGCGCGACTGATCCAGGAGCGTGCTCGCGAGCTCGCGGTCGTCGAGACGCTGGACAACGGCAAGCCCATCCGCGAGTCGCGCGACATCGACGTTCCCCTGGCCGCCGCGCACTTCTTCTACTACGCGGGCTGGGCCGACAAGCTCGAGCACGCCGGCTTCGGCGCCCACCCGAGACCCCTGGGTGTGGCGGGCCAGATCATCCCCTGGAACTTCCCCCTGCTCATGGCGGCCTGGAAGCTCGCCCCCGCCCTGGCCGCGGGCAACACCTGCGTGCTCAAGCCGGCCGAGACCACGCCGCTGAGCGCGCTGGTGCTGGCCGAGATCCTCCAGCAGGCCGAGCTGCCCCCGGGCGTGGTGAACATCGTGACCGGTGACGGCACCACCGGGGCCGCCCTGGTCGAGCACGCCGGGGTGGACAAGATCGCCTTCACCGGCTCCACCGAGGTCGGCCGCGTCATCCAGCGCCGCGCCAACGCCGCGGGCAAGCGGGTCAGCCTCGAGCTGGGCGGCAAGGGCGCCAACATCGTCTTCGAGGACGCGCCCATCGACGAGATGATCGAGGGCATCGTGGACGGCATCTTCTTCAACCAGGGCCACGTGTGCTGTGCGGGCTCGCGACTGCTGGTCCAGGAGAACGTGGCTGACGAGGTCCTGCGCCGACTCCTGCGACGCGTGGACCAACTGCGCGTCGGGGACCCGCTGGACAAGAACACCGACGTGGGGGCGATCAACTCGGCCGAGCAGCTGGCCAAGATCACCGAGCTGGTCGAGACCGGTGAGGCCGAGGGCGCGACGCGCCACACGAGCTCGTGTGCCCTGCCGAGCGAGGGATTCTGGTTCGCGCCCACCGTCTTCTCACAGGTCTCGTCCACCCAGCGCATCGCGCGCGAGGAGATCTTCGGCCCGGTGCTCTCGGTCCTGACGTTCCGCACGCCCGACGAGGCCGTGGCCAAGGCCAACGACACCACGTACGGCCTGGCCTGCGGGGTGTGGAGCGAGAAGGGCAGTCGCACGCTCTGGGTGGCCGAGCGGCTCAGGGCGGGCGTGGTGTGGGCCAACACCTACAACCGCTTCGACCCGGCGAGCCCCTTCGGTGGCGTCAAGGAGTCGGGCTTCGGGCGCGAGGGCGGCCGCCACGGCCTGGAGGCGTACCTCGATGAGTGAGCGCGTGGGCGTGGCCAAGACCTACAAGCTGGTGCTCAACGGCGCCTTCGTGCGAAGCGAGTCCGGGCGCGTCTACGAGGTGCTCGATCACGCGGGCCGATTCTGGGCCAACGTCGCCGAGGCCAGTCGCAAGGACGTGCGCGACGCCGTGGTGGCCGCGCGCGCGGCCCAGGCGCGCTGGTGGTCCCTGAGCGCCTACAACCGCGCCCAGGTGATCTTCCGCCTGGCCGAGATGGCCGAGGCGCGCCGCGACGAGCTGGCCGAGCACGTGCAGCGCGCCGAGGGCCGGGACGCGCCGGCGGCGCGCGAGTGCGTCGCGCGCGGCATCGACCGGATCGTGTGGTACGCGGGCTGGGCCGACAAGCTCGCCCAGGTCCTGGGTGGGGCCAATGCGGTGGCGGGTCCCTTCTTCAACTTCTCGCTGCCCACCCCCAGCGGGGTCGTCGCGGTGATCTGCGCGCAGGACTCGTCCTTCGAGGCCTTCGTCGACGCCGCGCTCGCACCGCTGTGCGCGGGCAACGCCGTCGTCGCCCTGGCCAGCGAGGCCCGGCCCACGCCGGGGCTGCTGCTGGGGGAGATGTCGGTGACCTCGGACCTGCCCGGGGGAGTCCTCAACGTGCTCTCCGGGCGCGTGGGCAGCGTCGGAGCGAGCCTGGCCAGTCACGAGGACGTCGACGGCATCGACCTGGACGGCGCGGGCGACCGTGCCGGGGAGCTCTCGGTCCTGGCCGCCGGGTCCATCAAGCGGGTGCGCCAGCCCGGCACCGACTTCGCGGCGAACTCCACGGCGCGCCTGCGCAGCTTCGTCGAGACGGCCACCGTGTGGCACACCGTCGGGCGATGATGGACGCCTTCTCCCTCGCCCAATCGGCCGCCGCGGAGCTCAGGGCGCGCTCGGGCTTTGACTCCTACGACGTGGCGATCGTTCTGGGCTCGGGCTGGCGCGAGGGTGCCAGTGCCCTGGGCAGTCCCCTGAGCACGGTGCCCACGACCTCGCTGCCGGGCTTCAGCGCGCCGACGGTGCCGGGCCACGAGGGCCAGATCCTCTCCCTGGACGTCGGCGGGCGTCGGGTGGCCCTGGTGGCCGGACGGGTGCACCTCTACGAGGGCAACTCGGCCAACGCCGTGGTGCACCCGGTGCGCACCGCGGTGCTCGCGGGCGCGCGCCGCGTGGTGCTGACCAACGCCGCCGGCGGAATCGATCCGTCCTACGTGGCCGGCTCGGTGGTGATGATCCGCGACCACCTCAATCTCACGGCGACCTCGCCACTGGAGGGAGATGTGCCCCCGACGGGCCAGGCGTCGCGCTTCGTTGACCTGAGCGACCTCTACAGCGCGCGCCTGCGCGAGAGCGTGAGGGCCGCGACCGGCCTGGACGAGGGCGTCTACGCCGGCCTGCGAGGACCGCACTACGAGACCCCCGCCGAGATCCGCATGCTGCGCGCGATGGGGGCGAGTCTCGTGGGCATGTCGACCGTGCTCGAGGCGATCGCCGCGCGTCATCTGGGCGCCGAGGTGCTCGGCCTGAGCCTGGTGTCCAACCCGGCGGCCGGGGTCTCGCACGAGGCGCTGAACCACCTCGAGGTGCTCGAGGCCGGCCAGAGGGCGGCCGCCTCGCTGGGCGAGCTGTTGGCGAGCATCGTGCCGCTGCTGTGAGCTGGCTCGGGCCCGCCCGGGCCTGGATGGCGGCCGATCCCGATCCGGCGACGCGCGCCGAGCTGGGCGCGCTGATCGACGCGGGTGACGAGGCGGGACTCGCCGCGCGCTTCGAGCACCCGCTCGTCTTCGGCACGGCGGGCCTGCGCGGGCCAGAGATGGCCGGGCCGGCGGGGATGAACCGGCTCAGTGTGCGCCGCGCGACCCAGGGCGTGATCGGCTTTCTCGAAGAGCGCCACGCCGACCCGCGCCGCGGCGTGGTGGTCGGACGCGACGCGCGCCACGGCTCGGAGGCATTCAACGACGAGGTCGTCGAGGTCCTGCTCGGCGCCGGCTGGCTCGTGCATGAGATGCCTCGGCCCCTGCCCACGCCCCTGGTGCCCTTCGGCGTGATCCAGCTCGGCGCCGAGGCCGGGATCATGGTCACGGCGAGCCACAACCCCCCTCGGGACAACGGCTACAAGCTCTACGACGCTGACGGGGCCCAGATCATCCCGCCGGCGGACGCGCGCGTGGAGCACCACATGGCCCGTGCGGGCGACGCGGTGCTCGCCGATCGCTCCTCGAGCCTTCATCGCGTCGTCGAGCCCGCGCTGCTGGCGCGCTACGTGGCGCGCATGACGGGCCGCTTCGCGGCCCCGGGCAGCCAGCTGCGCATCACGTACACGCCCCTGCACGGCGTGGGCGGTGCGATGATGAGCGAGCTGCTGGGCGCGGCTGGCTACGAGCACGTCTCCGTCGTGGCGGCTCAGTTCGAGCCCGACCCTGACTTTCCGACCCTGAGCTTTCCCAATCCCGAGGAGCCGGGGGCCCTGGACCTCGCCCTGGCCGGGGCCGAGGCGGCGGGTGCGACCCTGGTGCTGGCCAACGACCCGGACGCCGATCGGCTCGGGGCCGCGGTGCGCGGCCCGCAGGGCTGGCGGGTGCTGCGCGGTGACGAGATCGGCTGGCTCCTCGGTGACTACCTGCTCCGACGGGCCCCCGCGGGCGGGGCGGTCGCGACCAGTCTCGTCTCCTCCAGCCTGTTGGCGAGGATGGCCGCCGCGGCGGGCGCCGAGTGCGAGACGACGCTCACCGGCTTCAAGTGGATCGCGCGCGCCGGTGGGGGTCGCCCCCTGCTCTTCGGTTACGAGGAGGCCCTCGGCTACGCCGTGGACCCGGTGGTGCGCGACAAGGACGGGCTGTCGGCCGCACTGGCCCTGTGCAAGCTGGCCGACGAGCTCGCGCGACGCGGGCTCAGCCTCCTCGATCGTCTCGACGAGATCGAGCGGCGATTTGGTGTGCACGCCGGAGCGTCGGGCTCGGTGCGCGACGAGGCCGCCGAGGGCGCGGTTCGGCTCCAGCGCGCGCTCGACGAGCTCATCGAGAGTCGCCCGAGGAGCCTGGGGGGCCAGAGCGTGCGCGAGCTGATTGACCTGTCGCGCGGCTGGCGCGGCCTGGTGACGACCGGTGTGCGCTTCGAGCTAGCCAGTGGCTGGGCGGTCGTGCGACCTTCGGGCACCGAGCCCAAGACGAAGCTCTACGTCGAGATCATCGAGGAGCCGCTGGAGGATCTCGCGCTCTCGCGCGAGCGTGCCGCTCGCGCGGCGAGCGCCGTGCTCGAGGACCTGAGCGCGCGCCTGCGCTCCTAGGCCAGCGCGGCGAAACCCGGCTTGATGATCTCTTCGATGAGCGCGAGGCGCTCGTCGAAGGGGTAGAAGGCGCTCTTGGCCGCGTTGATCGTCAGCCAGCGCATGTCCTGCAGGCTCCAGTCGAAGGCCTTGGCGCAGCTGGCGAACTCGTCCGAGAGGCTGATGCCGCTCATCAGCCGGTTGTCGGTGTTGAGCGTCACGCGAAAGCGCAGGCGCCGCAGCAGCTCGATGGGGTGCTCGGCGATGGAGCGCGCGGCGCCGGTGTGCACGTTGGAGGTGGGGCAGACCTCCAGCGGGATGCGCCGGTCGCGCACGTAGTCGGCCAGGCGCCCGAGGCGGTGTCCGCCCTCGGCGGGTGTGATGTCGTCCACGATGCGCACCCCGTGACCCAGGCGCTCGGCGTCGCAGAACTGCACCGCCTCCCAGATCGAGGGCAGTCCGAAGGCCTCGCCCGCGTGGATCGTCATGTGGAAGTTCTCGCGCTGCACGAGGTGGAACGCGCTCAGGTGCTGGGTCGGGGGAAAGCCGTCCTCGGGACCGGCGATGTCGAAGCCGCACACGCCGCGATCGCGGTAGGCGACCGCGAGCGCGGCGATGACCTCGCTCTGATCGGCCTGGCGCATCGCGGAGAGAATTGTGCGCACGACGATGCGCCGACCCTCATCGTGCGCCTCGGCCACCCCGCGCGCGAAGCCGGCCAGGACCGCCTCCACCGCGCGCTCGTGGCTGAGCCCGCGCTGGGTGTGCAGCTCGGGCGCGAAGCGCACCTCGGCGTAGACGACGCCGTCGCGGGCCAGGTCCAACGCGCACTCGGCGCCCACGCGCGTGAGGGCCTCCTCGCTCTGCATGAGGGCCGTGGTGTGCGCGAAGCCCTCGAGGTAGCGCACGAGGTCCGCCCCCGGCTCGTCGGCCACGAACCAGTGGGCGAGCTCGACCGGGTCCTCGGTGGGTAGGCCCCGGTAGCCCTGCTCGCGCGCGAGCTCGACGATGGTTCCGGGGCGCAGACCGCCGTCGAGGTGGTCGTGCAGCAGGACCTTCGGCGCGGCCTCGATGACCTCTCGCGTGAGCTCGCCTGACATGGACTCAGGCTAGTGGGGCACCGCTGAGGCGTTCGAGCAGCAGGGCACGCGGCGCCGGCGCCGCCTCGCCCAGCACCAGTGCCCCGTCGAGGGCCTCGCGCCCGCGGCGCAGGTGCTCCTCGTCGTCGGCGTGCAGCTCGAAGAGCGGTTGGCCGACGCGCACCTCGTCACCGACGCGCACGAGCACCTCGACGCCGGCGCCCGCGCTGACCGGGTCCTCCTTGCGGGCTCGGCCCGCGCCGAGTCGCCAGGCGCTGGTGCCGACGGCCAGCGCGTCGAGGGACTGGACGACTCCGTCGACGTCGGCGAGCACGATCTCGCGCTGGGCGGCCGTGGCCAACTCGGCGTCCGGGTCCCCGCCCTGGGCCGCGATCATCGCGCGCCAGGTCGCCATCGCCGAGCCGTCGTCGAGCCGCTCAGCGGGATCAACCTCGAGCCCGACCAGCTCGAGCATGATGCGCGCCAGAGCCAGCGTGAGCTCACGCACGTCGCTCGGCCCGGCGCCGGAGAGGACCTCCAGGCTCTCGCGAACCTCCAGCGCGTTGCCCACGCAGCGCCCGAGGGGAACATCCATGCGGGTGAGTTGTGCCACGGTGGCCACGCCGTGCAGCTGGCCCAGGCGCACCATGGTCTCGGCCAGCTCGCGAGCCCGGGCGTGATCCTTGATGAAGGCACCCGCGCCGACCTTAACGTCGAGCACGAGGCACGCCGTTCCCTCGGCGATCTTCTTGGACATGATCGACGAGGCGATGAGCGGGATCGACTCGACCGTGCCGGTCACGTCGCGCAGCGCGTAGAGGCGCCGATCCACCGGGGCGAGGCCCTCGCCGGCGGCGCACACCACCGCGCCGATGGACTCGAGCTGCTCGAGGACCTCCTCGTTGCTCAGCCGGGCCCGCCAGCCGGGGATCGACTCGAGCTTGTCCAGGGTCCCCCCGGTGTGTCCGAGGCCGCGCCCGGACAGCTGGGGCACCGCCGCGCCGCAGGCGGCCACCAGGGGCACGAGGATGAGGGAGACCTTGTCGCCGACGCCGCCCGTGGAGTGCTTGTCGACCGTGGGCCGCGACAGACCCGACAGGTCGAGACGCTCACCCGAGGCGATCATGCGCGCGGTCCACGCGCCGAGCTCGGGGTCGCTCAGGCCCCGAAAGAAGATGGCCATGAGCAGGGCCGACATCTGCTCCTCGGCCACCTCGCCGGCCTGGTAGGCCCGCAGGATCCAGGCGATCGCCCCGTCGTCCAGGACTCGCCCGTCGCGCTTGGCCGCGATGATCTCGGGCGCCGAGTAGCTCACGCGTCGCGCCGGGACTCGACGTCGCCCGGCCCGAAGGCGTGCGGCAGCAGCTCGCCCAGGCGCCGTGGCGCGGCCCCCTCGCCGGCGTCGAGCCACAGCTCGGCCCCGCCGAACTCGTAGAGCACCTGGCGACAGCGCCCGCAGGGGGCGATGGGCTCACCGTCGCCGGCCACGACCGCCACCGCGACCAGTCGCCCGCCACCCTGGCGCGCGAGGTCGCTCGCCAGGGAGCACTCCGCGCACAGGGTCAGGCCGAGACTGGCGTTCTCGACGTTGGAGCCTTCGACGATCGTGCCGTGCTCGCTGAGCCCGGCGGCGCCCACGCGCACGTGCGAGTAGGGCGCGTAGGCGCGCCGCGTCGCCGCGCGCGCGCGAGCGCGCAACTCGTCCCAGTCGATGGCGTCGGGGCTGGTCACGGGCACACAGTACACTTCGGCTTTCGTGGGCCGGTCCGCGAACGAGTGGGTGCAGCTGGGCGACGAGGTGGCCGACGCCCTGGCGGCCGGTCGAGGCGTGGTCGCCCTGGAGAGCACGATCATCGCGCACGGCCTGCCGGCCCCGGAGAACCTCGAGGTCGCCCGGGCCTGCGAGGACGCGGTGCGCTCAGCCGGCGCGGTGCCGGCCACGATCGGTGTGCGCCGGGGGCGTCTCGTGGTGGGCCTGAGCGACGAGGCGATCGCGGCGCTGGCCGATCCGGAGCGGCCCGTCGAGAAGCTCTCGGCGCGCGACGTGGGACTCAAGCTCGCTCGCGGGGGTGACGGGGCCACCACGGTGGCGGGCACGCTCGCCGGCGCGCGTGCGGTGGGCATCGCGGTCATGGCCACCGGCGGCGTGGGCGGCGTGCACCGCGGGGCCAGCGCCAGCTTTGACGAGTCGGCCGACCTCGGCGCCCTGGCCGGCACGTCGGTGCTCGTCGTGGCCAGTGGCGTCAAGTCCATCCTCGACGTGGGCGCGACCCTGGAGCGTCTCGAGACCCTGGGCGTGGCCGTGGCCGGCTACCGCACGTCGCGCTTCCCGGGCTTCTACCTGGTCGACTCGGGCTTCGGGCTGGACTGGCGCGTCGAGAGTCCGGAGGAGGCCGCGCGAGCCTTCACGGCCCACCGCGCGCTCAACGCGTCGGCGATGCTCTTGGCCAATCCCATTCCGGCCGCGGCCGCCCTGGCACCGGCGCTGCACGAGGCCGCCCTCTCCGGCGCCCTGGCGCGCGCGCGCAGCGACGCGGTGAGCGGCAAGCAGGTGACGCCGGTGATGCTGAGCGAGTTCGCGCGCCTCACCGGTGGCGTGAGCGTCGAGGCCAACCGCGCCCTGGTGGTGGCCAACGCGGCCCTGGCCGGTGAGGTGGCCGTGGCCCTGGCGGGCCGATGAGGGTGACCCTGCTCGGCGACGTGATGCTCGACGTCGTGGTCCGCCCGCTGGGCCCGAGCGCTCCCACCAGTGACACCGCGTCCCAGGTGCGCGTGAGCCGTGGCGGCTCGGGCGCCAACGTGGCCGCGGGCCTGGCGAGTGCGGGCCACGACGTCACCTACGTGGGCGCCTGCGGGACGGACGCGGCCGCCGAGCTGTGGGACGCGCACGCGCGCCGCGCCGCCCTCACGCCACGCCTCGAGCGCGTCGACGCGCCGACCGGCGTCGTGGTGGCCCTGGTGGGCCCCGACGGGCAACGCGCGATGTACAGCGCGCGAGGCGCCAACGCGCTGCTGAGCGCCGACTTCGTCGCCGAGGCGCTCAGCGCGCCCTTTGAGCACCTGCACGTCTCGGGCTACAGCGTGCTGGACCCGGCCACGCGCGCCGTGGCCGTGGCGGCCCTCGCCCGGGCGCGTAGGGCGGGCGTGACCAGCTCGGTCGACGTGTGCAGCGTCGCGCCGCTGGCCGAGATCGGCCCGAGCGCCTTTGCCGGCGCGGTCGCCGGGGTGGACTTTCTCTTCGCCAACGAGGAGGAGGCCGCCCTGCTGGCCGGCGCGCCATGGGCCGAGGGCCTCGGTGCGCTGCGCGCACTGGCGCGCGAGGGCCTCCTCACGCGCGGGCCCGACGGGGCCGTGGCCTGGGACGCGCACGACTCGGTCGCCTCCGCCTCGCAGCGAACCGTCGTGCTGGACACGACCGGGGCCGGTGACGCGGCCACCGGCGCCTACCTCGGCGCGCGCCTCAGCGGGCTCGGGATGCGCGAGAGCCTGGCGCGCGCGATGGCCGCGGCCGCGGACGTGCTCGGCGGGCTCGGCGCGAGCGGCTAGTCGTGGTGATAGGGCAGCCCGTCCGCCGCCGGCGGGCGCACGCGCCCGATGAGCCCGGCGACCACCGCGATGGTGATCAGGTACGGGAACATCTGCAGGATGTACAGCGAGACCGGCACGCCGTAGGAGGTGAGGGTGTAGGACGTGTACACGCTGATGCCGAAGATCACCGAGGCCACCACGGCGCCCGAGGGGCGCCAGCGCCCGAAGATCATGGCCGCCAGGGCGATGTAGCCCAGGCCCGAGGTGTAGCCGGGCTGGAACTGGCCCTGGGAGGCCATGAAGGCGACCCCGCCCACCCCGGCGATCGCCCCGCCGAGCACGACGTTGATGTAGCGCACGCGCACGACGTTGATGCCCACGGTGGCCGCGGCGTGCGGGTGCTCGCCCACCGCGCGCACGTGCAGGCCGTAGCGGGTCTTGAAGAGCGCGAAGCTGATCAGCCCGATCAGGATGAGCATGAGGTAGAAGAACCCGGACTGGTTGAAGATCACCGGGCCGAGCACGGGGATCTTCGACAGCAGCGGCACGGCGAGGTTCGGTGCCAGGTTGCCCGTGTTGTACTGCGGGAAGGGCGTGAGGACCTGCAGGTTCAAGTACGACGAGAGGCTGCCCAGCATGGTGACGAGCACCACGCCGACGATGATCTGGTCCGAGAGGTAGCGCAAGCTGAGAAACGCCAGCACCAGGCCGATGAGCCCGCCCACCACCGCGCCGGCGAGGGCGGCCAGGAAGAAGTTGTGCGTCGTGGAGGCGAACATCGAGCCGACGAAGGCACCGCCGATGAACTGGCCCTCGATCGCGATGTTGACCACGCCGCTGCGCTCGCACATCACGCCCGAGAGCGAGCCGAAGACGAGGACCATGGTGACCTCGGAGCTGCCGATGAGCAGCGCCGTGATGTTCACGAAGGAGACCGGCGAGGGTCCGGGGGCTCGCGCGGCCCAGATGAGCACGGCGAGGAAGAACAGGATGGCCACCGCGCCGAAGCGGCCCATCACGCCGCGCCGGGGCTGGCGCACCCAGACCTCGGCCCCCAGGCCCAGCATGAGCAGGCCGAGCGCGATGTTCACCCAGTGCGTGTCCATCGTGAGCGAGCCCAGGTGCCAGGGCGCCGACTGGCTCAGGTTGATCGGGTTGAAGAGGAAGGACGAGTGCGAGTC
>JAJXUK010000060.1 GCA_021782915.1 Actinomycetes bacterium | reverse complement strand
CGAGGAGATCGACGCCGAGGGTAACGTCCGCGTCGCGTCGCCGGACGACCTCAGCCCACCGGGCAGCTAGCCCGTCCTCACCGCCGATCTGAGCCTCGCGGGACCTGACACGCCCGGCGAGGCTCTTACGCGTCTCGCCCGACTCGCCGAGCGCTGCCGCGAGCAGCGGAACCCGCGCCGGGACCGCCCGCCGAGGTCTCCAGAGCCTCAATCGGCTCGTCGGGTCGTCGCGCCGCGACTTTCGTCACCTTGTGGGTCCGACTTTCGTCAAGACCCCATGGCGGGGAGTTGACGAAAGTGCTCGAGGGCTTGTGTTGTATCGACTTCGGGTTAGGGTCCTCGAGTCCGTCCACACGGCGTGGGCAGTACACACCACACGCCTTTCGAGTGAGTTTCGCTCCGATCAGTCCTCGTCGAGGTTCCCCTCCCACGCCTCGGCGCCTTCGTGCAGGGCGAGGGCGGCGACGGCAAAGCCTGCAACGGAGTCGGCCCACCACCAGCCGGCGATCATGTACGCGAGCAGACCGGCCAATGTCGTCAGAGCAAGCAGGGCGCACAGGCGCGACTCGGCCGCGTCCGCCAAAACGACTGCGCGAAGGCTGCCGTCAAGCCGACGGGCGACGCGCCCTTTGGCGAGGGCCAGTGTGGGCATGACGAAGAGCGCGGCGATACTGATCGCGACTCCCGTGGGACTCGTGTTCGGTCGGCTGCCGGTCACCAACTTGTCGAGCCCATCAATAGTCAAGTACGCCGCAAGTAAGAAGAACGTCACGCCGACAGCCCGAAGTGCCCGTCGTTCTCGTCGTTCGTCTGTACGGCCGTCGAGGCCAGCTCGCAGTCGACCCAGGACTATCAGAGCCGAGACGACCTCGATGCCCGAATCCAGTCCGAAGCCAGTGAGAGCGATGGAGTTCGCCGCAAGTCCACTGATCACGGCGACACCAGCCTCGAATCCGTTCCAACCAACCGTGAGAAGCTCCAACCGTCGCGCAGTTCGCAGCGCGGAATGGGTGGTGGTCGCAGTCATGGGTGCACCGAGGTCTCGTGGCCC
Source organism: Actinomycetes bacterium (assembly GCA_021782915.1). Taxonomy (GTDB): domain Bacteria; phylum Actinomycetota; class Acidimicrobiia; order Acidimicrobiales; family RAAP-2; genus RAAP-2. The sequence goes on along the minus strand of JAJXUK010000060.1, from coordinate 5,157 downwards.
CGATGGCTGGCCGGTTCGAGTTGGAAGGTGCAGTGCTCCACATCGAAGTGTCCGACGAGACACTCTCCCAGACGATCGAGTAGCCGCGCACCGCCACCTTCGGCAAGGGAAGCGTCACTGACGACGACGTGGGCGGACAGGACCGGAATGCCGCTGGTAATCGTCCACGCGTGCAGATCATGCACACTGAGGACGCCAGGTGTCTCGCACATGTGTGACCTGACCTGGGCGAGGTCAACGTTACGAGGAGCCGATTCGAGGAGGACATCCACAGCATCGCGCAGCAACTTGGCGGTGCGCGGGAGGATCAGAACACCGATGCCCAACGATGCCCACGCGTCCGCTTCTTGGTAGCCGGTGGCAGCAATGATGGCGGCCGCGAGGAGGATTGCAGAGGCCCCAAGCAGATCCGACAGCACCTCAAGGAATGCTCCGTGAACATTCAGACTCTCGTCGTGGCCCCGACGCAGGAGAAGCAGGCTTGAGGCATTACCCGCCATGGCCACTACGCCGAAGATCACCATGACGCCCGGCGTGACGTTCTGTGGATGGAGCAAGTGCCTAACCGCTTCGACGAGGATGTATGCGCTGACTGCGAATAGAAAGACGGCGTTCACCACCGCGGCCAGGATCTCGGCTCGCTGATAGCCGAATGTTCGAGTGTCACTGGCGGGCCGAGCGGCAAAAGACACCGCTAGGAGGCTGAGGCCGATTCCAGCGGCATCCGCCATCATGTGGCCGGCGTCGGCGATGAGCACAAGGGAGTGCGCCAGCACTCCGCCCACGACCTCGGCAGTCAAGATGCACAGTGTTATCCCCAGGACCAGAGTCAGTCGACCGCGCTCCCTAAACGCCGCGGTGCTGTGCTCGTGACCGTGGCCCATCAGCAACGGACCTCGACCAAGTTCAGACGGTCGTTCAGACACGCCTTGCCATAGTCAATCGTGAGAACCAGATCCGCGAGATCCGAAAGGGCGTGAGTCAAGTTGGCGTCGCTGATCTCGTAGCGCACCTGGCGGCCTTCGGGCTCGGCCACGACAAGGCCACAGTCGCGCAGGCACGCCAGATGATTGCTGGTGTTCGCTCGGCTAAGCCCTAATCGATCAGCCAACGCGCTGGGATACGAGGGACCGTCGACTAATGCGAGCAGCAACTGACAACGTGTCTCGTCCGCCAAAGCCCGGCCCACTCGTGCCAAAGCGTCAAGGCGGGCATTGGCGACGGTGGGCACTCCGGAATGATACAGCGTGTGCTGTACTAACGCATCCAAGGTGTTACGCGGACCCGCAGGGTCGACCCGCCTGAGTTGAGACCCACGCTTGGATGAAACTTGGGAGAGAGTGCTAAACATCGGCGCCTGTCGCCCGTGTCTCCTGGCGGACCGGTCGCATTCGTGTCCGACCTTGCCGACAAGCTCAACCGCTACCAACCCAAGGCTCTTAGTTCTGTTCAGTGGGATCTCGTTCGCCACGATGCCATTGCCTCTGTCACTCGGGCCACGGTGAACACGCCCGCTACCGCGCGCTCGCTACTCTCTCTGCTCGCCGGCTTCCTCGCCAGGCACCCGCTGTGGGACCGGACGGTGGAGCCGGATCTCGCCGTCTTACTCGCTCCAATCCACATCGACGCGTACGTGGCCTCATCATCTCAGCACCGCAACGCTGGGGCTGGGCTGCGCCGCCTCGCCCGGTGCGTCGGTGCCATGTCCCAGCGTTCGACGACGCCGAGCAAGCGTCCGCCTGCCGGTGCGACCGCGTTCTGGCGTGCCGTGGCCGATCGTGGGCCCCTGACGGCGCTGGTGGTGGCCAGCCGGCGCTGCGGGCGAGTCCTCACTCCGCGCACCTTCACCGACGTGGCGGGCAGCCTGATCGAGGAGGCCCCCGATCTCGCTGAACTCGTGGCGGGGTGTGCGCGAGAGGGCGACGCCGGCACCGTGAGTGTGCTTCATGATGTCGCTCGGACCTTGCGGAGTCTGTCCGACGGCGAGCCGGTGGGGGGCGAGGTGAGTTCCCGGACAGCCCGCCCGAGTCGGACCACGAAGACCTCGATCCGCACGCCCTCGCGCACCGCCGTGCTGCGCCAGGCACGCGAGGCCCGTCGTCGGCGCGAAGAAGCCCGAGTCCTCGCTGAAACGGGGCCGAAGGCGAAGTCCCTCGACGAGTTGACGGCGCCCCTGCCGGCGATCGAGGAGGCGATCGCCACGTACCGGCCCTACCGCTTCTCCAACGCCGATTGGTCGCTCGTCGAGGAGACAACGCGCACGTTGCTGCGCGCCTACAGTCCGCCAAGCGTGACCTGGGTTCAGACTCAGGCGGGGGTGATCGCTCGCTTCTGTCGCTGGGTGGCGGCGCGGCCCGAGCGGCTCCACCGCGGCGAAGTTCTTCGCGTGGACGAGACCCTCGAGGCCGGGCTCATCGATCTCTACCTCGCCGGACCGCTCATCAACGTGCCGGACTCGAGTCGGGCGACGGCGCGCTCCTTGGTGCGCCGAGCTACACGGAATCTCTCGCCCCTTCCCACGGGGTCCATCGCCTATCACCCCGTGAATCCCCCTTACAGTCCCGCCGAGTGCGCGGCGTTCCTGCGCCTGGCGCGCCTGCAGCCGACCGCCGCGACGCGTCGGGGAATGTCCTCGCTCGTGGCACTGGGTCTCGGGGCCGGGCTCTCCTCTCAGGAGCAGCGCGAGGTCGGTGACGAGCGGGTTCACGAGGTCGACCTCGACGGCGAGGCGGTGCTCGTGGTCGACGTGCCCGGCGCCCGAGCGCGCCGGGTCGTGGTGCGCGCGCCCTACGACGACCTGCTTCGTGAGGCGCTCGCTCTGCACCGCGAGCAGGGCCGGAGGGTCAACCAGCCGTTGTACGGCACCAAGATCGACCGGCGCAACGCCACGGGGACCGTCACCGGCTCCGCACGCACGGCCTTCGGCGTCGGTGTCGAGATTGATCCGGCGCGACTGCGCTCGACGTGGCTGGTCGCCCTGATGAGCGCGGACTTGCCCCTCGGCGTCCTTCTCAAGGTCTCCGGGCTGCGCAGTGCACGCACGCTCGTCGACCTCCTGCCCTACTGTCCCGAGCCGTCGGAGGAGGCGGTGCTCGCCGCCCTTCGCGCCGTGGGGGAGAGGTCGGTGAGCTCGTGATCCGGCTCTGTGAGTACCGACTGGTCGCCGCGGCGATCCAGCGCAGCGGCGTGGCCCGCGAGATCGAGCAGCTGCTCTCGCCCGAGGGCAAGGGCCGCCCGCGCGGTCTCGCCGTCGAGGTCTTCCTCGCGGGCGCCGTCCTCACGGCGAGTCGCTCGCTGCCTCTCACCTTCACCAACATCTACGCAACACTGACCCGTGAGCTGTCGCGCTCGCTGCAGAACGCCATCGGGGTTCGCGTCAAGGTCGATCCGACGACGACGTCGCAACCCATCTCGATCCGCCAGGTGCGCTACCTCATGTCGGCCATCGAGCGCCGCCTCGTTTACAGCGCGGAGGGCGCCCCTGAGCTCGAGGACGCCCTACGCGACGCGCGGCGCGAGCGCTTCGAGAGCGTCATCGACCAGCTCATTGGCGCCACGATCCCGGCCAACTACGCGAAGACCGTGTCCATCGCCGTCGACGGCTCGGGCGTCGAGTCCTTCGCCAAGTCCAAGCGGCGCGCGAAGGATGTTGACGGCGCCGCGAGCGATGAGCTCGAGGGCGAGGGTGATGAGGGCCTCTCGGAGAAGGAGCGCTCGAAGTACGAGTACTACTCGTCCGACCCCGACGCCCGCACGGGCTATCGCACTCGGACTTACGACTCCAAGTCGATCTACAACCACGGCTACGAGCTGACCGCGGCGGTGGCGGTGCCGCGCGTGGGCGGTCCCGACATCGGACCGAAGTTGCTGCTCGTGATGCGGGTTCAGCCTTCGGCAACGGATGTGACCACGCCAGCGATCTCGACGCTGGAGCAGCTCCTAAGTCGAGGCTTTGACATCGATGAGGTCATCACCGACCGGGGCTACTCCTACAAGAAGCCCAAAGACTGGGCCGAGCCCCTTCGCGCCCTGGGCCTCGCCCAGGTCCAGGACATCCACCCCGCCGACCATGGCCCGCGCGACGCCAAGGGAGTGATGCTGATCGACGGGGTGCCGCACTGCGAGAGGACGCCGGAACATCTGCGACGGATCACCCGGCCCGCGCAGCTGAGCGTGGGCGAGCTTCGCGCAGATGCGCTTGAGGCCGAGCGCCTCGTCCACGCTCGCAAGGTCGCCGAGATCGAGCGCTTCAACCAGCTCATCGCCGAGCGCCAGCGCTACGCCTCGGTGCGCAACCAGGGTGCTCCCGAGGGCGCACGGGATCAGGCGAAGGCGCAGTACATCTGCGCGGGCCGGGCCGGCAAGCTCCAGTGCTCCAGCTGTCCGCTGGCGGCGGACTACCCGGAGGGACTGCCCATGGTGGTGGACCCGCCGAGCGGTCCCTACGCACCACGGTCCTGTTCGCAGGCGACGACGGTGGTCGCGGGCGCCGCGCTCATCAAGCTCGCCCAGCGCGACTACTGGGGCAGCCCCGAGTGGCAGGCCTCCTACGGCCGACGGGCCCACGTCGAGAGCATCTTTGGCAACCTGCGAAACCCGAGCACCCAGAACATCCGGCGGGGCTTCTGTCGCGTCATGGGTCTGATCAAGACGACCTTGATGCTCGCCTTCGAGGTGATGGCCGCCAACCTGCGCCTGGTGCGCGAGTGGGCTAAGCGCACGGGCGAGAACTCCGACCCACTCCACGAGCCCTTCCCCGAGGACTTCGGCTTCGAGGAGATCGACGCTGAGGGCAACGTCTGGTCCGTGGTGACCGACGACCACAGCCCGCCGGGCAGCTAGCCCGTCCTCACCGCCGCTCTAAGCCTCGCGGGACCTGACACGTCCGGCGAGGCTCTCAGGCGTCTCGCGCGTCTCTCCGGGCGCCGCCGAGCACCGCCGAACTCGCGCCGGGACCACCCGTCGACGTCGCCAGAGCCCCCCGCAGGTCGCCGGGCCGTCCCGCCGCGACTTTCGTCACCGTGTGGGTCTGACTTTCGTCAAGACCCCATGGCGGAGGAGGTGGGATTTGAACCCACGGTAGGTTGCCCTACACACGATTTCCAATCGTGCCGATTCGGCCGCTCTCGCACTCCTCCAGCGACTCGTCCGAGCGAC
>JAJXUK010000059.1 GCA_021782915.1 Actinomycetes bacterium | reverse complement strand
GATCCGAGCAGATTGGCCCGCCACACCGTGAGGACCCGCGGCCAGTTCTCGGGTGCATCGGGGTCGGTGCAGGAAAACGCCAGCCGGCCCGACGTCAGCTCTTGGACCACGTAGTCGCCGGGATCTCGATCCTCGCGCCGCGCGGCGTCGGCGATCTCGAGAGGATTGCGATTAAACGTCGGATACGAGGGGGTCCACCCCAGACGCGTCGCCTGCACGATGCAGTCACTCAACGCGCGATTCTTGAAGAGACCCCGTCCGAGCGGCGTCGCGAGCTCGTCGGCGCCGAAGCCGTCGTAGCGCCACTGGTCAGTGACCTGGTACCAGAACGTGGTGCCGGCCATCTGGCGTGGCGGCCGCACCCAGTCCAGTCCGAAGGCCAGCTGCGCCCACCCCGTGAAGGGACGGACCTTCTCCTGACCGACGTAGTGGGCCCATCCTCCACCGTTCACTCCCTGGCAGCCCGTCAGGATGACGAGCCCGAGGATCGCACGGTAGGCCTCGTCGGCGTGAAACCAGTGGTTGACGCCCGCCCCCAGGGCGATCATCGAGCGACCGCCGGACTCCTCAGCGTTGCGCGCGAACTCGCGGGCAACGCGCTCGGCCGTGGCGGCCGGCACAGACGTGATGGCCTCCTGCCAGGCCGGCGTGTACGTCTCGACGTCGTCGTAGCCGGTCGGCCACACGCCGGGTAGCCCCTCGCGAGAGACACCGTACTGCGCCAAGAGAAGATCGAAGACGGTCGTCACGAGGTGCCCTGACACCACGCGCGTGGGGACTCCTCGTCGGATGACACCCCCGCCCTCGCCGTTCACGTCGAAGCGCGGAAGGTCGACCTCGACGGCCGGCGCGCCCTCGCCCGCAAACGACAGAATCGGGTCGATCTCACCGAGGTCCAGATTCCAGTGACCCTCGCCAGAGGCGGTGTGTCGAAACCCGAGTGATCCATTGGGCACCCGGGCCTCGTTAGTCGCGCGGTCGATCAGGACCGTCTTCCACTGCGCACCCTCTGACGTGTCGAGCGAGCCGCTCGAGTCCACCAGGTCGGCGGCGGTGAGAAAGCGATCCGCGACGTAGGCGGTCGAGTCGTCGCGAGCTCGCAACGTCACGAGGAACGGCAGGTCCGTGTACTGCTTGGCGTACTCCTCAAAACGGGGAACCGTTCGCTCGACGAAGAACTCCTTCAAGATGACGTGGCCCATGGCCATCGCGAGAGCCCCGTCGGTGCCGGGCTGGGCGGCCAACCACTCGTCCGCGAACTTAGAATTCACGGCGTAGTCGGGGCTGACAGCGACCACCTTTTGTCCCCGATAGCGCGCCTCGGTCATGAAGTGGGCGTCGGGCGTCCTCGTGACGGGGATGTTCGAGCCCCACATGATCAGGTATGACGCATTGAACCAGTCGGCCGACTCGGGAACGTCGGTCTGATCACCGAAGACCTGGGGCGAGGCGATCGGCAGATCTGCGTACCAGTCGTAGAACGAGATCATCGTGCCGCCGAGCAGGCTCGTATAGCGCGCCCCTGCCGCGTGCGACGCCATCGACATGGCGGGAATCGGAGAGAATCCGGCGATGCGGTCCGGCCCCCACTCTTTGATGGTGTGAACTTGGGCGGCCGCGACAATCTCGAGCGCCTCTTCCCACCTCGCGCGCACCAGTCCGCCCTTGCCGCGCGCCGACTGAAAGCGACGGCGGCGCTGCGGGTCATTCATGAGATCGGCCCACGCGAGCACCGGGTCACCAAGGCGCTCGCGCGCCTCGCGATACATCTCCAACAGCACCCCGCGTACGTAAGGGAAGCGCACGCGGGTCGGCGAGTACGTATACCAGGAGAACGACGCGCCCCTCGGGCAGCCCCGGGGCTCGTACTCGGGCGAGTCGGCCCCCACCGTCGGGTAGTCGGTCTCCTGGGTCTCCCAGGTGATGATCCCATCCTTGACGTAGACCTTCCACGAGCACGAACCGGTGCAGTTCACGCCATGGGTGGAACGAACGATGCGATCGTGCGACCAGCGATCCCGATAGAACACATCCGCGTCGCGCCCACCCTCGTAGGTCACCGTTCGCAAATCCTGATCGACGCGTCCCGGCTGGACCATCCGACGGGCCTTCAGTAGGCCCGATATCAGCTCTCCGTCGATCTTCGTACGCTCGTCGTTGCTCACTGCTTCTCCCATCGCCACTTCTATGTCACTTGCTAAGGCTGTCCGCTTCCTTGAAGATGAACTACACACCGGAGTGGTTCCTCGGATACGAGCGGGTCGAGGCCCGTCACCGACATCGTCGGAGCGATCCGTTCGAACGTTGCGCTCAACATCCCGAGGTGTACCTGGCACACCACGGATCGATCCTTGATCGCAATGTCGGCGAAGGGACACTGATGGAGCACGAGCCGATCCTGGTTGGTCGACGGCTCAATCCGCGGATCGAAGCCCAGATCGTTCAGGACCGCCAACACCGTGTCGATCCCGCTATTCGACGCGCCCTCAACCTCGTCGGGCGACGTCACGTCCAACGCGTCCGCCCATCGACGTCCCGCGCGCAGGGCGAGCTGGTGGTCCTGGACCTCTCCCAGTTGGTCCACGAGGATTCGCGCGAGCTCGCGATACGAGGTATCGGTAGTGGTGCGATGCTGCGTGACGGGAGCATCCGACGTGGCTTCATAGAGCACCCGCGGGCGACCGGGGACCGTGCGCTGCTCACCGACGCGCTTGACGAGACCCGAGTCGACCAAGACGTTCAGGTGCACCCGCGCGGTGTTGGAGTGCAGCCCTACCGCTCGGCTCGCTTCGGCGGCGTCTAGGGGTCGTTCACTTCTCCGCAGCACCCCCAAGAGAGCTTGACGGCTTTCACTGGCGAGGGCACGATGGGTCGCCGTCTTCGAAACGGTGCGTGGCACTCGAACAGTATTACTCATAAACGATGGTAAAAAGAATGCCAAACGGCACAATCGTTCAAGAGACGAGGTAGAGGGTGGCACACGCGCAGGAACCCAGACAGGTCCCCCGCCCGATGGGATCAATTGCTCGCTCCGTCCAAAGGCTCCATCCGGGCTACTTCGCCTTCGTGATGGCCACGGGGATCATCTCCACGGGCACCGACCTCCTCGGTCCGGATTGGCTCTCGCAAGCACTCCTGGCGATTGGCGCGGCTGGCTTCGTTCTGCTCAGCCTGGCTCTGGTCCTTCGCGTGCTCTTCTTTCGAAGCGCCGTCGTCGCTGACCTACGGGCTCCCGAACGCGTCTTTGGTTTCTTCACCGTCGTGGCGGGCATGAACGTATTAGGCGTTCGACTCGCCATCTCGGGCCATCCGCTCCTCACCGCCATCTTGGCCGGTGTCGCCGCGGTGATCTGGTTGATCCTCACCTACGGAGTGCCCGCCACCCTCGTCCTCTTGCGCGACAGCGACTCCGTCGTGCGAGGAGTCAACGGCAGCTGGCTGGTGTGGGTCGTGGCCACGCAGTCGGTGTCGACCGCAGCGTCGTCTCTCATCACGGCGTGGCCGTCCAGCGCGGCGACCTTCGAGCCCATCGCCGTCGCCCTGTGGGGAATCGGTCTCGTGCTCTATCTCGTGCTGATCGTGCTGATCGTCTTTCGCTGGCTGAGCATCGTGGTGACGCCGGCTGAGCTCGGCCCCCCGTACTGGATCCTCATGGGCGCCACGGCCATCACCGTCCTCGCGGCCGCTCGAATCCTCGCCACCCCCCACAACCTTCCCGTCTACCGCGCCACCGCGGGGTTCATCGAAGGCGCCACCTTCGTTCTGTGGGCGTTTGGCACGTGGTGGGTACCGTTTCTCATTGTTCTTGGTCTCTGGCGCCACGTGGGTCGCCACTGGAGCATCGCCTATGAGCCGACGCTCTGGAGCATGGTCTTTCCACTGGGCATGTACAGCGTGGCCACTCTGTCATTTGGCAAGGTCACCGGCATCTCCTTCATGAAGCCCGTTAGTCAGTTCATGATCTGGGTCGCCGTCGTCGTCTGGGCGCTCGTCGCACTCAGCTTCATCGTCCGTGTGCTCACACCCCACGAGACAACAACAACGCTTGCGCACCACCACCCGTAATCGCAGGACCCGGGGCACGAATCGGGTGCGAAACAGCGTCCGCGATAACTCCACCATGTGTAGCGCCGTACTACACATATGCTAGGCCCATGTGGCCGCCCCGCGCCCGACCCGACGGCGCGGCGATTTCACGAGCTCGCCAGGCCACGGTGACCAACGTCCGAGCGGACGAGGAGCCCGTTGCGACCGGGCGACGGGGACGCTGGGCGGCGCTGGGTCTGCTCGGTGCACTCGGTCCCGGACTCATGGTCATGCTGGCCGACACTGACGCGGGCAGCGTCATCACGGCGGCGCAGTCCGGTGCGACCTTCCGCTACCGGCTGGTCCTGCCCGAGCTCGTGTTGATCCCGATCCTCTACCTCGTCCAGGAGATGACCGTTCGCCTCGGCCTTGTCACGCGGCGAGGCCATACGGCGCTGATTCGCGATCTCTTCGGCGAGGGCTGGGCGACGCTAGCGGCCGCCGCGATGTTCGTCGCCTGCGTGGGAGCACTCGTCACCGAGTTCGCCGGCGTCGCCGGGGTGGGCGATCTGGTGGGACTCGCCCGCTGGCAGACAGTCCCGATTAGCGCGCTCGCCCTCATCGTCCTCGTCCTGCTCGGTCGCTACCGGCGCGTCGAACACGTCGGGATCGCCGTTGGGGCGCTCGAACTGCTCTTCATCCCGGCCGCGCTGGTCGCGCACCCGCACCTCGGCCAGGTCGCCCACGACCTCGCGCGCCCCTGGTCCGGGGGTGGGGGCTACGCGACGCTGCTCGCGGCCAACGTCGGGGCCGTCATTATGCCCTGGATGGTCGTCTACCAGCAGAGCGCGGTGACCGAGAAGGGCCGACGCGGGCTCGACGCGGCCCGGGCGCTGCGTGCGGCGCGTCTGGACACCGCGGTCGGTGCGGTTCTCACCCAGGTGATCATGGTCGCGGTCCTCGTCGCTTCGGCCGCAACCCTGGGGGGCCGAACGCGCCCGCTGCGATCGGTGGGCGAGATCGCCTCGGCCCTGACCCCGTTCCTCGGCCGCTCTCGAGCGATCCTCTTCTTCGGCCTCGGCATGATCGGCGCGTCGATCGTCGCGGCGCTGGTGGTCAGTCTCGCCGGGGCCTGGGCGCTGTCCGAAGCACGCGGGTGGCGCCACAGCCTCAACGACTCGCCCACGCGCGCACCCGGCTTCTACGCGCTGGCGGTGGGAGGGATACTCGTCGGCGCGGCGCTCGTGCTCGCGGTGCCCAACCTCGTGAACCTGTCGATCGACGTCGAGATCCTCAACGCGTGCCTGCTGCCAATCGTGCTCGGATTACTCCTCGCGCTTGAACGGCGCGCGCTCGCGCCGGCGCTGCGCATGCGCGGCGCCCGGCGAGGTGTCACCTACGCGCTGGTGGGCGTGATCATCGCCCTCGGCCTGGGAACCGCCGCCTCGGTCGCGCACCCGTGAGAGGCAATCAGGAGTTCATCGACTTCTCGATGGTTGAGACGATGCGCTCGACCGACGGCAGGGCCATGTCCTCTAGCGCGTCGGCCGCCGGCAGGGGGATGTGCGGGGTCGTGATGCGCACGGTCGGCCCGTCGAGATCGTAGAAGATCTCCTCGGTCACGATCGAGGACAGCTCGCCGCCCCAACCGCACAGACGCGGGTTCTCCTCCACCGTGAAGAGGCGGCCGGTGGAGGCCACTTCGCGCAGGATCGTCTGGGTGTCGAGGGGCACCAGGCTGCGCACGTCGACGACGGTGCAGTCGATGCCGCTGGCCGCTAACTCTTCGGCGGCGGCGAGGGCGCGCGGCACCATGAGCCCCAGCGCCACGATCGTCGCGTCGCCGCCGTGGCGCAGCACCTTCGCGCTGCCCAGCGTGTCGACGACGTCGGTGTCGGGCACGTCCATCTTCGAGGCGTAGAGGGCCTTGGACTCGAGGAAGATGACGGGGTCGTCATCGCGGATCGCGGCCGCCATGAGGCCGATCACGTCGAGCGCGTTGCTGGGTACCACGACCTTGAGGCCGGGGATCATCATCGCCCAGTTCGAGACGTCCTGGGAATGCTGGGCGCCAAAGCGAAGTCCGCCGCCGTTGCCCGAGCGAATGACCAGGGGGAAGGTCATCTGCCCGTTGGTCATGTAGCGGCTCTTGGCGATCTCGTTGACGACGATGTCCCAGCACACGGCG
>JAJXUK010000058.1 GCA_021782915.1 Actinomycetes bacterium | reverse complement strand
GCGCGAGCAGACTTCCCAGCGACGAGACGTCGATGATCACATCCGCACCGTTGACGCGCATCAGCCCCTCGCGCCCACGAAGTCGGCGACCTCCCGCGCCGCCAGCGGGGCGAGGGTGACGCCGTGGCGGTAGTGCCCCGACACCCAGGCCCACCCGGGAGGCTTGATCGTCTCGAAGAAGGGCCGCAGATCGGCGCTGGCCGGGCGCAGACCATATCGGATCTCACTGACCGAGGCGGTCTCCAGCGCTGGCACGACGTCGAGCCCGTCGCGCAGCAGGCGCTGCAGCTCTCCGACCTCGATGGCGAGCTCGGAGCGCTCGTCGGACGTGGCACCCAGCACGCAGTACCCACTGGGGCGAGAGACCATGTAGAAGGCCCGGCCCCGCACGAAGGCTCTAATCATGGGCTGATCACTGCGATCAAAGCCCCGCACCCGCACCGTGACACCCCGTACCGGTCGCACGACGTTGGCGCCACTGGGCGCCGCTCCCGTGGGCAGGGGAGTCGAGCCGGTCGCGAGCAGACCCACGTCGGCCCTCAGGGTCTGACTTGACGTCTCGGCCACCACACCCGCGGCGTCCACGCCAATGTGCTCGGCGGCCTCGGCCACGAGATCGGCCCCCAGCGCGCGCAGGCCGGTGCGTAGACGCTCCACCGCCTCATCGGGATCGAGCCACGCATCGTCCTCCATGACGAGCCCGTGGGTCATTCGCGGCGACAGCCCCTCGAACACCTCGGGGCTGTCGTGGCGCGTCACGCGGTGCATCGGCGCGTCGAACTCCTCGGCCAGCTGAGCGAACTGCTCAACGAGGCGCCGATCACCGGCGTCCCAGCCGCTCAGGAGCGTTCCCGCCTCGTGAATGCTGACCCCGTGACCCGTCACGTCTTCGAGGCGCTCGCTCAACTCGCGCCATGCGCCGAGGGCCTGGCGCTGCAAGCGGTAGTTGCTCAGCTCGCCCGGGGCGATCTCGGCCGACGGCGCGATCATGCCCGCGGCCGCCCACGTTGCGCCGTGTCCCACGCTGGGATCGAGCACGGTGACGTGATGGCCCTCGAGGGCGAGACGGAACGCGCCGGCGAGTCCGATGATGCCCCCGCCGACCACCAAGACGCGTTGCGTGTTCATGGCCCCAGAGTAGGCCCGCCAGGGCGCGGGCCCCGATTCGGTATGATGTGCCCGGGTCAGCGTTGCCCCGCGGTGACGCAATGACAGAACTCTACGACCCCTCCTTCGAGCACGACGCCTGCGGCGTCGGCGTGGTAGCCGATCTGACGGCCACGGCCTCACACGCCACGCTGGACGACGCACTGACCATCCTCGAGAACCTCGAGCACCGTGGTGCCTCCGGTGCCGATCCAGACTCCGGAGACGGCGCCGGGATCCTGCTGCAGATGCCGCACGCGTTCCTGCAAGGGGTCTTTGACGCTCTGCCGGCGCCCGGCGAGTACGGCATCGCGCACTGGATGGTGCCACGAGAGATGAGCGACGTCGACGCTCGACGGATCACCGAGGGGGCGCTCGCGCGCGTGGGCCTGAGCTCAGCGGCCTGGCGTGAGGTCCCGGTGGACAGTTCCGTGCTGGGGCCCACGTCGGCGTCGACCGAGCCACGATTCGTGATGCAGCTGATCGTGCCCGAGGGTGCCGACGGGGATCTGGAGAGTCGACTCTTCGTCGCGCGCAAGCTCGTCGAGCACGCGAGCGAGCTGTACGCCGCGTCGTGCTCGGCGAACGTGCTGATCTTCAAGGGAATGCTGACGGCACCCCAGTTGCGTCAGTACTTCACGGACCTGTCCGATCAGTCGATGCGCACCGCCATCGCCGTGGTGCATTCGCGCTTCTCGACGAACACCCTGCCGCGCTGGGAGCTGGCCCAGCCCTTCCGCTACATCGCCCACAACGGCGAGATCAACACGGTGCGGGGCAACCGCAACTGGATGACCGCTCGCGAGTCGAATCTGCGCAGCGAGCGCCTGCCGGTGGACATCGGTCAGATCACGCCGATCGTGACCACGGGACTCAGCGACTCGGCATCGTTTGACGAGGTGGTCGAGCTGCTGGTCCAGGGCGGACGCAGCCTGCCCCACGCCATCCTGATGATGATCCCCGAGGCCTGGGAGCGCTCCAGCGCCATGGATGCGCGCCGACGCGACTTCTACCGCTACCACGCTGCGCTCATGGAGCCGTGGGACGGCCCCGCGTCCATCACCTTCTGCGACGGGCGTGTCGTAGGGGCGGTGCTGGATCGCAACGGACTGCGTCCGGCTCGCTACTGGGTGACCAAGGATCGCCGTGTCATCTTTGCCTCGGAGTTCGGCGTGCTGCCGATCGAACCCGCCAACATCGAGCGCAAGGGGCGCCTGCAGCCCGGACGCATGTTTCTGGTGGACGTCGCCGCGGGGCGCATCATCGGTGACGACGAGCTGAAGGACGACCTAGCGGCTCGCGCCCCCTACGGCGAGTGGCTCGCGCAGAATCAGGTCTCGCTCGACGAGCTCGAGGATCGTCCCATGTTGACCCCGAGTCACGCGACGATCGTGCGCCAGCAGCGCAGCTTCGGCTACTCCGAGGAGGACATCCGACTCATCGTTCGCCACATGGCCCAGCTGGGTGAGGAGCCGATCGGCTCCATGGGCACCGACTCGGCGCTCGCGGTCCTCTCACACCAGCCACGCTCGCTCTTCGACTACTTCAGCCAACTCTTCGCCCAGGTGACCAATCCGCCGCTCGACGCCATCCGTGAAGAGCTGGTCACGGCCACCCTGGTCTCACTGGGTGGGGAGGAGAACCTGCTGGACGAGCGCCCCGAGCACTGCCACCAGGTCGTGCTGGCTTCACCGATCCTGTCGATCGAGGATCTGGCCAAGCTGCGCTACATCGACGAGAGCCCGCTGGTGCACGGCTTCACCACGGCCGCCATTGACGGACTCTTCTCGGCGCAGGGCCCCCAGAGCGGTGCACAGCGCCTGGCCCAGGCGCTGGAGCACATCTGCGACGAGGTGGTCGCACGGGTGCGCGCGGGGGCCAACGTCATACTGCTCTCGGACCGCAACGCCACCGTCGATCTCGCCGCGATTCCCAGCTTGCTGCTCACCTCGGCCGTGCACCACCGTCTGGTTCGTGAGCACCTGCGCACCCGGGCCGCACTCGTGCTCGAGTCCGGCGACGCGCGAGAGGTCCATCACGTCGCGCTCCTGCTTGGCTTCGGCGCGTCTGCGGTCTGTCCGTACCTGGCCTACGAGACCATCGACTCCCTGGTCAGCCGGGGCGAGATCGACGTGCCGAGTGCGCGCCAGGCGCGCTACCAGTACGCCAAGGCTCTCACCAAGGGCATCGTGAAGGTGATGTCCAAGATGGGCGTGTCCACGGTCGCCAGCTACGTCGGCGCGCAGCTCTTTGAGCCGCTCGGGCTGTCGCGCACCGTGCTGGATGCGTACTTCCCGGGCCTGCACGCCCCCGTGGGCGGGGTGAACCTGGAGCACCTGGCCGGCGCCGTGCTGGCCTGGCACGCCGACGCCTTCGCCCCCGGCGCTGCGGGGCACCTGGAGAACCGGGGCGAGTACCAGTGGCGCCGCGACGGCGAGCTGCACCTGTTCAACCCGCGCACGGTCCAGAAGCTCCAGCACGCCACGCGCGAGGGTCGCTACGACCTCTTCAAGGAGTACACCCGACTGGTCGACGACCAGAGTTCGGGCGAGGTGACCTTGCGCAGCCTGTTGAGCCTGCGCCCGGCGGACGCGCCGGTACCCCTGGAGGAGGTGGAGAGCGCCGCGTCCATCATCCGGCGCTTCTCCACCGGGGCGATGTCCTACGGCTCGATCTCGGCCGAGGCCCACGAGACCCTGGCGATCGCCATGAACCGCCTCGGAGCCAAGTCGAACACGGGTGAGGGTGGCGAGGACGAAGATCGCTTTGACACTTCGGACCCGATGAACAACCGCCGCTCGGCCATCAAGCAGGTGGCCTCGGGACGTTTCGGGGTCACCAGTCGCTACCTGGTCAACGCCGACGACCTGCAGATCAAGATGGCCCAGGGCGCCAAGCCGGGCGAGGGTGGCCAGCTGCCGGGATCCAAGGTCTATCCCTGGATCGCCTCGACGCGGCACTCGACGCCGGGCGTGGGTCTCGTCTCGCCGCCCCCGCACCACGACATCTACTCGATTGAGGACCTGGCCCAGCTCATCTACGACCTCAAGTGCGCCAACGACCAGGCGCGCATCCATGTCAAGCTCGTGTCCGAACAGGGCGTGGGCACCATCGCGGCCGGCGTGGCCAAGGCCCACGCCGACGTCATCCTCATCTCCGGCCACGACGGCGGCACCGGTGCTGCGCCGCTGACGTCGTTGAAGCACGCGGGCACGCCGTGGGAGCTCGGACTGGCCGAGGCCCACCAGACCCTGGCCGCCAACGGGCTGCGCAATCGGGTGGTGCTGCAGGTCGACGGCCAGATCAAGACCGGACGCGACGTCGTCATCGCGGCCCTCCTCGGGGCCGAGGAGTTCGGCTTCGCCACCGCGCCACTCGTGGTGTCGGGCTGCGTGATGATGCGAGTGTGCCACCTGGACACCTGCCCGGTGGGCATCGCGACCCAGAATCCGGTGCTGCGCGCGCGCTACACCGGTCGGCCCGAGTTCGTGGAGACCTTCTTCGAGTTCATCGCCGACGAGGTGCGCGAGTATCTGGCCCTGCTCGGCGCACGCACGCTGGACGAGCTGATCGGAGACGTCGGGCGTCTCACGGTGCGCGCGTCGAACCACCTCGACTCTGACCTGGACCTGGGCAGCTTGCTCGTCGCGGTGGCACCCGAGCAGCGCCGCCAGAGCGCCAAGCAGGACCACGGCCTGGACAGCGCACTGGACTGGACATTCCTCGATGAGGCGGTCAGCGCGGCTCGTGCGCGCCGACACCTGCGCGTCGAGCGCACCGTGCAGAACGTGCACCGAGCGGTGGGAACCCTGACGGGCAGCGCCGTGACGCGGGCCCTCGGCGCACAGCACCTCGAGGATGACACCATCGAGATCTTCTTGCGTGGCTCCGCCGGCCAGAGCCTGGGCGCCTTCATGCCCCGGGGCCTGACTGTTCGCCTCGCCGGCGACGGCAACGACTACGTGGCCAAGGGCCTGAGCGGCGGACGCGTCATCATGCACCCGGACGAGGCGGCGACGTTCGACTCGGCGAGCAACGTGATCGCCGGCAACGTGATCGCCTACGGCGCGACCGGCGGCGAGGTCTTCGTGGCCGGCCTGGTCGGTGAGCGGTGCGCCGTGCGCAACTCCGGCGCGACGGTGATCGTCGAGGGAGCAGGGGACCACGCCTGTGAGTACATGACCGGGGGAGTCGTCGTGATCCTTGGCTCGGTGGGGCGCAACCTCGCCGCCGGCATGTCGGGCGGGACGTTGTATCTCTACGATCCTGACGAGCGGGTCTATGACCACCTCAGTGCCGGGGTCTACGAGATCGACCCGCTGGAGGCCGACGACGAGGAGCGTCTGCGCGGACTGCTGGAGCGTTTCGCCGACGAGACGCGCTCGGGTCTGGCTCACGATCTGTTGGCCGATTGGCGGCGCGCGAGGATGCACTTCGTGCGCATCGAGTCCTCTGAGTATCAGCGAGTGCGGGAGAACCTGCGTGGGTAAGCCGACCGGATTCCTCGAGACGCCCCGGCGCGGACCCGCCTACCGACCCGTTGCGGTGCGCCTGCGTGACTGGCGCGAGGTGTACGAGGCCCAGGACGATGAGCAGGTCGCCGCCCAGGCGTCGCGCTGCATGGACTGTGGCATCCCGTTTTGCATGCAGGGTTGTCCGCTGGGCAATCGCATCCCCGCCTTCAACGACCTGGTCTATCGCACCCGCTTCGAGCACGCGGCCCGCCAGCTGCTCGCGACCAACAACTTTCCGGAGTTCACGGGTCGGCTCTGTCCTGCGCCGTGCGAGTCGGCGTGCGTCCTGGGGATCGCGGACGAGCCGGTGACGATCGAGCGCATCGAGTACGAGATCATCGAGCACGCCTTCGCCGCCGGCCTGGTGAGGCCCAGCGAGGCAGTCGCGAGCGGCTTTCGCGTGGCGGTCGTGGGATCTGGTCCCTCCGGCCTGGCTGCCGCGGCGCAGTTGAGCAGCGTCGGTCACCACGTCGAGGTCTTCGAGCGTGCCGACGCGATAGGAGGACTCCTGCGCTACGGCATCCCCGAGTTCAAGATGGAAAAGGCCGTGCTGGAGCGCCGTCTCGAGGTGATGCGAGCCTCGGGAGTCGTGTTTCACACCTCGCGGCCCATTGGTGCGACCGGCACCACGCTGGGCGAGCTGCAGGAGCACTTCGATGCCGTGGTCCTCGCGATTGGCTCCACCGTCCCGCGGTTGATCGACGTGCCCGGAGCTTAGATCT
>JAJXUK010000034.1 GCA_021782915.1 Actinomycetes bacterium | reverse complement strand
CAACGCCGAACGCCTCGCGGCGCTCGAGTCCTTCCTCATCGACTACAACTATGAGCGAACCCATTCATCAATCGGCAACCGACCACCAGCGAGCAGGCTCCCGTGAACAACGGTCCTGGGAATTACAACTAGGCGCCGAGCGACGAGACGCCCGCGGCCAGTTGCGCGCTCGCGATGGGCCCGAAGTGCACGCTCAGCACCCGACCCGTCCTGGTGAGAAAGACCGTCTCGGGCAGCGTCTGGAACTGGAACAGCCCGGCGGTGAGGTTGCCGCTGGCGTCGAAGGCCACCGGAAAGCCCACCTTGTCCTGGGTGACGAAGCGTCGAGCCGCCCCCTGCTGGTCGTTGGCGTCCACGCCCAGCACTCGCACGTCGCCGAGGTGGTGCGTGCGCACCCACGCGGCCACCTTGGGCATCTCGCCCTGACACGGCCCGCACCAGGAGGCGAAGAAGATCAGGACGCTGGGGTGCCCCGAGGACCAGGGCGCCGACACCGTGCCGCCGAACAGGCCCGGACTGGTGAATCCCTTGATCCGCTGGCCCACCAGGGCCGTGCTCGCCAGCGTCGTCGCGCTTCGGCTCGCCGCGCGGTTGGTCGCGTAGGAGACGGCGTAGATCAACGCGAAGGCGATCAGCGCGCCCAGGCCGAGCGAGACGAGGGCCATGGGCGACGGTGGGCGACGGCGGGGCGTGGGCGGACTAGTGGAATCGGATGAGGACATCGAGGGCCATGAAGACGAAGAGGGCCGTGAGATAGGTGATGGAGAAGTGAAAGAGCCGCATCGCCTCGGCCACGTCGGCCCGGTTGGACACGGCGTGCCGGTACAGGCGCAGCGCGTAGAGGGTGAACAGGCCACCCAGCACCGTCGCCGCGCTCGCGTAGATCCAGCCCAGGTGCGCCAGCGGGCCGATCAGCATCGTCAGGGCCCACATGATGACCGAGTAGACGAGGATCTCCAGGGTGGTGCGCCGCAGCGAGGCGACCACGGGCATCATCGGCACGTGCGCGGCCTCGTAGTCGTCCCGGTAGCGCACCGCCAGGGCCCAGAAGTGCGGGGGCGTCCAGATGAAGATCACGGCGAAGAGCAGCACGGGCGTCCAGGAGAGCGAGTTGGTCACCGCGGCCCAGCCCACCAGCACCGGCACGGCGCCCGCGGCGCCGCCGATCACGATGTTCTGCTTCGAGCGCCGCTTCAGCCACATCGTGTAGATGAACACGTAGAAGGCGGTCGCCGAGAGGGCGAGCCACGCCGAGAGCGGGTTCACCCAGATCGCCAGCACCGCGAAGGCGACCAGCTCCAGGACCACCGCGAAGACCGTCGCGGCACGCGGGCTCATCACGCCCGTCACCAGCGGTCGACGCTTCGTGCGCTGCATGACGGCGTCGATGTCCCGGTCGATGACCATGTTGAAGGCGTTCGCCCCGCCCGCGGCCAGCGTCCCGCCCACCAGCGTGGTCAGGATAAGGCGCAGTCCGGGAATGCCGTCGGCCGCGACGACCATCGTGGGCACCGTGGTCACGAGCAGCAGCTCGATGATCCGAGGCTTGGTGAGGGCCACGTACCCCTTGAGGACGTCCGCCGTCGAGCGGGGCGTCGTGGCCGAGATTGTCATGCGGGGCATTCTAGGGGGGTCGACTTTCCGTAGGCTACGGATTGTGACCCGTCCTCGCACGACCGTGACCATTCCGGCCTTCCGCTGGTTCGCCCTAGCCTCCTTCATCTCGATGATCGTGATTGTCCTGACCGGAGCCGCCGTTCGACTCACCGGATCCGGTCTGGGCTGCCCGGACTGGCCCACCTGCTACCACGACCGGCTCTCCGGATCGATGTCGATCCACCCCTTCATCGAATATGCCAATCGCGTGGTGACGATCCTGCTGGTGTGCGTGGCCGTCGTGACCTTCATCGCCGCCTGGCTGCGCGAGGTGCGCCGGGCCGACCTGCTGACTCTCAGCGGGCTGCTGATCGGTGGCGTCGTAGCCGACGCGATCCTGGGCGCCTTCGTCGTCTACTCCAAGCTCAACCCCTGGCTGGTGTCACTGCACATGCTGCTCAGCCTCTCGATGGTCGTACTGGGAGCGATCCTCTACCACCGCTCCAAGTACGTCTACGGGCCCGGCGCTCGCCGCGACGTGCGCGATCCGCACTTCCGCCTGATCGCTCGGCTGCTGTGGATCCCCTTCGTGGCCGTGCTCGTGGCCGGCACGGGCGCGACGGGCTCGGGACCGCACGCGGGCAACTCCCAGGGCCAGCTCGTCGCGCGGCGACTGCCCTTCTCCTTCGCCGAGGCCACCTGGGTGCACTCGGTGGCCGCGATGCTCTTCCTCGGCATCGTCGTGGGCCTCGTCTTTGCCATCTGGGGTTCGGGCGCGCCGATCCCCCTCCAGCACGGGGTGCGTCGACTCGTCATCATCACGCTCGTCCAGGCGGCGATCGGTCTCAGCCAGTACGTCACGCACGTGCCGGCCGTGCTGGTCGAGCTGCACGTGGCCGGGGCCGTGTCGCTGAGCATCGGCGTGACCCAGTTCCACCTGCGCCAAAGCGCCCACGACCGCGAGCCCGGGACCCGGCGCGCCGATCGGGCCGGCGCCCTAGCCGCTGCCCCTACTGCGTAGAGCGCTCAAGATCAGGGCCAATAGGCGGGGGCTTTAGTCCCTAGTGGTTCTCCGCATCACGGTGCCATGCTGGGCTCCACGGCTTGAAAAGTAAGAAACGGGAGGCCTATGGCGTTCATTTCCTTTCTCGCGGCGCTGATACCGCTGGACGGGCTCGGTCACTACCTGCACTGGGGTGTGATCTACATCAGCGTCGCCAACTTCATCGTCATCGTCTTGATGATCCTGACCTTCATCACCGCGCTGCTGGCGCCGTTCCCCGGCCGTAGCCGCCGAAAGGAGAGCAAGTGAGCACCGACATCGAGCGGCAGTGGACGACGCGCCTGCGTCACCGCGTCGCCGGCAAACTACCCCCGGAGAAGGTTCTGCCCGACACGCAGCCCGCGTACGTCGCCTCCTGGATCTACGTCTTCGGCGTGGCGACCATGTCGGCCATGGCCGTGGTCATCGGCACCGGCTTCATCCTGGCCCTGCGCGGGCCGCAGTGGTGGCACGAGTCCTCCGTCGGGCACTTCGTGAACTCGCTGCACCTGTGGAGCGTGGAGATCTTCTTCTTCGCCATGGTGGTGCACCTGTGGGGCAAGTTCTTCATGGGCGCCTGGCGCGGCAAGCGCACGGCCACGTGGATGACCGGCGTGGTGACGTTCCTCGCATCGATCGCCACGGCCTTCACCGGCTACGCGAGCCAGAGCAACTTCGACTCGCAGTGGATCACCACTCAGGCCAAGGACGGCATCAACTCGACCGGCGCCGGCGCGTTCTTCAACGTGCTCAACTTCGGCCAGATGCTGATGTGGCACATCGTGCTGCTGCCGCTGGTGGCGGTCATCCTGACGGCGCTGCACGTGGTCCTCGTGCGCGTCCGTGGCGTGGTTCCCCCGTACGACGACACCAAGAAGGTTGGTGAGGCACTGTGAGCAAGAAAGGCTTTCGCCCCGACGTGGACGCGCCCGAGTGGAAGGGCGGCCACCAGCCGTACGACATCATCAAGGAGGGCACCATCGCCCTCATCGTGGTGGCCCTGCTGACGGTCGTGTTCGCCGTGATGTTCGGCTCGCCGGACGACAAGGAGATCACGATCAAGACGTGGGCCAACGCGGCGCCGCTGGACTTCGCCCAGACCGCGCTCGGCGAGATGAATGGCACGACCACGACGGCCGGCTACGGCGCGCCGTACAACACGGCCTCCACCGGCCAGACCCTCGGCCCGCTCCAGCTGGCCAAGTGGGCCGGCGTGCGCATCCCGATCAACACGGAGAAGGACTTCGTCATCCGCCCGCTCGAGACCCAGCCCTACGACCCGACGCTGTCCAGCGCGCTGACGTCGTGGAAGGCCGCCTCGAGCACCCAGCAGACGACCTGGGTGAACAACTTCACCAAGGCCTCCAACTCCATGAAGTTCGTCAACGGCAACGTCGTGGCGAGCACCTCGGACTCGGGCCCCGTGCCGGTCTTCATCAACGACCTGACCCACATGGCCCGCTCCGGGGCCCTGGACGCTGACCTGATCTCGGGCGGCTCGTTCTTCACCACGGACTACACCAAGCCCCTGCTCTTCCTCTCGGACGGCGGGTACTTGGCGAAGCTGGCCCAGGATCAGCACCTGCTGGGCAGCCAGTGGGGCATGATGAACGAGACCAACAGCTACCCCGGTCAGGCCTGGCTGTGGCTCTACACGTTCTGGTACCAGATCACGCCGTTCTCCTCCAGCTCGAACGCCGACGTGCAGGTGTGGGGCATGATGATGCTCCTGTCGGTCATCCTGCTGCTGGTGCCGGTCATCCCGGGCCTGCGTGCGCTGCCGCGCAAGATGAAGGTCTACCGACTGATCTGGCGCGAGCACTATCGCGACCAGTAAGCGGTGTCACGCAACGAGGCCCGGCCCCCGCGGCCGGGCCTCGTTGCGTTCCTAGGATGTTTCCGTGGACCTGAAGCTCACCGATCGCGCGTTCCTGATCACCGGCGGCACTGACGGGCTCGGCCTGAAACTCGCCACGACCCTGCTCGGCGAGGGCGCGCGGGTCGCGGTCTGCGGACGCGACGCCGAGCGTCTGGCGCGAGCCCAGGATCTCCTGGGGCCCGAGGCGCTGTGCGTCGAGGCCGACGTCACCGTCACCGCCCAGCTCGACGAGTTCTACGACCTGGCGCGCGAGCGATTCGGGCGCGTGGACGGCGTCGTCAACAACGCGGGCCAGACCGCCGGAAGCTCGGTGGCCAACTCCAGCGACGACGCGTGGCGCGAGGACTTCGAGCTCAAGGTCGTCGCCGCCCTGCACCTGTCGCGTCGGGCCCTCGATGACCTCGAGGCGAGCGGCGGGTCGATCCTCAACGTGCTGGCGATCCTGGCGCGCACGCCACCGGCGAACTCCACGCCGACGTCGGCCTCGCGCGCCGCCGGGCTGGCCTTGACCAAGGCCCTGGCCAACGAGATGGGACCGCGCGGCGTGCGCGTCAACGCCCTGCTCATCGGGCTCATCGAGTCCGGCCAGTGGGTGCGCCGAGCCGCGGCGGCCGGACAGTCCATCGAGGCGTTCCTGGAGAACATGGCCCGTCACTCCGAGATCCCCCTGGGTCGCATCGGGCGCTCCGAGGAGTTCGCCGACGTGGCCGCCTTCCTGCTCTCGCCGCGCGCGTCCTACGTCACCGGCGTCGGCCTGAGCGTCGACGGCGGCCTGTCGCGAGTGATCTGAGCCACGCGCTCAGTCGGCACCGGCTCGGTCGAGCTCGGCGTCGATCTCCCGGGTGCGCCGGTCCTCGTAGCGCACCCAGCGCACCGCCGCCGGGATCAGGGCGAGCAGCATGAGCCCGTCCCCGCCGATCCACATGATCGCGCCGCCCAGGTGCACGTCGGCCAGTACCGAGGGGCCCCACGGGCGGTTCATCGCGTCGTAGACGGGATACGGGTTGTGCGAGGACATCGCCAGGGCGAGGCCCGTGATGGTGTCCACGGGCACCGCCGCCATCAGATAGATCAAGGCGAAGCCCGGGTGCAGCGGATGCGGGCTCGCCTCGATGCCGAAGACCGAGCGAAAGAAGAGATAGCCCACGACCAGGAAGGCGATCTGCTCGAGGTGGTGCGCCCACAGGTGTCCCATCGCGAAGTTCATCAGGCTGCTCAGGTGCGTCACGGGGATGAAGACCGCGTAGAGGCCGAAGCCAACCAGTGGGTGCAGGAGCACCGCGCCCACGGGTCCGTCCAAGAAACGAGTCAGCGCGGCGCGCACCGGCGCCGGGCTCGCCTGGCGCGCCAGGTCGAGCGGGGCGGCCAGGGCAAAGAGCGGGGCGGCCAGCATGATCAGCACCAGGTGCTGGACCATGTGGTCCGCGAAGAGCACCATGTCGTACACGCCGAGAACGGACTCGACACCGAGGAAGGTGACCACGCAGGCCAGGACCATGGCCACGCTTCGCCCGAGCGGCCAGTCGGGGCTGCGGCGCGCGCCCAGCAGATAGGCCACCAGCACGATGAGCAGCAGGGCGCTGGGCAGCCACGCCAGGTGCCAGCTGCTCAGGGCGATGGACCAGCGAAACGGGGGTGGCATCGGGCCCATGCCGCTCATCGTCTCACCGGCCTCGCATAACCCATAGTCGCCCCGGAAGCCTATTGCTCCGCGTGGTGCCGGCCTTCGCCGGTGCCGCCGGCGCGAGACCTGCCTGGCCACGACGAGGTTCCTCGGTCCGCGCGCGCGACGAGCCCGCGCCGACGCTCAGCCATCCGCCCTCGCGCCAGTGTCGCGGACGTGGTGGAGACGATGGGGCTCGAACCCACGACCTCAGGCTTGCAAAGCCCGCGCTCTACCAACTGAGCTACGTCCCCGCGAGAGGCTCAGTGTACCCGCGCCTCACGAGGCCACGGGCACGCGACCCTCGCGCGCCGCGACCGCCAGGGCGGCGTAGTCGGCGCGGTTGCGCTCGCGGTACACCTCGGAGAAGTCGGCGATCGCCTCGGCGAAGCGATCGCCGGAGCCGAGGTAGCCATCGATGAGCGCCGCCTGCGCGGCGCGCGCGTGGGCGCGCGCCAGGGCCCACGCGCACGCGCGGGCGTAGGCGCCGAGGCTGCGCGCGCCCAGGCGAGTCAGGTCCACACTCGCGCGGTGGTCGTAGAGCTGGCGCACGTAGAAGCTCGAGCGCCCCCCGGCTCCGTCCATCGTGTACCAGCCCAGGAAGGGATCGGGCCTGGCCTGCAGGAAGCGCTGGCCCTGCACCACCCGCTCGCCGGGATCACGGCTGGCCTGGGCGCGCGCGACGTCGAGCACCGAGTCGCGCGCCTCCTTGAGCTGCAGCAAGAAGAGGTCCTCGTCGTCGCGCCCGGTGAGGGCCACCACGTAGACCTCGCGCCCCACCGAGCCGATCCCCACCACCTGGCGAGCCACGTCGACGGGGCGGAACTGGCCGAGCAGCGCGGCGCGCTCCGAGGTGAGGCTCTGGGGGTAGCGACCCATCACCAGGTCGGCGGTGCGCCTCACCAGCGCCGCGTCCTCACCCAGGTCGCGCTCGGGCACGAGGTGGGGTGGGCGCAAGCGCAGCTGTGGGCCGTCCTCGGAGCGACGCACGTAGCGCCTATAGGCGCGCGCGTCCGACGGCGGACGCAGGTCGCCGAGCAGCTTCTCGGCTCTCTCCAGGGCCTCCTCGCGAAAGCAGCGGCGCAGTGAGCGGCTCAGCGAGGTGACGTCGAAGGCGAGGTACCACGCGTCCAGACGCTTCAGCGTCGCCAGGCGGCGCATCGAGCGCTGGTACTCACGCGCCAGGCCGAGCACCGCCTCGCGCCGGCGCCGGCGCGACAGGCCCAGCTGGTCGCCGAGGACCGCCACCGAGGCGCCGAGGCGCTTCACGTCCCACTCGAAGGGCCCCGCAGCGGTCTCGTCGAAGTCGTTGATGTCAAAGACCAGGCGGCGCTCAGGCGAGTAGAAGACCCCGAAGTTGGCCAGGTGCGCGTCCCCGCACAGCTGCACGGACAACGGCGTCGACGGCCCACGGGCGAGGTCCTCGGCCATCAGCAGAGCCGAGCCGCGCAGGAAGGACAGCGGTGAGTCGAGCATGCGCGTCACGCGCAGTGCGAGCAGGTCGAGGCGCGCGCCGCGCTCGGACCACATCAGTCGTGAGACCGGGTCGTAGTCCGCGGGCCGCTCGGCCAGCACACCCAGGCTCGAGCGCGGCGTCTGGCGTCGAATCGCACGACCCTCCTGGACCAGGAGCTCCGCGGGCCTCACGCGGACACCGCCGTCCCGGTCCGGGCGCGCGAGCCCGCGCGGGTCACGATGAGCAGGACGATCAGCGTGTCCGTGAGCATGACGAAACCGGGGAACAGCGCGCCCGCGGTGGTGATCGCGTGCAGGGTCAGCAGGGTGATCCCCGTGTTCAGCGCCCCCATGGCGAAGGCGAACCACGTCTCGCTCTGCGGGGCCAGCCACGCCTTGCGCAACGTGGGCAGGGCGGCTATCTGATCGGCCACGACGAAGGACACGAGGGCGACAGTGGGCTCGTCAACGAGAGCCCAGAAGGCGATGCCGGCCAAGGAGAGGGCCCCGCAGGTCACGTCGAAGCGCGACAGACGCCACACGCCGTGATGCGCGCGAAACGAGGCGGCCAGGACCAGGACCGGCCCCAGACCCAGCATGAGGGTCATCCCCGCGGCCAGGCCCACGTGCTGGTTGATCTCCACGGCGAAGGCCAGCATCCCCTCCAGCGCCCAGAGCCCCCACGTGACCCGATTCGGCGTGGTCGAGCCCGTCAGCGTGTCGCGGATGTAGCCCAGGGCGCCCAGCAGCGACAGGCCCATCGCCAGGTAGACGAAGCGCGGGTCGATCACTGCTCCAGTCTGCCCCCTGGGCTCGACTCGGCGAGCGAGGCTATCCTCGGCCCTCGTGGACGCCCGGCACTTCCTCGGTCTCGAGCGCGTCAACGAGTCCACGTGGCAGATGAGGGTGAGCGAACGGCTCATCACGCCGGGCCAGTTCCTCTTCGGTGGCTGCGGGCTGGCGGGCGGCCTGGTTGCGCTGGAGGAGGCCGCGGGACGCCCCACCGTCTGGGGCAGCGCACAGTACCTCGCCTACGCACCGCTCGGCTCTCTGGTGAGCGTCAGGACGCAGCTGCTCGTGACGGGTGGGCACGTGACCCAGGCTCGTGCCGTGGCGAGCACCGAGGAGCGCGAGGTGCTGACGGTGACGGCGGCACTGGGAACGGGCACGCTCAGCTCGCCCTCGCCCTGGGTCGAGATGCCCGCCGTGCCGGCCCCCGAGGACTGTCCACCACGCGTCCTGTCCTCGGACCTTGGGCCGTCGATCTTCGCGCACGTCGAGTCGCGCATCGCGCTCGGTCGGCCGTTCGACCGGCTCGATGGCACGCCCGGCTCCCCCCACTCGGCCATCTGGGCTCGCGTCCCCGGGCACTTCGAGCCCTCGGCCGCCACGCTGGCCATCTTTGGCGACTACGTCTCCGGTGGGGCCAGCGAGCCCCTGGGTCGGCGGATCATGGGCCGCAGCCTCGACAACACCCTGCGCGTGGCGAGCCTGGAGCCGTCCGAGTGGGTGCTCTGCGACATCCACATGCACGCCCTGGCCAGTGGCTTCGGTCAGGGAACCGCGTACCTATGGAGCCAGAGCGGCACCCTGCTGGGAACGGCGAGCCAATCGATCGCCGCCCGAGCGTGGGGCCCGGCCCCCGAGGGTGATTAGACGAGGCGGTAGACTTTTGAGTCCGGGGCTATAGCTCAGTCGGTTAGAGCGCGTCACTGATAATGACGAGGTCGTAAGTTCGATTCTTACTAGCCCCACCACGGGGGATTACGGAAAAGATCCCCCAACCGTTACGGAAAACGTTACGGTAAACGAATCTCCTGGTCAAAGGCCTGAACCAGGATCGCCGAGAACGCTCTGCCGTGTGGAAGCCCGCGGTCCCGGCCAGCGGCCAGATTCCGATGGCGAGCACCGCGGGGGCGTCTCCTTTCACGGAATGTCGCGGGTGGCTGCCGCCTCGCCGGTATCCGAACCCCGGGGAACGCCCCACGCTGGACACGACCCGGTCCGCGGAAGACCCGAAGGCCGCGATTCCGAGCCCCGCGGGCCCAGATCCCCCTCAGACTCCTGCTGAAGACCAACAAAGGGCTTTGGGGTTCCTCAGCGAGTTCTCGGGGCCCTGCCTATCCTTCGAGCGACTCGCTGTCACGGGAGACAAATCCGAGGCCGGAGAACCTCTCCAGGAAGGCTGCCAACCTCGCCAGAACCCGCGACTTGGTCTCGCCGTAGGAGTCATCGGGTCCGAAACGTGAGACGGGTGGCAGGACGCGAGACAGGGCCGACCCAGCGGCCGGGAGGGAGCCGTCTCGCAGGGCCGCCTCGACCAGGTCCCTCGTCCCCTGGTCCTCGAGCCTCTCCTCATCGATGATGGCGTCAAGTTCCTGGAGGCGCTGCGCCTCGACGAACTCGCGCCACTCTCGATCGATCTCGCCGGTGGCCGACACTGAGGCCACGAAGGCCATAATCAGGTCCCTCTTACTGCGTAGCGACGGGCTGGCGTCCACGGCGCGTTGAATCTGGCCGTCCAGGTCCGACGACGGGAAGAGCTGGTCGCCGTGCTCGGCCCGCCACTTCTCCACCAGCATCAGGATGTAGTCGACGTTGATCTCGACCTGCTTGATCAGCTCGATCTCGAAGACCAGGTCGTCCTCGATGGGCTCTCGCTCGGCCTCCTTGGCGCGCCGGAAGTCGGCGTAGAGGTCGAGGTAGAGGCTGCGGTAGTCCTGGCTCTCGCGCTCGGCGAGGACTGCCTGGCCGGCGAACTCGTCGAAGGCCGTGAGGATGTTCTCGAGGCGCAGGATGGAGCCGAAGAGCGCGACGAACTCCTTCTGGGCCGCTTCGCCCACGATCACCTCGCCAAGGGGGAAGCGCTGACGCAAGTCAGCCACCCGCTCGGCGTACTCGGCGTAGTAGGCGCCGTAGGGCTTGAGGAGGACGACCGAGTGAGCGTCCTTATTGCCGAACAAGGCGATCGCGTCGTTGGTCTCCTGCTCCAGATCCCTAAAGGAGACGATGTTGCCGTAGGTCTTCACCGAGTTGAGGATCCGGTTCGTGCGCGAGTAGGCCTGGAGCAGCCCGTGGTTGACCAGGCGCTTGTCGACGAAGAGGGTGTTGAGGGTCGTCGCGTCAAAGCCAGTGAGGAACATGTTCACCACGATGACGAGATCGATCTCGCGGCTCTTCAGGCGCAGTGAGAGGTCCTTGTAGTAGTTCTGGAACCGGTCGGACGAGGTGTCGAAGTTAGTTACGAAGAGAGCGTTGTAGTCCCGGATCGCCTCTTCGAGGAAGTCGCGCGAGGACTGGTCGAGGGCGCTCGTCTCGAAGCCCTCCTCGTCGAGGTACTCGTCACCCAGGTCCTCGTTGGGGGCGTAGGAGAAGATGATGCCGATCTTGAGATGCTCCTGGGGTACCCGCTCGGCCTGCTGGGACGCGAACTCGGCGTAGTAGCGCTTGGCCGCCTCGATGGAGGCGGTCGCGAAGAGCGCGTTGAAGCCGCTGACGCGACGTCCCTCGAGGGGGTAGTGCTCGTGGCGCTTGGTCTTCTGGTCGAAGTGCTCGAGGGTGTAGGCAACGACCTGGCGCAGGCGCTCGGGAGCGAGCAGGGCGTGCTCGGTATCGATCGCCGAGACTGCCTTGTCGGCCAGTGCCTCGGGCACCTTGATCGTGTTGACGTAGTCGATCCGAAAGGGCAGGACGTTACGGTCGGTGATGGCGTCGACGATCGTGTAGGCGTGCAGGCGCTCGCCGAAGGCCTGTTCGGTGGTGCGCAGGTTGGCAGCCCCGCCCTTTCCGGCGTTGACCGCGAAGATCGGGGTCCCGGTGAAGCCGAAGAGGTGGTAGCGCTTGAAGGCTCGGGTGATGCGCCGGTGCATGTCGCCGAACTGGGAGCGGTGGCACTCGTCGAAGATGATCACCACCTGGCCGTCGTAGATCTCATGTCCCTGGTTGGAGGAGATGAAGGTCGAGAGCTTCTGGATCGTGGTGATGATGATCGTCGCGCTCGGATCTTCGAGTTGCTTCTTGAGAACCGCGGTCGAGGTGTTGGAGTTCGCCGCGCCCCTCTCGAAGCGGTCGTACTCGCGCATGGTCTGGTAGTCGAGGTCCTTGCGGTCGACGACGAAGAGGACCTTGTCGACGTGACTAAGGCGGGCGGCCAGTTGGGCCGTCTTGAAGCTGGTGAGCGTCTTGCCCGATCCCGTGGTGTGCCAGACGTAGCCGCCGGCCGCGAGGGTGCCGAGCTGGTGGTAGTTGGTCGAGGTCTCAATCCGCTGGAGGATGCGCTCGGTGGCGACGATCTGGTAGGGCCGCATCACGAGCAGCGTCCGATCGGCAGTCAGCACGCAGTAGCGCGTGAGGAGATTCAGGAGGCTGTGCTTCGCGAAGAACGTCTTGGTGAAGCCGACGAGGTCCTGGATCGGCCGGTTGGTGGCGTCAGCCCACCACGACGTGAACTCGAAGGAGTTGGAGGTCGCTCGGGGACTCCGAGTCCCGAGCGCTTGGCGCACGTGCTCGCGGCGGGTGGTGTTGGAGTAGTACTTGGTGAGCGTGCCGTTACTGATAACGAAGACCTGCACGTAGTCGAAGAGTCCCGATCCCGCCCAGAAGCTTTCGCGCTGGTAACGGCGAATCTGGTTGAAGGCCTCGCGGATGTCGACGCCGCGGCGCTTTAGCTCGACGTGCACCAGGGGCAGGCCGTTTACGAGGATGGTCACGTCGTAGCGGTTGGCCCGCGTGGCGCCGGCCGACGCCCCCTCCACCTCGTACTGGTTGATGACCTGCAGACGGTTGTTGTGGATGTTCGCCTTGTCGATGAGGGCGATGTTCTTGACCGAGCCGTCATCGCGCTCGAGGACCTGGACGTGGTCCTCCTGGATGCGCACCGACTTGTCGACGACGCCCTCATTCTCGCTCGCGATCTTCTCGTGGAAGAAGCGGTCCCACTCCCCATCCGTGAACGTGATTGCGTTCAGCGCCTCAAGCTGACTGCGCAGGTTCGCGACGAGCTGCTCCTCGCTGGAGATGCGCAGGTACTCGTAGGCCTGAGATTGGAGGAGTCCGATGAACTCGTGCTCGAGCTGGGATTCCGACTGGTAGTCGGCCGATCCGCCTGGCTCGGGGACGAACTCGGCCACGACAGTGCTCTCGCCGCTGACGACGATCGGCTCGATCCGGGTCGGGTGGGCATCACTCACCGGGTAACTCCTTGAAGGTGAGGAGGCGGTCGCGGTAGTACTCGTACTGCTGGCGGCGAGCGCGAATCTCAGCGGGGAGACCAACGGTGAGGTCGTTCACAAGAGCGTCGAACATTCGAAGCCTGTCCGCAATCCGATGCTGCACTTCGAGCGACGGCAACGGGATTTCCCAAGAGAAGAAGCTTCCAGATTCAACGGCTGCCATTGAGCCATCAGTACGCACGCAACTTGTTCGGATTTGTTCGCTGTCGGCGCAGAGCGCTTGATAGACGTAATCCGCGTCGACCCCGTTGCGCGGAATCAGCGCCCGCACATCCTGATTCACGGTGGTGTCGACCGTTATCAATCCAATCGGGAGGCGTCGCCGAAGAATGTTTGACCGCATCACGACAGCCACAGAGGGAGCAGGGATGACCTTGAGTGAAGTCTCCTTCAACGCTAGGGCTGTAACACGCCCGCGAATCTCGTCGGTGCTCGTGTCACTTACATCCATCGAAGCAAGCCATGGAATCCCGTCAGAGCTCCAGTAGTCGGGATTCGCGGTCGACGGCGTCACACCCCCCTGCCACTTGCCGAGGTCAACAAGTGCGACCGATTCGCCCTCCACCTGATCGAGCAGAAGTTGTCGGAGGTACGCGTACTGGACGCGCCGTGCCTCCAGCTCGGCCTCCAGCTCGGCCTCCAGCTCCGAGAATGTGTCAAGGATGCGGACGATCTCGCGCTGTACCTCGAGCGGCGGTACCGGAATGCGGATCTTGGCGAGAGCCTCACCCGAGATGCGACGAACCTTGGTACCCGTGATGCTCGGCATCTTCTGAGATTGAAACTGCTCGGTCTGGAAGAAGTAGGAAACGAACTTCGGGTCAAGACGATGACGGAAGATGTACGCGTCGCCACTCACTGCAGCCTCGACCTCACCGAGCCACGCCGTTGCCTTCGCAACGGCACCGTCGTCTTCACTAGTGGTGGCAATGACGAGGTCGCCCGACTTCGCCCGACGAAGCCTTTCCGCTTTCGCCGGATCGACGAACGACTTGGTGTGGTCGGTCCACGTGCCGTAGTAGGTGTGTATCTGGCCGTAGTGGATCGCGGGGGCGCCTACATCAGTGAGGTCCGACTTCTGAAGTCCGTTTCCACGAATGAAGCTGCCCACCTCGCCAAGGGTCTTGAAGCCAACACCTTGCGGGCACTGTTCTTCGACCAGTTCCATGAAGCGGCTCACGCAGCGCCCTCCAAGTCGGCCACGATGGCGTCAATCTGGCTTCGCAGCTCGCTTTGGCGGGCGACTATTCGAGCGATCTCCGCGTTGAGGGCGGTGATGTCGACCGCCTCGCGAGTGTCCTCCTTCTCCACGTAGGACGACACCGAGAGGTTGTAGTGGCTGGACTTGACGTCCTCAAAGGCGACAAGTCTGGCGAAGTGGTCGTCGTCCTGGCGCGCGACGACCGCATTGAGGATGCGCTGCAGGTTCTCGGCCATCAACTTGTTCTTGTTGCCAACGCGTGTGAACTCGGCCGACGCGTCGATGAAGAGGATGTCGTTGTCCTGCTTGGACTTCTTCAGCACGATGACGCAGGTCGCGATGGTCGTGCCAAAAAAGAGGTCAGGCGGCAGCTGGATGACCGCGTCAACGTAGTTGTTGTCGATCAGATACTGGCGGATCTTGCGCTCAGCGCCGCCGCGGTAGAGGACGCCGGGGAACTCGACGATGGCCGCGGTGCCGTTGACGGCGAGCCAGCTGAGCATGTGCATGGTGAAGGCGAGGTCGGCCTTGGACTTGGGCGCGAGTACGCCCGCTGGCGCGTAGCGCGGGTCGTTAATGAGGAGCGGGTTGGCGTCGCCCTCCCACTTGGTCGAGTAGGGCGGGTTGGAGACGATGGCCTCGAAGGGCTCGTCGTCCCAGTGGGCGGGGTCGATCAGGGTGTCGCCGTGGGCGAGGTCGAACTTCTCGAAGTTGATGTCGTGCAGGAACATGTTGATGCGCGCCAGGTTGTAGGTCGTCAGGTTGATCTCCTGGCCGAAGAAGCCCTGACGGACGTTCTCCTTGCCGAGGACCTTCGCGAACTTGAGCAGTAGCGACCCCGAGCCGCAGGCCGGGTCGTAGACCTTGTTGACCGAGGTCTTGCCGATGACGGTGATCCGCGCCAGTAGCTCGGAGACCTCCTGGGGGGTGAAGAACTCGCCTCCGGACTTGCCGGCGTTCGCCGCGTACATCTGCATCAGGTACTCGTAGGTGTCGCCGAAGGCGTCGATGGTGTGATCCGCGAAGCTGCCGAGCTCCAGGTCACCGATCGCGTCGAGCAGCTTGACCATCTTCTTGTTGCGTGCATCCACCGTCGAGCCGAGTTTCTGACTGTTCACGTCGAGGTCGGCGAAGAGGCCCTTGATGGCGCCCTCGGACTCGGTCCCCACGGCCGAGCCCTCGATGTTCCGGAAAACGCGCTGGAGTGTCTCGTTGAGGTTCAAATCCGAAGCCGAGCGTCGGCGCACATTCGCGAAGAGCTCGCTCGGAAGGATGTAGAAGCCCTTCTCCGCAACCGTCTCACGTCGGCCAAACTCGGCCTTCTCGTCGCTGAGGGCCGCGTAGTCAAAGTCCGCGCCACCCGCGCGGCGCTCAGCCTCGTTGATGTAGGCCGTCAGGTTCTCCGAGATGAAGCGGTAGAAGAGGGTCTCGAGCACGTAGCTCTTGAAGTCCCAACCGTCGACGGAGCCCCGGAGGTCGTTCGCGATTCGCCAGATCGTTCGGTGAAGCTCATCGCGCTGCACCGTGCTGGTCTGGCTCATTCTGGACTCCATCTCTCGTTGTACGGCGGGCACTTCCGCTGTTGCGATGCGCGTTCCACAGTCTCGGCCCACACCCGTCACGCCGTCAAGGACCAGAGACGTCGTGCGCGACACCGACAATCCGTTTAGTACCGGAACAAGACATCTGCGAACAAGACGCAATGTGCGTCAAAGATCTTTTCCCATAGGAGTCAAGCACGGACCTGTCTCGTAGGAGTGATCTACCTGGTAGAAGGCTACATCTGACTCATCGAATCCTAAAGTGGCGCGATTGCCCGGCCGAGCAATGTGGCCACCGGTCGGGCCATGCACAGCACAAACAGTCACACCGTCAACGATCCGACCATCTCGGAACGCCTACGTCGGTATCGGCCCAGCAGTCTGAGCGCCACTCAACTCAGCCGCTTCCTCGCTTCGATGCGCGAGGTCGTTCTCGCCGCGGGGCCGCGCCACTACGAGGAAGCTCGCAACTG
Organism: Actinomycetes bacterium; assembly: GCA_021782915.1. Lineage (GTDB taxonomy): Bacteria > Actinomycetota > Acidimicrobiia > Acidimicrobiales > RAAP-2 > RAAP-2. The sequence goes on along the minus strand of JAJXUK010000034.1, from coordinate 10,611 downwards.
GCTGTCGGTACTTGCAGCCTTCGTAGGCGAGACCGCGACCCCGGCGGCCCGAACCCTCGCCGAGATCTTCACCGACGCGGCCGTCTCTCGCTGGGTGGGCCAGAGCGCCCAGGAGGGCCGATCGCGCCACACCCTGAAGACACGACGTGGGACTCTCGCGCGACTCCTTGCCGCTCAGAGAGGGGCACAGACGAGCGAGAGGCGCGCTACGACATCGCGACGCCAGGCCAGCCCGATCACCACTGCACAGCTCGAGGCGTTGTTCGCATGCTGCAACCAGGACAGCCTCTCGGCTCGCCGGGGAGCCTTAGCCCATCTCCTGGCCGGGGTACCGGTCGGCACAAGGCGGGCCCGATTCGAAGGTGACTCCTCCTCTCTCGCCGTTGTCACCGCGTCCCAGCGCTACTTCATTCCCCCTTCGATGATCGACATGGCCGGAGTCGGCGAGTGCTATCTCAACGAGGAGGACTGGGTCGCCCTCAAAGACCTCGCGACCGAGCTCGGGCTCTTGCTCACGCCCAGCGTCGCCCTTCGAATGTCGCGCCAGGCCGCCCTCAGCGACACGTCCCTCACTCTCGCGCAGCGCATCGAACGCTACGGCGTCTCCGAGGATGGGTGCTCGGCGGTCCTCGGGGTGGCAATCGAGTTGAGCGACGACGAGTTCCTGACCGGATCCTCCATTTTGCGCGACGGGAGCGCTTCCGGCGTGTGCACGAACGCAGCTGCGGCGGCACCGTCTGGATCGCCGCGACCTCGCGGTACGAAGGAGGCTGGTCAGCAGATGGCCCGCAAGACTTCCAGGGCAGCCGCTCAGCGGCTGGCCGCCCAGCGCATGGCCGAAGCCGCCACCCGCGCGCAGACGGCCCAGCCCGTCGCGGACTACCTCGCCACCTACGTGCCCGACGAGTGCGACGAGATCTGGACCCAGATTGCTGGGAGCGTCCGTCGTGCGATCGAGGACTGTCAGTTCCAGACCGTCGAGACAGCCCGCAAATACGCGGTGGCCCTCAACGCGTACCTGCGCTGGCGCGCCCAGCACGGCCAGAGCACGGACATCACGACCGCGCTGACCTTCGCACCCATTGACGAGTTCTTCGCCCGTGGGCTCTGCGATCTCTCGGACCGCTCCCGCCGCGACTACCGCTCGCGACTGCGCACGTTGGCCCAGCGCGCTAACGCCTCAGTCGGCGCGCCGCCCGCGCTGCGCTTGGGCCACAACCAGGTCAACGCTGGCTACAGCCTCGCGGAGGAGCGCCTGATCCGCCGAGCGGCCCTCAACCAGTACAAGCCCAGGGCTCGTCAGCGCCTGTGCGCGATTGTCGGGTTCTGTGCAGGAGCGGGCCTCTCCTCTGAGGAACTGCGTGAACTGCGCCGACGAGACTGCACAATCCACGACGACGGCACCATCGAAGTTCGCGTCCCAGGCAAGCGCCCGCGTCGCACCGTCGTACGTCGCATCTACGAGCGTCACGTGCTGATCGCCCTCCAGGGTCTCAACGGCGACGACCTCGTTCTCACAGCCCTCAAGTGCGCGAGTCCCATCACGGCGATACTCAAGGACGCCGACCTCTACGGCAACCTTCCGGCCATCGACACGCGGCGTCTGCGGACCACCTGGATCGAGTGGCTGATGGACCAGCGAGTGCCATTGGCACTCGCTGTCGAGGCCTCCGGGCTGAGAAGCAGTCGGACCTTCTGGGACATTCTCTCGCGTCGCAGTGCGTCGTTCACCTTCGGTGAACTGCGTGAGGGTGGTACGAAGTGAACAACCGCGCATCCCTACAGCGCATCGAAGCGCTCGTAGACAACTCCGGCTTCGTCACGACGTTACTTTCGGGCATCGAGCGAGAGCCCCAGGGACTCAAGACCAACTCGCAGATCGTGCGCCTGCTGGTCATCGGACTCCTGCTCTCGATCAAGGAGTGCAAGAGCGCGACGATTACAGGCGCGTACGAGGTCCTGACTACTCACCTCGACATCCGAGACCAGCTGCGCCTCGGCATCAAGACCGGCCCGGGACCCAAGGACTTCATCGCCCGCGCTCGCCTGTACTACGCGGCAGATCTCCTGACGAGTCGCCTCGCCTACGGGAACTCCGTCGCCGCCGAGATCGGCAAAGACGAGGTTGAACGGCGTCGCGATGTGGTCCTGCAAGCCTGCTACGACCTGTTCGACTACACCGCCACGGCGACGGATGTCAATGACAAGTGCCTCGCGATTGATTCGACTGCGGTGTGGGCTTGGAATCGAGGCAAGTACTACCCGAAGCCGACAGCCTCCGAGATTGCCGCCCAGGAAGATGACCTGATCAGGGAGGAGCTGACCAGACTTGCCAGAGGGAAGGGCGACGTCTCGGACCTCGAGGACGTCAAGGTCACCGACGATTCTTCACGACTCGCGGGACACGACGTGGACGCCGCGTGGAGTGGCGCGACCGCGAAGAACGGTGGCCTCAAGCGCTTCTTCGGCTACTACGCGCACTTAATCTGCGCGGTGCCGAGCGACCGACTCCGTGAAGACCCAAGGGCCCTGGCGCCGATAGTGCGCCGCGTCGAGCTCACCATGGCGACCAAGAACGTCGTCGACGTCAGTCTTCGGATGCTGCGAACACTGCCGCGCTTTCCCAAGAGGCTTCTGGCGGACCGCCACTTCAGCTACAAGAAGTTCTTCGAGTGGCTCTCGCCGTTGATCAATGCGGGTACTCGCCAAGTTCACGACCTTCGCAAGGACGACCACAAGGTGATCTTCCTGCCCGAGGGGATTGGCACCGATGGATTCCTCCACTGCCCCGGCATGCCCCGTCACTTCCTCGGCAAGCATCGGCCCGGCCTCTTCGCCAAGCCTGAAGAGCACGAGCAGTTCCAGCGCGAGATGGCCGAGCGCAGTCGCTACGCCTACATCGTGATCGAGCCGATGGTCAGCGATGGGAGGACAAAGCTGCGGTGCCCAGCCCGGAAGTTCAAGGTGGCGTGCCCACTCTTCCCACCCTCGATGGAGGTTGCAGCCGAGAAGGGCCTGCCCATCATCAATCTCGACCTGCTGGATCTCGAACCGGGCGAGGAGTTGCCGCGCTGCTGTGCCCAGGACAGCTTCTGGACCACTTTGCCCGAGCCCGTCGCGAAACTCAATCAGTCGAACTACTGGGGAACGAAGAAGTGGTACGACGAGTTCGATGCTCGCACGTACGTCGAAGGCGTCTTCGGGAACATCAAGAATCCACGGACCGAGAATCTCTCCCGCGGGACAATCCAGAAGACCGGCATCGTGTGGTCGCAGCTCGTCGTATCGCTGATGTGCGCAACCTACAACGTGCGCATCATCAGGGAGCGGCACGAGCGAATGGGACGGGTCTGGGAGGGCCACGCCCTCCTGACGCCAGACGAGGATACGGTTACGCACGTCTCCTTGACCACAGTCCACGAGCAACAACTCTTCGCCGATTTCGCCGATGGCGTTTCCTTGGAGGAACTCGAGGTACGACCTTCAAGCACAACCGAAGTTCTGCCGGATGCGTCCTGCTCGTCCAAGGTCGAACCTCGGCCGGCCCGATCAATGACGCCCTTCTGGCTGAGCGCGAACTCAACGGGCAACGCCGCGTCGAGAGTGCGGCTGAGATAGGGACGCCGGCCAAGGATCGGACCGACGACCGGACTATCGCGCACGGACGTTCCAGCGGCCCGTTTACCTATTTGCTACCGGTACGCAGCCCGTAATCTCGAGGCGCGAACGTGGTGGGCGGTCACCCCAGCCCGTGCCCGGATGACGCGCTCCCACACGAGTGGGAACAGCCGGCCGCTACGTGTACAGGACGACCCGCTGGTTTCTCGCCCGCATTGACCCTAAGTGTGTGCACCTATCGAGAAGAGCGTCACTGTGGCGTTTGACCATGCGCCACTCGACCCGCAACAGGTTCACGTGCAGACGCAGCGCGACGGCCGGTTCGACGACCGCAACGAGCGAGCCCAGGACCCAGACGGCATCCGGCTCTCCTCAACTGGCGGGCGGACGTCTGACCCGCCTGAGGGGAGGTGGCCCATGTAGATGATCCGCCCCCGGTGTCTCGCATGACCGTACAGACGCCCTTACAACTGGCGCGGCGAGCCGCGTACGGAATCGCACTGCTCCCGACCATGTCGGAGGCAGCAGTCCTCCCATTTTCACGAAAGGCAACCTTGAAGACCGACCTAAACCACGAACTGAACCTCGCCGCCGAACTCAACCGACTACTTGGCGACCTCAACTGCGAGATGGCCGTCCTGCCAAGCAAGCGCACCATCGAGACGTGGTACCGAACCGACGTCCTCTACGCAGTCATCCGCTGCAAGGATGCACTGCTCGAGGCACAGCGATGCGCTCTCCGGCTAGCTCGGCTCGGAGACCTCGAGCAGATCTCCATCAACTTCCTTGACGAGCTCGTCGAGCTTGAGGTGCGATACCGCGACCGTCTCGAGCACGTGAGCTACGACCTCGCCCGACAGGCGCACCGAGACACCATCTCATAGCGCCAACTTCCTCGAGAGCGGCTCGACCTCCGGGGCGTCGAGCCGCTGCTCCGTACGATCGGGGCGGCGCACCTTCGACTCGAAGCCTCTCTCTGACGACCACTTAGTTGCGTTTACTTCGTATTCAACCCATCATGAATGGGTGACGGATGATCGCGGTGGCACTAGGCAGGAGAGAACCCGCAAGCAGCACACGGTCTCGAGAACCATCTTGCGCCGCTTTGTTGACGACACGTCGGGATTCCTCGAGTCGTTCGATCTGTTGCATGGCAGTTCGAATGCCCGCTCTCCTGGTGCAGTCGGATTCATTCCCGACTTCCTCGCCCACGATCCCTCATCTGCGGAAGAGCGATGGCAGGAGATTGAGGACAGCGTCCCGCTAATCTACTCAGCCATTGAGAACCGAATGCTGCTGGAAAATGACGAGCTCCTTAGCCTCGCAAAGGACGCCGTAGCGCTGCACGTCGTTCGAAGTTGGACACGCCTTGATGTTGGCCTCGCGGTGCTCTCGCGCAGTAAGGACAAGCTGATCTCGGAACTGCTTCGAGATCCTGCTTGGCTCGCCGCTCGCTTCATCGAGCGGACTCGCTTTCATCCTGCGGGGCATGAAGCACTTCTCGAGCAAGCCCGTCACGAAGCAAACATGTACGCAGAAGTCGCGATCACCGAATCGTTCAAGCAGTGGCGGATCATGGAAAATCTCGAACAGGCTCGTGCCTTCCTACGTCCCGCCGGAGTGGAAGTGATTGAAACTGCCCTGGATGCGGGCGAGTTCATGATCTCGGACAACCCAGCGGTACAGATGAAGCCCGGGTGGCGCGAACTCGGTCCTCTCAGTGGTGTCTCCTGGCCGGAAACCGACTTGGTGGTATTGCCCCTGAGTCCGACGTTCACTCTCAGAATCGCAATGAGGGGAGAGAACCGCTGGGTGATAGCGAACGAAGAGCCTACGTGTGATTCGACTTGGAACAACAGACATGTAGTTCAGGCGCACGGATAGACGCAGTTGGGGGCAAACTGGTGGACTTCGGATTGCGCGAAGGCGTGCCAGGAAGTGGATTCATCGTGCTGTCCAGAACGAGCCTCAGGTACTTCTAGGGGGTAGTGGACCGTCCAGACCAAAGCAGTTGCCGAACGGGTCGATGAGTTGACAGATCTTGCGCCCCTGACCAACGACCAGCGGGCCACGGTGTGGGACGCAGCCAGCGTCGATGAGTTGTTGACGTCGCGTGTCGAGGTCGTCGACACACCAGTAGATGACTGTGCTGTGACCTTGCGGGTTGTGTTCGAGGTCTTCCGGGTGGAATCCGACCTCCACCTCGCCTTCTTCGAACCACCAGAATGGCCCGTCATGTCGGCAGTCGGCTTCAGGCGTCAACTGCCGCGCCCACCAGGTGCACGCCTGTTCGGGGTCCGACACGAAGAACATCACGGCCTTCACGAGTGTCATGTCATCCAGTATCGGTCAGTCCACGCGGTCAGGTCGCACTCTTCGAGTAGAATCGCACGGCAGTTATTCCAAACTTAATCACACGTGGGACGAAGAGGACGTTCACCAGCTCAACTGCATCCAACTGAGCAACGCGAAACAACGAGTCTTTTACCGACCGTCGGACGATTTGAGAAGACTCGCACTACGCGCCATCGACGCTCGTCGGCGCCGTCCTGAATCACTTGGCCCGACCTTGATTGATCTCGAGTTGTAGGAACATCGAGAGTTGACATCGGGGACTGACCTTCACCACCCAGAGGGATGCCCCACCACTTAGGATCTCGGTTCACCGCACGATGAGACAAGCATCCAATACGGTGTTGGGACGGTCCAATGACAGGAAGTCAATCGTGGCAAAAGGTGAAGCAACGGTCCAGGAACTCGTGGACCAGATCAACCGCAGTGAGATTCAACTCCCCGAGATGCAGCGTCAGTACGTGTGGAGAGCCTCGAGGGTCCGCGACCTCTTTGACTCCTTGTATCGCGGTTGGCCGTCGGGAGCCATTCTGCTCTGGGAGACCGATGAGGAAGTGGCCCTTCAGGACTTCGCCGTGAGTCAGGACCATGGCAACCACGGCTCGCCCAAGCTACTCCTCGACGGACAGCAACGCCTGACCTCCCTGTCAGCCGTCATCCGAGGTGAGCCGATCCAGACCAGAGGAAGGAAGCGACCGATCGAACTTCTCTTCAATCTTGATCACCCCGAGACGTCCGGCCCCGTCACCGAAGTTGACGAGGATGGAGATGGCGAGTTGGAAGAGGTGATCGACGAGGAACTGCCAGAGGTGAACGGCGTCGAAGTTTCGGAAGCGTCAGAGACGGAGATCCTGCGTAACGTCAGCGAAATGACCTTCATCGTAAAGGTCAACCGACTTGCCAAGATGCTGAACTGGGTGCCCGTGTCGGAAGTCTTCGCCAACGAGGACAACGTTCACTTCATCAAACGGGCCGGCGTGTCATCCATGGACGATCCTCGATTCAACCTCTACAACGTCCGGCTGAATCGCCTTAGGCAGATCAAGAAGTACGTCTACCGCCTTGACACGCTAGAACGCAGTCTGAGCTATGACGAGGTCACTGAGATCTTCGTTCGGGTCAACTCGCTCGGCGCCAAGCTCCGAAGCTCAGACCTCGCTCTGGCCCAGATCACTGCCAAATGGCGTGGTTCATTGTCGATCTTTCAGAAGTTCCAGGCAGAAACCGCCAAGACCGGCCTCGATCTCGATCTCGGAGCCCACCTACGCGCTCTCATCGTCATGGCCACCGGACAGAGCCACTTCCGCAACGTGGCGAGCATCGACGCCGATTCGCTCAAGTCAGCGTGGAACCAAGCGGTCACTGGCACGAACTTCGCGTGCAACTTCTTGCGCGCTAACTGTGGCCTTACAAGCACGGCCCTTCTATCCTCGCCCTTTCTCGTCACGGCGGTCGCCTATTTCGGACACGTCCGTGGATACGAGATCAACGAGACGGACGCCGCCGCGCTACGGCGCTGGGCGCTCCTGGCAAACGCCAAGGCTCGGTACTCCCGAGGATCCTCCGAGACAATCCTGGACCAGGACCTGGCCGTCATCCGCGCGGGTAGTGGACCCGACCAGTTGCTAGACCGCCTGGCCGGTCAGGTCGGACGACTTGAAATCACGGAAGCAGACCTGGTTGGTCGCAACCAGCGCTCGAGTCTCTTCAAGACCCTATTTGTTGCCCTCTCACAAGACGACGCCAAGGACTGGAAGACCGGGGTGAAGATAGCCCTGAGCCACACGGGCAGCCAGGATCGTCTGCAGTTTCACCACATTTTCCCCAAGGACCAGCTAAAGGGGCGCTACCAGCCAAGCGAGATCGACGACATGGCCAACCTCGCGTTCATCGGCGGGAAAACCAACCGAGAGATCAGCAATCGCCCGCCCGAGACCTACCTTCCAGAGATGGTCAGCGAGTATGGAGCCGATCGCTTCTCCCCTCACCTCGTGCCCCTCAATCCTGGGCTTCACTCCATCGAGGGCTTTCCCAACTTCTTGGCGGAGCGCCGACGACTTCTCGCCACCCGGCTCAACGAGTTCGTCAACCCAGTTGCCCGAACAGAGTGACCCGTAGGCAATCCGGGGCCGCGCAGTCAGAGCTGTCGTTTGCAGGCATTGCCGACTTTGCAGTGTCAGCAAATAACGCAACGGCTACGGCCTACAGGGGCGGAAGGATTGTCTCTTCGGGATGAAGTGCCCAGAAGTCAAGTTCCCAGATTGCTCCACCAGCGTCGATGTCCAGGCGGACCCTATGGCGTCCGTGCACCGTTACCTGGGCCCCGTCGAATGCCTGAACCAAAGGTAAGTGGAGCAGTTCACCAGGCTCCAACCTCTCAGGTCTGGGAGCCATCAGAATGCCTACTGCGGACAAGACTGACCCGCCGTCCGGATTGGTGACCTTGATGTCGACCTGGTGTGGCCGGCCCAGGTCAGCCTCATCGACCGTGATAATGGCGGCCAATGACACACCCAGGGGTGCAGGAAGAATGGGGCGCCACAGCCTGGTAACGCCCCCTCCAATCGCGTGGAGAAGTCCCTCTCGAACAGTGGCCGCATCGCACAAGAAAGCGCTGCTGACCTGGATCACCGGTTAACCGCCGATTGTTACTAGCGCCCTTGCGTCGGATTCTCCCGCCGCACCAACCGGCTCGCCGCCGTCGAGACTTGCAACCTTCTTCGTCTCGGTAGCGGTCACGTCAATGGCGAACGAGTAGACCAACTCGGGTGGTTCGGGCAAGGCTGCTTCCTCGAGAACATCTTCGAGCTCCTCGAGAATCTGAGGAAGGGTACTTCCAATCACGCTGGTTCTAGGGAGTTCGGGACTCTCAGCCCACCAGCACAACTGAGCGTCATCCGTCAGCTCTAGATGAATAATCACGTTGACTCGCACGATTTCTATCTCCTACCTGTCAAACGTAGAGCATCTTCTAACGATAGGCCAACGTCCTTGGTAAGGATCTTCCTTACCAAGCCCGGCGCGACGGTGTCCTTGTCGTGGAACGCCAATCCTAGTTCCGGATACCCGCTGCGGGACTTCAGGCGCTTGTGGGAGCCGCGGACACGTTCTACCTCATAGTTGAGGGGCTCACGGGCAAGTAGACGCATCAACTCAGGCGCCTTCATCGAGGCAAACTCGGCCACGGACCCACGTTACCGAGGAATGCTGCCTGGCCCTACGCCGCTTATTGCACAGAGTTCGCAACATCGCTCAATGACCAAGTCGCACGGTCTCACGGGTCCCAAGAGGTGACCGGGCAAGTGTCCATCACCCACCAAGCTGTTAGTGCTAACGCTTACCCTCGAGAAGTTCAGACGAATCACGCTGACACGGAACTAATCGGCGACGACTCGCCGAACATGAACGAAATCAGCGCCGACCTGAGGGGCAGAACGCAAGGCGATGGCCGTTCTCGGCTCCTCGCTGCAACTGGTCTTCTCCGGAGACGGCCATTCCCACGGCCGACCAACAGCTTCGGACAAGGATCAGATCCCAGGTCCCTCAGATGTCAGTGATTCGTTGAGCCTGATTCCACTTCGCACCCTCTCGAAGCACCCAGGTACGCGGCAACAACATCCCAACGCCAGTGTTCTCTTGCCACGGGGCGAGCCAGACCTGGTCGACCCCTTGAAGTTCCATGGAGTCGTGAGGACCGATGTCCAGTAGAAGTCGATCCGTCATGGCAAGTTGGGTGTCGTGAACCCAGATGAATAGGTGCCTTTCGTCAGCGGGAACGGCAACAAGTTTGCGGCGATTGCCGTCTAACGCAGCCCTGACCGCCCGCAGCGGGTCGCCGGGCGCCATAAAGCCCCCGAATCCAACGCTTATCGCGCCGCAACTGCTCGCCTCCGCTCGCACAGCTGATCCCTGGATGAACCCCACTCCTCTGAGGAGGCGGATTGCCACCACGTGCGGGCTCAAACTTTCCTCCTCAGGACCGATGGTGCCCCCGAAGAGCTCCAGATTCCGGGAGTCAAGTTCCTTCTCCAGATCCTCCAACGCGTGAAGAAGGGCCGGCCAGAATCCCCGCTTGCTGGGCCGTCCTGCGCCCCAAGGCACGGTAAACCTCCACTCGTACTGGAGGTGATCAGCGAGGCCCTCCGGAGGACGGAGGTCGTCAGTCAGCGCCAACGTGTGCCCGTCGACGGTCGAAGTGACCTCGAGGGCTATCTGACCCACCTGCGTCTGGCCGATGAAGTCGACCATGCCGTCCTGACTTCCGTCGTCATACTGCGTGAACTCGCCGCCAAGAACCTCACCTACGAGTTCGGCCGCCTTGGCCTCCCAGATTTCCTTTGCGGGCGGTCGGCGGAACATGCCTCAAGTCTCGCGAACTTGAACGTCCTCGTCCACTGGGTGGCGTGCTGCGCCGTAGCGGCCGGGCAGAGTCACCGACCCTTGCTGGTGATGAATGGCGCGTTGGCTGGTGACCAAATCTGATTCCTCTGGTGACGGCGGCCTTCTGGCCGGTCGATCACGTCCCGCCGAGTGGTGTAACTCCAAGGGAGCACTTCTCGATGCGGGACCATCCTTTCACTTGACCTTGGCGAGGGCAACCTTCGCCGGAGGTAGTGCGTCACTCTTCAGTTGATCCATGGA
>JAJXUK010000033.1 GCA_021782915.1 Actinomycetes bacterium | reverse complement strand
TCCTCGACCACGATGAACCGCTTGGAGGCGATGCAGCTCTGGCCGTTGTTCTGCACCCGCGCGGTCACGGCCATGGGGATCGTGGTCGCCAGGTCGGCCGAACGGGCCACGATGAAGGCGTCCGAGCCGCCGAGCTCGAGCACGCACTTCTTGAGCGCCATGCCCGCCTGGGAGGCGATGATCTTGCCCGCCGTCTCCGAGCCGGTGAGGGTCACCGCGGCGACGCGGTCGTCGGCGATGATCTCCGCGGCGGTCTGGTGACCCACGAAGAGGGTGATGAAGACGCCCGCCGGGAAGCCGGCGCGCGCGAAGAGGTCCTCCAGGAACTTGGCCGACTGGGGCACGTTGGAGGCGTGCTTGAGGATGCCAACGTTGCCGGCCATAATCGCCGGGGCGGCGAAGCGCACCGCCTGCCAGAGAGCGAAGTTCCACGGCATGACCGCGAAGACGGGGCCGAGCGCCTCGTAGCGCACGCCACTGTGGCTGGCCGGCGAGGCGATGATCTCCTCAGCGAGCATCGACTCGGCGTTGTCGGCGTAGTAGTGCATGGTCTTGGCGCACTTGAGGACCTCGCCCTTGGCCTGAGCGTGGGTCTTGCCCATCTCGCCGGTCAGCATGGCCCCGACCGATTCGACCTCGTCCTCGAGGATCTGCGCGGCCCGGTGCATCAGCTCGGCGCGGTCCTTGAAGGGCGTCTCGCGCCAGGAGCGGAACGTGCGCGCCGACAGGGCCAGGGCGGCCTCGACCTGCTCGGGGGTGTGCCCCTCGAACTCGGCGACGACCTCACCAGTGGCCGGGTTGATGGACGTGAACGACATGGCTGATTCCCTTCCCGAGGCGACCCGACGGTGCCGAGTCCACCTACTTCTCTACTCCGAATCCACACTTCCGTGCGAGGCCATGGCCCCGAACGATTTTCAGTCTGCCCGCCCGAAGCCCTCGGGCAAGTCGAGGCAGACCGCCTCGGCCTCGACGGTGAGCAGCCCGCCGGCCAGGACACGTGAGACCACCGTGACCTTGCGCCCGGCGATCTCGCGGACCACCCCGCGCACCTGGAGCTCGGGCCCGAGCGGCGTCGGGCGCACGAAGCGCACACTCAGCGTGCCGGTGACGCAGCGATGCGCCGCGCCCGCCTCGTCGCCCATCGAGCGACCCTCGGCCCGGTACAGCGCGGCCGCGGCCGTGCCGGTGCTGTGACAGTCCACGATCGAGGCGAGCAGTCCCCCGTAGACCACGCCGGGTATCGCGGTGTGATACGGCGCGGGCGTGAAGCGCGTCAGGCTCTCCTCGGCGTCCCAGCGCGTGGTGAGCCGATAGCCGTGCTCGTTCAGGCGCCCGCAGCCGTAGCAGTGGGCCAGGTGCTCGGGGTAGTAGTCCTGGAAGGCCGGCTCCGGTGCGCTCACGGATGCCCCACCGAGGACAGACGACGGTGCTCTGGATCGGCGGCCTCGAGCAGCAGGCGCCACTCCGCGCGGCCCACGGCGCGCCGAGCGGCCCCGATCGCGTCGGGGTTCACCGAGATGGACGTGATGCCCAGGCGCACGAGGTGCTCGGCGAACTCCGGGTGATTCGACGGGGCCTGCCCGCAGAGCGAGGAGGTGATGCCCGCCGCGTGCGCGGCCGACACGATGCGCCCGATGGCGTCCAGCACCGCGGCGTCGGACTCGTCGAAGAGCTCCTCACAGATCGAAGAGTCCCGGTCCACGCCCAGCATCAGCTGGGTGAGGTCGTTCGAGCCGATCGACACGCCGCTCACGCCCATCGCCGCGTACTCGGGGATCCGGTAAGCGACCGACGGGACCTCGGCCATGACCCAGATCGGCACACTCGCTCCCAGGGCACTCTCGTGCACCAGCTCCAGGCAGCGCTCGAGCTCCCAGGCCGTGCGCACGAAGGGGATCATCAGGACCAGGTTGTCCGAGGCCTCGCGCACCCGGGCCAGGGCCTGCAGCTCGAGGCGGAAGACCTCGGGCTCCTTGACGTAGCGATAGCAGCCCCGGTAGCCGATCATCGGGTTCTCCTCGCTCGGCTCAAAGCGTTCGCCGCCCTCGAGCTTGGCGAACTCGTTGGAGCGAAAGTCGATCGAGCGATAGACGACGGGTCGGCCCGTGAAGGCGCGCGTGATGCGCCCGAGGGACTCGGCCATGGCCGCGACGAACGTCTCAGCCTCGCCGCGCTCGACCAGCAGGCGCGGGTGCACGCCCTGAAGCGCATCGGTGACCATGAACTCCGCACGCAGCAGGCCCACGCCGTCCACGTCCATGGCGGCGACCTCCTCGGCCTTGGCGGCAAAGGCCAGGTTCACGTACAGGCGAGTGGCCAGGGGCATCGCGCCAGCCTCGGGGGCCCGCTCGCCGAGACGCGTGAGCGCGGGGCTGACGGGCACCTCGGCGACCTCGCCCTCGTAGACGACCCCCTGGAGCCCGTCGACCGTCACCAGCTCTCCCGTGCGCAGAACAGAGGTGGCCACGCGGGCGCCGACCACGCACGGCACGCCCAGCTCGCGCGAGACGATCGCCGCGTGACAGGTCACCCCGCCGCCGTCGGTGACCAGGGCACTGGCCCGGCGCATGGTCGGCACCCAGTCCGGGCTCGTCATGTGCGCGACGAGCACCTCGCCGTCGAGGAGCTGATCGCCCTCCTCGGCCGAGCTCAGGATGCGCACCGCGCCCGTGGCGCGCCCGGCGGAGGCCGCCAGGCCCTGGACCAGCACGCGGCCCGCGACGTCGGGCGCGCTCGGGGTCCCGGCCGGGCCCAGCGCGGTGATCGGCCGGGACTGCACGAGGTAGGTCGTGCCGGCGGCCAGCGCCCACTCCATGTCCTGGGGCGCGCCGTAGTGGGCCTCCGTGGCCAGTCCCAGGCGGGCCAGCCCGAGGATCTCGTCGTCGCTCAGCACCCGCTCGCGCGCCTGGGCGGGGCTGAGGGTCACTCGCAGGTCGTCACCGTCCGGGCCGCGCACGATCTTGAACTCCTTGACGCCCACGCGCGCACTGCGCAGCGTCGGGCCGTCCTTGTCCAGCACGTAGGTGTCGGGCTCGACCTCGCCGGAGACCACCACCTCGCCCTGGCCGAAGGCGGCCTCGATCACGATGGTCCCCGTGTCACCGCTGGACGGGTCGGCACTGAACATCACCCCGGAGCGCTCCGAGGCGATCATCTCCTGGACCACGACGCCCATGGCCGGCACGTCTTGGAGCCCGCGGGTCTTGCGATAGGCGATCACCCGCTCGCCGTAGAGCGAGGCCCAGCAGTCGCGCAGGCGCTTGAGCAGCGCCTCGTCGCCCACGACGTTGGTGAAGGTCACGTTCATGCCGGCAAAGGAGGTGTCGCCCGCGTCCTCGCCGGTGCCCGAGGAGCGCACCGCGACGCGCACCTCGTCGCCGAGGTGGTGGTAGGCGTCCAGCACCGCCGCGGCCAGGTCGCCCGGCACGCTCAGGGATCGCAGCAGCCCCTGGGCCTCGCGCGCGCCTCGCGACAGCTCGGAGGACTGCTCGACGTCCAGGCCCCCGAGCAGCTCGGCCAGGCGCTGCGTCACGCCGCCGGTCTCGGTGGCGTAGTGGTAGGCCTCCGAGGTCACCACGAAGCCCGGCGGCACCGGCAGGTAGGCGCTGGTCAGCTCACCCAGGTTCGCGCCCTTGCCACCCACCAGGGCGGCGTCCGAGAGACGGATGTCATCGAACCACCGGATGAACTCCACGCGTCACCTCCAGAAGACTCGCTGGGCCCAGCCTGCGTCCCTGGGACCCCGTCAGGCAAATTGACGCCGACGAGCCTCAGCTGCGCAGCACCACGTTGCGCACTGGCTCGCCCGTGAGCAGGCGATTCACCTGGTCAGCGAGGAGTCGCGCCATGCGTGGCGCCATCGCGGAACTCATGCCGCCCACGTGGGGCGAGATCAGCACGTTCCTCAGGCCGAAGAGCGGGTGTCCCGCGGGCAGCGGCTCGGGGTCCAGCACGTCGAGGGCCAGGCGCAGACGTCCGCTGCGCGCGACGCTCAGCAGCGCCTCGGTGTCCGCGACGCGACCCCGGGCCACGTTCACCAGGAGCGACCCGTCGCGCATGCGGCCCAGAAAGTCCGCGTCCACGAGACGCTCGGTCTCCGGCGTCAGGGGCACCGCGACCACGACCACGTCAGCCTCCCCGAGCAGTCCGGGCAGGTCCGCGAGCGCGTGCACGACGCCGGTCTCTTCCTGGCGCGCGTGCCGGGCCACGCGAGTCACGCTCACCTCGAAGGGTGCCAGTCGGGCTTCGATCGCGCGCGCCACGCCGCCGTAGCCCACGAGCAGCACGCGCCGGTCCGCCAGGCTGGGCCGCCACGCCGGCGCCCAGCGCCCCTCGCCCGCCGCGCGCACGAAGCCGTCCAGGCCGCGTTGGGAGGCCAGGATCAGACCCAGGGCCAGCTCGGCCGTTGAGGTCTCGTGCACGGAGGCGGCGTTGGCGAAGACGTGTCCGGGCGGCAGGGCCGCCGCGACGCCGTCGTAGCCGATGGACTGGCTCTGCACGAGGCGCGTGCGAAGGCCCGCGAGCCAGCTCAGCGAGTCGACCTGACGCACGTAGGGCGGCACGACCACGTCGATCTGGACAACCGGTGCGGGCCCCTGCATCGGCCAGAGGATCACCTCAGCCGGCGCGCCGAGTCCGACCAGGCGCTCGCCAAGGTCCGCATCGGGCACGCTGACGAGGAGTCGCTCCACGGCTGCAGGCTAGCCAGCGGCGTCGAGAATCACCCTCGCCGCGCGGCCCAGGCCGTCCGCAGCCCGGATGCGCTGGGCGCTCGCCGCACAGCGCGCCGCGAGCGCCGTGTCGGCCAGAAGCTCGCCTAGCGCGCCGCGCAGCTCGTCCGCGGTGAACTCGTAGCTCGCCAGACGGCGCCCGAAACCGCGCTCGGCCACGCGCTGGGCGTTGTCGTACTGATCCCAGAAGAGCGGCAGCAGCACCATCGGCTTGCCGAAGTGCATTGACTCGGTCACGGTGTTGTTGCCCCCGTGGGTGATGACGACGTCGGCTCGGGCCAAAAGAGTCGTCTGGGGCACGAACTGGGCGCCCCACATGTTCGGGCCCAGCTCGATCTCCTCGTGGCGCGGGCCCTTGGAGACGATGACGTCGTAGGGCGTCTCGGCGAGCGCGTCGATCACGCGGCGCATCAGCCCCACGTCGGCGCTGCCCAGCGAGCCGAGGGAGAAGTAGACGACGGGCCGGGACCCGTCGGCGAAGCCCTCCGGCAGCTCGATCTCGGCCTCGGTCTCTCGCACCGAGGACTCCAGGCGGTGCCAGCTGGCGTCCAGCTCGCGCTCATAGTCCAGCTCGGCCGGGTACACGTAGAGGTTCGCGCGTCCCCGGCCCATGAACTGAAGCTCGGGCAGCCCCGGCGCGCCCTGGGCGCGCACGTACTCGTCGAACTCGGCCCACAGCTCGCCGTGGGTGCGCTCGAACTCCTCGCGGAAGGCCGCGAAGCCGTCGAGGTCGCCCTCGGCCAGACCGGAGAAGGCCGGGGCCACGCCGGGGCTGGGCACCTCCAGCGGGTTGCACGAGACGATGCGCACGAAGGGCGCGGGCGTGTTCATCAGGCCCGGGAAGGCGACGACGTTGTCCTCGACGATGACGTCGGGCGCCGTGCGTGCGACGGCCTCGCCCAGCTGCTCGGCGCTATAGCGCACCCCGGCGATGAGCTCGGCGAAGATGGGTCGGATCACGCTGCTCAGCTGCTCGGTAGTGCTCGTCGCAAAGGCCGGGGCGATCGCGTTGATGTAGTCCTTCCAGAACTGGCCCGGGTCCTGCCCGTCGCCGGCGGGCGGGGCGAGGTCGATCAGCTCCTCGGTGAAGCCCAGCGGCTCGAGGCGCCCCTGCCAGGATCTCTCCGCGGCGAAGACGACCCGGTGGCCCTGGCCCAGCAGGCGCGTGCCGATGCCCACGCAGTTGTTGGTCGGGCCGTAGGCGCTCTCGGGCGCGAAGAGGATCGTGAGACTCCTCATCGGGCCCAGTGTGCCACGGTGCTAGGGCACCGGGTTGAGCACGCCGAGGACCCACTCGAAGGTGGGCCCGGCCATCCGGCCGTCGTCCAGCCCGGCGGCCACGAGTGCCCGGGCCGTCTCGTCGAGACCCTTCATCATGCCGATGGCCCGCTCGAGCGTGGCGGCGTTGGCCCGGCCGTTGGTGAAGGCGTGCAGCACGTCGAGCAGGTGGGTGTAGTCCGCGTTGAAGGTGTCGTTGAGCTCGGCGACGCGGCTGCGGGGGCGGTAGGTGCGCGAGGTGGGGTTCTCCGGCAGGGCCCACACCCCGTTGGGATCGACCCCGCAGGCCTCGCCCGTGTAGCTGTAGCCGTCACGACCAGCGGGGTCGGGCACCAGGCGGCGGCCCTGGCGAATCTCCAGGAGCCGGTAGTAGTGGGCCACGTCGTTGCCGCCGTAGCCGGCAACCTCCAGGGGCGAGGAGCCCGTGCCCTCGCCCTGCTCGATGATCACCGCGAGCGCCGCGGCCGCGCTCGCCGGGTCACTCACCACGACCGCGCCGAAGATCAGGTCGGGGCCGATCTGTCGGCGTGGCGAGCCGGTGAAGACCTCCGGGCCGAGTCGCCCCAACGCCTCGGCGATGCTCAGGTAGAACTCACCGATCGTCACCCCGCCGACGCGGCCGACGTCAGCTGCGTCGCTCACGTGGTGCCGGGGCTGCTCGAGGTCGATGAAGGCGTCCAGCTGGACCGCGTCCAGGCGGCGTAGGCCCACGACGAGCTGGCCCTCGACGCCGCCGGGCAGCGGGCCCGGGTACGTGGGCACGAACTGCGGCGAGGAGATCGCCGGCTGGCCCCCGATGGCGCTGAGGACGTTGGCCGCCAGGGCCATATGGAGCATCTCTTCGACCGCGATGCTCTTGAGGATCCCGGCCGCCGCCGCGTTGGCCTGCGGATCCAGGGAGTAGTACGCGTACAGGTAGGCCGGGATCGTCGAGTGCTCGAGCTCGATGGCCAGCTGCAGGGCCTTCTGCACGTCGCGCAGCGACGGCGCCTCGCGCGCCAAGCCGTCCATGACACCGCGGTGCAGTCTCATCACCCCTCCCCCAATGGCCCCTGGCATTGTCGCACACGACGGGGCGCTGAAGAGATTTCAGGCGCGAGCTCGGCGGTGGCGCCCACGGCGTGGCAACATCCGCACATCGCCGAGCAAGGGGGACGCATGTTCTTCGACGACCGCTACCTGAGTGACGAGCAGCGTCAGATGCGTGAGACCTGCCGACGCTACGTCGAGAAGGTGGTGATCCCCTTCATCGCCCAGAACCGGACCCGTGAGTGGGACATGGACCCGGACGCGCGCCTCGCGCCGCAGCTGCTCGAGGAGGCCGACGCCGCGGGCCTGCGCGCCCTGGGCGTGCCCGAGCGATTCGGGGGGGTCGAGGTCGAGCCGGACCGGGCCGCCCAGACCTTCGCGATCATCGCCACCGAGCTGGCCCGAGGCGACTCGGGCCTGGCCGACAAGCTGGTGCAGAACTGGAAGATCTCGGTGCTGATCTCGCGCTTTGCGCCCGAGCACCTCCAGGAGCACTGGTTCACCCGTTACATGGCCGAGCCCCAGTTCCTCATGGCGCACTGCCTGACCGAGCCGCGCGGCGCCTCGGACCGCTGGCTGCCCTACTCGAGCCCCGAGGTCAACATGGACACAACCGCGGTGCTCGAGGCCGACACCTGGGTCATCAACGGGCGCAAGCAGTTCATCTCCAACGGCTACGACGCCTCGCTCTACGTCGTCTACGCCAACACCGACGACAGCAAGCCCATGGCCACCGGCACGTCCAGCTTCTTGGTCGGGCGCGACACGCCGGGGCTGAGCGTGACACGCTGCAACGAGACCATCGGCGGGCGCTTCATGAACAACGGCGAGATCGTTTTCGACGACGTGCGCGTGCCGGCCGAGAACCTGCTGGTGCGCGACAGCGCGCTGGCCCAGGCGAGTATCTACTTTCGCCCCGGCAAGGTCCTGGTGGCCGCCAAGAGCCTCGGCATCGGCCTGGGCGCCTACGAGGAGACCGTGAAGTTCGTGCACGAGCGCGTCCAGGGCGGGCGCGTGCTGATCCAGCACCAGGCCGTCGCCTCGCGCTTAGCCGACATGGCCACGCGCCTCGAGGCGGTGACCACCCTGCTGCGCCACGCCGCCCTGGCCGTCGACGAGGCTTCGGGCGAGGCCGACGTGCTGTGCAACATGGTCAAGGTCTTCGCCTCCAACGAGGTCGTCGAGGTCTGCCGTCACGCCATGGAGCTGCACGGCGGCTACGGGGCGATGCTCGAGGTGGGCATCGAGAAGTACATGCGCGACGCTCTGATCAACCTGCACTCCGACGGCACGACCGACGTGTCGAACTTCAAGATCGTCAAGGCCATGTTCCCGGCGACCTCCGGAGCGTACGCCGGTTAAGAGGAAAGCGTGACGTCACAACACTGAGCCATTTCTTCGCATTGCCCAGACGCAGATGCTCCTGAGACGTTAGGTTCGCAATGGGCGAACTCTGGAGGGGCGGCCAATGGGAGAGCCACACATCCGTGCGGCACGATTTTCGCGCGTGCGTCGAGTGTCAATCGTGGGACTCGGCATCCTCGCGGGGATCGCTCTGGCGGTCGCCTTCTCTGGGCGCGCGCACGCGTCGAGCACGATTGACGCCACCATCACCGGACCCGGTGGTGGCAGTGGCAAAGCATCATGCATCTTCTCCTCGTTGACGAGCGACGACTACAGCCAGGCCGTTAGTGATCTCGCCGCCGCCGAGGCGTCTGGATGCTCACCGTCGTACTTGCCCGTCGGGTCCTCCGGCTTCGCCACGCTCGCGGTTCCCTCTCTGTCCGTCTACGCGGACTCGACGACGAACACGATCTACCTCGAGGGCACGGCCACCGTACTGGGTCAGCCGACCACCGTCCTCGTCGTCGGTCAATGGACCACCTCAACCAGCACGCCGCCCACCTACTCGCTCATCATGAACGTCTCCGGGAGTCTCTCGCTCTCGAGTTTCTTCAGCGGTGCACCCTCCTCGTTCGATCTCCCGCTCACCAACGCCTGGATCGGCACCACCACCAGCGCGAATTCGGTCACCATCGACCCGTCGACCTTTCCCGTGAGCAGTGCCCCATACCTGAGCGGATTCCTCAGCTCGCCGATGACAATCTCCCCGGGTGGACTGAGCTTCCAAGCCACGCCCACGACCACCGGCGCAGTGGCCAGCACGCTGACGAACTTGGGCGTAGACCCAGGATCGATCCTCTTACAGGGCAACCTCTCTGGGTCGGTGGGCAACTTCCCGAGCACGGCTCCTAGCGTGTCGAGCTCCTTCTCGCTCAGTGCCTCCTTCTCCGACACCGCGGCACCCTTGGCCGGAATCACCTTCAACAGTGCGGCGACCCTGAGCGTTACCGGAGCCAGTGACGGCACCTGGGCGGTCACGATCAACGACACGGGGAATTTCGCGCTTGGACAGATGAGTCTGCCTGTCAGCACGACGGAGACGTTGTCAGGCACGCCGAGCGCCATCACGATCGGCCTCGACGCGAATCTGGGCACCGTCTCGAACGCGTTCGGGTTGTCCTGGCTCACCCTCAACAGCGCCGACGTAGCAGCCACAGTCACCGACAGCGCGGGCACACTCTCGGCCACCGGAAACGTCACGGCCTCGGTGACTCTCGGGTCCTCGCCCGCGGACACGTTTAACTTCACTGAATCACTCGACACGACCAGCGGGTTCAGCGCCTCACTGACCACCACCGCCTCCCTGACAACGTCGGGCATCCTGGCAGACTTCGGCCTGAGCCTGCCACCGGGAGCCCCGGACGTCTCCATCGGCGGACTCGGAATTGCCATACAGATCAGCACATCGCACGACGTCACTCTCGCGGTGAGTGGTACCGCCAGCGTGACGTTCATCACAGGGGGCCCATCGCTCGGCGTGGACCTCCTCGTGCGCGTCGACAACGCCACGACCGCCAGCCCCGATGTTCTAGTCGCGGCCCGAGTGGCCAAGAGCCAGAATGAGACACTCGGAGAGCTACTCGGCACGAGCATCACGCCCGACTTCACGCTGCCCGACTTCGCCGTCACGGTCTCGAACTCGGCGATCGACAACGTGGCGTCAACGTCCCTCGACCCGATCACCGAGGCCTACTTCGCGGCCACCCAGTGCAACGGAGCGGCTGACTGCGCGTACTCCCTGAACGTCCCCCAGGGCGTGGGCTTGACGACCAGCGTCACCCTGCCCTCCAGTGTGGCCAGCCTCTTCGACAACCTCACCAACTCAACCATCACGGGACCGGTCGTCATCGAGGGACAGCTGCCGGTTCTCGGCGCGAGCGCCACCTCTCTCACCGTGCAGCTGCCCACGATCACCCCGGCCTCGGGCACCGTGCGCCAGATCGACCTGGCGATGGTGCTGCAGTCCGACGCGGGCAGCTTCAGTTTCTCAGTCCAGGGTGACCTGACCCTGACGGTACCGGGACAGGGTGGCACGCCGTGTCCCAGCGGCGTCAGTGTTGACCAGACCACGTACGCGTGCATCGACGTCACCGTCTCGGCGACGATCAGCGAGAAGGCCGGCAACCTGGCCATCACCCTGGAGGGCCAGCTCTCAGCGGGACAGGGCTGGACGTTGAACGACCCCAGTTGGCTCACCATCGACGCCCTCACCGTCAAGATCGGCGTGCAGTCGGGCGACACGGGCGCCGGACTCACGATCGGCATGCGTGGTTCTGTCTCGATCGGCAGCGCCACGAACCTCACCGTGGCCTTCGACCTGCAGCTCTCGCCCGAGGCTCCGTGGATCGAACCGCTGGGCTTCACGATCGCCAGTGGACCTGGCATCTCGATGGCCGATCTCGCGAGTTTCTACGACTCGGTCACCCATCAGTCGATCGCCCCGAACAGCCTTCCGGCCGTGAGTCTGCGCAATCTCTATCTCTCCTTCATGGTGCCTACGGCTCAAGCTGACCCCGCCCTCTGCCTGCAGCCGGGCCTCTACATCTCGGCCGACCTCTACCTCTCCAATTCGGCCAACACCGACAACTCGCCGCCGCCGTGCTCGCCGTCGTCCTTCGACAACGCAGACCCCTCAAAGAGCTCACAGTGCAGGCAGGACTCAACGTGTCTCGCCTCGGTGCGACTCGCGCTGGACCTAAGCGGCACCACGCCGTCCATCTCCGGCTCGGGATATCTCGCCGCGGGCAACGTCGGACCGTACTACTTCGACGCGACGTCCGTCAGCTTCGAGCTCTCCAGCTCAGTCGTCCAAGTCGACTTCTCGGCCGGCGGGACGCTAAAGGATCCGGTCGTCTACGCGACCGACGTCTCCAATGGGACAGATCCGTCGAGCGCGCCCACCTGGGCCTCGGGCATCCTGACCCTCGACGTGGGGACCCAGAACCTCGCGCTCGACGGCAGCGTCACCATCGGATCGCTGAGTGCGTCGGTGAACGCCACGGGATCGCTGAACCTCTCCAATCCGGGATTCAACCTGACCGAGTGGTTCAATCAGGCCCAGCAGTTCTTCACGAATGCCGGCAACACGATCACCACGTCCGTCAACTCGGCCGCCACCACGGCGTCAACGTGGTACAACACCTACATCGTCAGCGGGGCGTCAAACGAGTTCAACGCGTTGCAGAACGTCTATTCAGCGATGACAACCGGCCAGGCCGACTGGAGCCAGTTGTACGCCGTCTACGGCCAGATCAACACCGCGGTCTCCAAGATCAACTCCGTACTCAACAAGTTGGACCTCTCCGCGTTCGACCTCAATGCGGACCAGATCATCTCGGACGCCCTGCACGGACTCGACATTCCCTCAGTCCAGACGTGCACCAAGCTAGGTTGCATCACCTGGTTCAGTGGCTTCCACATCCCGGGGGTCTGCGACCTGGATCCGGTACTCCATGCCCAAGCAATCTGCTACGAGGACTTCTCGTCGTTCATTGCCAACGCCCAGGCCTACTTCGCCGACCCGTCGGTCACCGCGTCGATCAACGGCGCGGGCCTGACGATGCCGGGCTCGGCGAGCTCCGTGGTCCAGCGCATCCACGTGCTCGATCCGACATCGAGCAGTTCGGTGACCTGCGCAATGGCGACCGCCAACTTCGGCACTGGCACCGAGAGCAAGACATCGGTCACGGTCAACTCGCTCGGTCACGACGTGACCTTCCAGGAGCCAATCCCGAGCACGTTCGCCGCGGCGGACAACCTCAGCAGCGAGCAGAACGCAATGGACCAGAGCACCTTCAACGGCCTGTACAGCGGCACGAACACGGGCAGTTGCACCCCGCCCTCGGCGAACCTCAGCGTGGCCGCCCTGAGCCTGTCGCTCAATCACTCCTGGATCAATGAGGGTGACTCGGTGACCGCTACCGGCTACCTCACCAACTCCTCGGCGACCCAGGTCAGCGTCGACTGGGGTGACGGCTCGGCGCCGAGCATCGCGACGCTGAGCAACGGCCAGTACACGGCGACGCACAC
Source organism: Actinomycetes bacterium (assembly GCA_021782915.1). Lineage (GTDB taxonomy): Bacteria > Actinomycetota > Acidimicrobiia > Acidimicrobiales > RAAP-2 > RAAP-2. Next base: position 14,453 of record JAJXUK010000033.1, on the reverse strand, counting down.
CTACGCCGACGAGACCGGCGCCAGCACCTCGTCACCCTTCCAGGTCACCGCCTCGGTGCCCCACTCCAGCGTGGTGCCGGCCTACCAGGGTCTCAGTGTCCTCGACGTCCCTCTGACGCTCAACCCCGTCACGTTCTCGACGGCCGCCAACTCGTCCGTGACGAGTGTGCCGATCATGACTCCCGTGACTATCTCGGGATCGCTGAACGGCTTCGAGCCGGGCGAGGTGGCCACGGTCTCGGTTGACTGGACCGACGGGACGACCCAGAGCGGCACCGTGAACGCGAACGGCACGTTCAGCTTCTCGCACACCTATCAGCAGGTCGCACCGGTGGGGGCACCGTCGCGGGTCGAGGCGGTGACCGTGAACGTCGCCGAGCCGGACGGCACGTCCACGAGCGCGACACCGCTGCTCACGGTCAACGACGTCGCACCATCCAACACGTCGTCCGCGTTCGGCTCCCCCAGCGGTGGTTACTTCCAGTCGGGCTCTACCGTGTTCGCCCACACGAATGACACCATCATGGTGCAGGGCAGCGCACAGTCCGTCACCCCACTCGCCGGTCTGTTGTTCCAGGTCACCTGGGGCGATAAGTCGAGCCCATCCGGGGCTGGGCCCGTCTCGCCCACCAGTGGACCAGACGCCAACGGCCTCTACTCCTACGACTACGGCCCACTGAGCCACCAGTACACGAGCGCCTGCTACGACCCAGTCGTCACCTCAGTCACCGACCTCGACACCATGACTGGGCCCAGCACTCAGCTCAACGTCGTCGTGACGACACCTCTGGGCGCCAAGAAGCGCGGTCCAGGCTCCTGGGAGAACGACATCGCAAAGGCTCAGACAGGCAGGGGGAGCCTCACGACGAGCCAGCTGCAGTGCTACCTGGACATCGCCCACTTCCTGGCCCCGAGCCTCCCGACGACCCTGGCGGGGGCGACCACCGTGCTCTCCGGCGCGACCCAGGACGGCTTAAGTGGGGCGCCACTGGCCTACGCCGAGCTCCAGCGAGACCTTCTCACGTCACTGCTCAACTTCGCGAACGGCACGTGGAATTGGAACCAGAGCGTCGGGCCGATGGCAACTCCGTTCTCTACGCTGGTGCAGAACGCCAACACCGCGCTCGGGGCTGACGATCTCAACGCAATGATCACGGCCACGAACGCCCTGAACCCGCTGAACTGAGCCGCGAGCGCGGTGTCGCACGCCGGGCGCGACGCCTCCAGCCATGGCGTGGCACGCCCACCCCCGTCCACTGGAACGTCGAGCCGGGATCCACGACGCCCACCGCTACGCCGGTCCCTGGGACACGGCGCGTGAGCGATGTTTCCCGCGCTCGGCACGATGGCTTCGGGCGGGACGCAACGATCATCGCCCGACTAGCCTTCACCCCTCCGGGTAGGTGCACACCTCCGCACGAGAGTTGGAGCAATCGCCAACGGCGTCATTCACTGGAAGATCGCCGGATGTGACCTCGATGCTCTCGGGGAGTGCCACCACACACTCTTCGGTTGGGAGCCTCCTGCTTCGACAACACGTGCCAGCTGGTCCAGTCCGCTGAAGGCCTGGCCGGTGGGTTCACGCGCTGTTTCGACGAGATGCCTTCTTGCGTTGTGACGTGCGTAGGGAGCGATGGCCCTCCGCGACGCTGGAGCGAGCCTCAGCGAGCTCGCCCGGCTGGCGCGCCACACAGACGCCCCTGCCGGGAGTCGGATCCTTCGAGCTGGTCCGGGACCGGGAGGGTACCGTCGCGGGAATGCTGCAAAGAGACGCGGTGTCGAGTTCGACTCGCGCACGCCAGGTACAAAAGCGATTCGCACTCGCGCGCCCGTCTCGGTACGGTGGCCCTAGGAGGTCTGTCATGAGTGAATCAGTCGGACTCATCGCCATTGCCGTCACCCGCGACGAAGCACGCATCTGGGATGCCGGCTTCGACAAGGGCACCAAGCCCACCACGATGCGCGCGCCCAACGAGATGCAGCGCCACCACCACATCCGCGAGGCCCAGCACCACCACGGACACGACACCGAGCACGCCGACATCGCCTTCTTCGAGGGCCTGGCCGACGCGACGGCGGATTCGCGCGAGATCATCCTGGTCGGGCACGGCACGGGCAAGGCCAACGCCATGCTGCGCATGGTCCAGTACTGGGAGCGCAAGCGTCCCGAGGCGGCCGCCAAGGTTATCGGCGCCGTCGACTCGAACCTGGACGCGATGAGCGACGCGGCCGTGCTGGGCCTGGTGCGCGAGTGGTGGGACGAGCACCGCGAGTTCGTCGAGTAGATGGCCCGGCCCACTCACTCCGTGGCCACATTGCGCGTCGAGTTGTCCGGCACGCAGCCGCCCGTCTGGCGCCGCGTGCTCGTGAACGCCTCGGACACCTTCGAAGAGTTGCACACGACCCTGCAGCTGGTGATGGGCTGGGACGACTACCACCTGCACGAGTTCCGCGTCGGTGACCTGCGCATCGGGATCCACGACGAGGAGGACGAGGTCGAGGTCACGGACGAGTCGCGCGTCAGCCTGGGCGAGCTCGTGGGCACGGGCGGACGCTTCGAGTACGAGTACGACTTCGGCGACGCCTGGGAGCACGAGGTGCTCGTCGAGTCGATCGAGACGGTGCCGCGCGCCCTGGCGCGTCCGGTGTGCCTGGGCGGCGAACGAGCCTGCCCGCTCGAGGACTCCGGGGGCGTGGCTGGCTACGAGCGCCTGCTGCTCGTGCTCTCGGATCCGGAGAACGAGGATCACCCTGACGCTCGTCGCGTGGCTCGCGGCTGGGACCCCACGGCCTTCTCGGTGGCGGCCGCCAACACGTCTCTGCAGCGTCCCCGCTAGCTCGCCGAGCGGAGCGACGGGCCGGAAGCCGGCGAGTGTGCCAGCATGACTCGATGCGCAACGTTCGAGTGCACGTGGGAACCTTCACCCCCTCGGTCCTGCTGGCACTGGCTCGGCGCCGGGGCCGCTTGGCTGAGGCCCACCTCGACGTCATCGAGTCACCAGTTTCCTCCTCGCCCGCCCAGTTCGCCTCGCTCGAGTCCGGCGAGCTCGACGTCGCCATCACCAGCCCCGACAACGTCATCGCGTATCACTACCTGAGCTCGAACCCGTTGGGCCGGCGCCTTCAGCTGCGGGTGCTGGCCGGCCTGGACCGGGGCACCGGGCTCTCGCTCTGGCTCGGCCCGGGGCTCGCGGGTCCGGCCGCGGTGCGCGGGCGCGTCGTGGGCGTGGACGTGGCGACCTCGGGCTTCGCCTTCGTGGCCTACGCCCTGCTCGATGCGCTGGGCGTGACGCGCGAGGAGTACCAGGTGCTGAATCTGGGATCCACGCCCCGGCGGGCGGGCGCCCTGCTCGAGGGAACCTGCGCGGCCACCGTGCTCAACGCCGGCAACGAGCTGCGCGTGGCCGCTCGCGCCACCAGGGCGGGTGACGTCACCAGCCTTGGCCCCTACCTCGGCACGGTGCTGGCGGTCACGCACGCCCTCGAACGGACGCGACGCGAGGCCGCCGAGCAGCTGAGCGCCGTGCTGGTCGAGCTCGCCGCACGCGTGCTGGACGGCTCGCTGACCGACGAGGCCCGCGCGGTCGCGCGCGACGTGCTGGACCTGAGCGAGGCCGACGCGGCGGCGCACGTGCAGGTGCTGAGCGACCCGGCACGCGGACTGATCGGCGATGGCCGGGTCGATGAGCCCAGCGTGGCCACGCTGCTCTCCCTGCGGCGCACCTACCTGCCCGATCGGGATCTGGACTCCGTGGAGCCCGACCTTGCGAGCCTGCTGCGCGGCGCGGCGCGCGGGGCCTGAAGTGTTTTCACGCACGGGGCCCCGTGATCGGAGCCCCCACCCTCAGTAAGGTCGCATTAGCCCAGCTGAAAGGAGAGCCCGTGGCCCACGATCCGTCCGCCCGCCTGCTCAGCGACGCCCTCCTGGCCCGGCGCCCGCGCTGGGGCGCCTTCGTCGCCGGCGCCTTCGTCCAGGACCTCAGCGCCGAGACCTTCGAGGTCCTCGAGGCCGCCACCGGGCGGCCCCTGGCGCTCGTGGACGTCGCCGATGAGGCGATGGTCGATCGCGCCGTCGCCGACGCGCGGCGCGCCTACGAGGACACCTGGCGCTACTTAGCGCCCAAGGAGCGCAGCGCCCTGATGCGCGAGGTGGCCGCGCGCATCCGCGCCAACGCCGAGGAGCTCGCCGAGATCTGCGCGCGCGAGGTCGGCAAGCCCAAGCGCGACGCCTGGAGAGTCGACGTGACCAGCGCGCACACCAGCTTCGACTACTACGCCGGCCTGACCGAGTTCATCCACGGTGCGATCATCGACCAGGGCCCGGTCGAGGCGCGGGTCACCTACGAGCCCTACGGCGTGGTCGCGGCGATCCTGCCCTTCAACTGGCCGCCGATCCACTTCTCCAAGAAGTGCGCACCGGCCCTGGCGGTGGGCAACACCGTGGTCATCAAGCCCGGCGAGCAGGCCCCCCTGAGCGTGCTGCGCCTGGTGGAGATCGCCAACGAGGTCCTGCCGCCGGGCGTGCTCAACGCCGTCAGCGGCCTGAGAAGTGGCCCCGCCCTGGCCGAGCACCCGCGCGTCGAGCGCATCTCCTTCACCGGAGCCACCGCCACTGGGCGCAAGGTGATGCAGAGCGCGGCGAAGAATCTCACCTTCACCACGCTCGAGCTGGGCGGCAAGAACGCGCTCATCGTGCTCGAGGACGCCGATCTCGAGGCGGCCGTGGACGTGGCCATCGAGGGCATGTTCTACAACCAGGGGGAGGCCTGCACGTCGACCTCGCGGCTGCTGGTGCACGACTCGCTCTACGACGCCTTCGCGGAGCGCTTCGTGGGAGCGACCGCGAAGCTCGTCGTGGGCGATCCTCTCGCGCCCTTGACCGACATAGGCCCGATGGTGGACGCGCGCCAGAAGGAGCGCGTCGAGCAGTACGTGCACGTGGGACTGTCAGAGGGCGCCACGCTCCTCTACCGGGGCCAGCTGGCCACGGACGAGGACCTGGCCCACGGCTTCTACGTCGCCCCGGTCGTGCTGGGTGACGTCGACCCGAAGAGCACGCTGGCCCAGGAGGAGATCTTCGGACCGGTCGCCAGCCTGCTGCGCTTCTCCGAGGACGACGAGGCCGTGGCGATCGCCAACGACTCGGCCTACGGACTGACCGCGGCGATCATGACGCGCGACGAGACCCGTGCGGCCCGCCTGGCCGAGCGCCTCGAGGTGGGCATGGTCTTCGTCAACAACTACACGCGGCGCAACTTCGTCGGCTCGCCCTTCGGCGGCGTGAAGGGCTCGGGCTACGGGCGCGAGTACGGCGAGGACACCCTGCACGAGTTCGTGCGCGCGAAGAACGTGCGCTTCCCCTCGGGCCGCGGCACGATCCCGGGCTGGCCACCTCGCTGAGGGTCCCGTCGGCCACCACGGGCGCGCCGCAGAGCTCCGGCGAGGGTCCGGAGCAAGGGTTCCGGCCGCACCGGGGCTTGCGCGGCGCGTCAGCATGTGCCCGCAGCCGGCCGCGAGCCCGGCCGGGGCCCTCTTGCGAGTCGGGCAGAGTCGCCGGCTTGAAGCCGTCCACGCCGGGGGTCATGATGGACCTGGGGGTCGGCACCCTCGGGTGCGAAGGGAGTCAGATGCCCGCGACCGCAACGCTGCCGGAGAACTACCCGCACGCGCTGAATCGCCTGGTGCGCCTCACGAGCGGCGAGTTGGTGCGCATCCGGCCGATCCACCCCGGCGACGCCGAGAAGCTCGTGGCCTTCCACGACCGGCTCTCGGCCGAAGCCGTCTACCGGCGCTACTTCTCGTTTCACCCCGAGCTCTCTGACGACGAGGTGCAACACCTGACCACGGTGGACTACGCGAGCCGAATGGCCCTGGTGGTCGAGTACGACGAGCGCCTGGTGGCAGTGGCGCGCTACGACCGCGAGCCGGACACCGAGGAGGCCGAGGTCGCCTTCCTGGTGGCCGACGAGTTCCAGCGCCGGGGACTGGGCATGCGCCTGCTCAAGGATCTGGCGGTGGCGGCCCGGGCCCAGGGGATCACGACCTTCACGGCCGAGACCCAGGCGTCCAACCGTGACATGATCGGAGTCTTCGAGAGTTCGGGCTATTCGGTGGAGGCCTCGATGGAGTCTGAGTTCGTGAGCGTGCGCTTTCGCATCGCGCCCCTCGAGGACCGCTTCGACGCCCCCGTGAGCGGGTCCTGATGCTGGTGCTGGGCGGGCCGGGCTCGCACGAGTCCCACGAGGAGGAGGGCCATCCCGAGCGTCCCGAACGGGTGAGCGCCGTGCTGGCCGGCATCGGCGACCTCGACCTGGGCAGCGAGGTCGTGCGCGTGGCCCCGCGCGAGGCCACGCGGGCCGAGTTGACCCGAGTGCACGACGGCTCGTACCTCGACGAGCTCGGCGCCTTCTGCTACGCCGGTGGCGGAGACATCGACGAGGACACCTACGCCACCTTCGACTCCTGGTCCGTGGCCCGACACACCGCCGGAGCCGGCCTCGCGGTCATCGACGAGCTATCTCGCGCCGGTGACGGCGTGGGCTTCGTGCTCACCCGCCCGCCAGGGCACCACGCCCTGGCCGGGCGCGCGATGGGCTTCTGCCTGCTCAACAACGCGGCCGTGGCCGCCGCGCACCTGGTGGCGCGCGGCGAGCGGGTGGCCATCGTGGACTTCGACGTGCACCACGGCAACGGGACCCAGTCGATCTTCTGGAACGAGCCTCGCGTGCTCTACGTCTCGAGCCACCAGATGCCGCTCTTTCCCGGCAGCGGGACCCCTGGCGAGGTGGGCGGGCCCGACGCCCTGGGCGCGACGCTCAACTTGCCGCTGCCGGCCGGGGCGACCGGGGACGTGATCCAGCGCGCCTACGAGGAGCTGGCCGCGCCGAGCCTCGAGGCCTTCGGGGCCACCTGGGTGCTCGTCTCGGCCGGCTACGACGCGCACCGCAGCGATCCCCTGGCCGACCTGAAGCTCACCAGCGGCGACTTCGCCGGGCTCAGCCGCTTCATCGCGAGCCACGCCGGGCCCGGGCGCCTGGCCTTCTTCCTCGAGGGCGGCTACAACCTGCAGGCCCTGCGCGCCTCGGCCGCCGCGACCCTCGGCACGGTCCTGGGCGCGAACGTGGCCCTCGAGGAGCGCTCTAGCGGCGGGCCAGGCGCCGAGACGATCGAGCGGGCCCGTCGGGCCCGGGACCGGGCCCTCGAAGAGGCCCACGAGCTGGGAGGTCGCGCGTGACGACGGTGGCGGTGGGCTTCGACTACTCCGAGGACTCGCGCGCGGCGGCCGACTGGGCCGCCGCGTACGCGCGCGAGCGCGACTGCGCCCTGGTGCTGGTGCACGCGATGGGCATCCTGGAACAGGCGTCATTCGAGGACGCGCGTGCCAGTCTGGCTGCGGCCGGGGCTGACCTCGCTGCGAGGAGCGGCCTGGCGGACGCGCGCGTGCACGCCCACGTGGACTACGGCGACGCCTGCTCGGTCATGCTGCGCTGCATCGAGGCGCCAATCTCGGCCAGCCTCTTGGTCGTCGGCACGCGGGGTCATCACGCCCACGCCGGGCTTCTGCTGGGCTCGACGAGCCTCGAGTTGGCCGAGCACGCCTTGGTGCCGGTCGTGATCGTGCCGGGCCAGCGCTAGTCGCTGGCTCTCACCCGCGGCCAGAGGTCGCGCGCGATGACGTGGCCCGACGCGGCCAGTGGCACCGCCAGCAGCACCCCGACGAAGCCCCCGAAGAGCCCACCGATCCAGTCGCCGACCGAGGCGCCCACCAGCACCGAGAGAAAGACCGCCAGCGGATTGATGTTGACGCTCTTGGCCATGATGAGCGGGTTGAGCACGTGGTTCTCGAGCTGCGTGTAGACGATGAAGACCACGAAGGTGATCACGCCGGCCTCCACCGAGTGACCGAAGGCGAAGAGCACCGTCGGGATTCCGGCGAGTGCGCCGCCGATGGTGGGCAGAAAGTCCACCAGGGCGACCCAGAGAGCGAAGAGGAATGCGAAGGGCACGCCGAGCAGGGCCAGCGCGACGAAGACGACGACGCCCGCGATGATCGACGTGGCCAGGTTGCCGACCATGTAGCCGGTCGCCGAGCGGCGCATCTCGCCCGCCAGGCGCTCCACGCGTTCCGCGCGGTGCGGGCCGATGGCCTCGAGCAGGACCGTGCGCAGCTTGGGCGCCTCGGTCAGCAGGAGCAGCACGAACATGAAGACGGTCAGCAGCATGACCAGCATCGACGCCGCGCCGCGGCCGAGCGCGAGGGCCGGGCCCGAGAGGCCCTGAGCGAGCGAGACGAGCTTGGAGGCGTTCTGGGAGACCCACTGGTCCACGTGGTAGCGCCGCAGCAGGTGCCCGAGCCAGCCCTGGCCCTGCTGAGCCTGCTTCACGTAACCCGGCAGGGTGTCGGCCAGGTGCGTCAGGCTGCGCACCAGCGGGTAGCCGAAGGCGAAGGCCAGGCCGAGAAAGACGATGAGCGAGATCAGGCCGACGACGCCGACCGCCACACCGCGCCGCGCGATGCCGTGACGCTGCAGGAACAGCACGGCGGGGTTGAGCAGCAGTGCCACGAAGCCCCCGACCAGCAGCAGCAGGAACAGATCGCGCAGCCGGTAGAGAAAGAGAGCCCCCAGGTAGGTGCCGGCGACCACACCCACGCTCGTGAGGATCGTGCGCACGGGCACGTTGTGCTTCTCGGCACTGGCCATGAGGCGGTTGCGGCTCGAAGCGGGCTCCGGCCCGGCGGGACTGGTCACGTGGCTCCTTGAGAGCCACGCTAGCCCTGGGGCTGGGCGATTCCCGGCTTTCAGACCCCGGCGATCAGAGCTGTGACGCGCTCGGCGAAGCCCGGGTCGTGGGCCGCGTCATATCCCGGCGTCACACTCGCCACGAGGTGCTCGGCCGCGGGCCCGGGTGCGTAGAGCGCCTCGAGCAGGACACCGAGTCGCTCGAGGTGAGCGCGAAAGTGCCAGGCCGCGTAGGCCGTGTCCTCGACGCAGCGTGCGAGCGCGTCCATCTGTTCTTCCACCTGGGCCGCGAAGGGTGCTTTGGCCATCGGCTCGGCGATGTGCGCGGCCACGGCGTCCAGCAGGGGCAGTCGGCGTAGGTCGTTGAGGACCTGGGCGGCCAGCACGTTGTGGGTGCCCTCCCAGGACTCGTACACGATCGCGTCTCGGTACAGGCGCGGCAGCACCGAGAACTCCTCGATCGTGCCATTGCCGCCCAGGACCTCGATACCCTGGCGCACGACGACGCTGGCCTGGGAAGAGACGACGAGCTTGGTCGCGTTGACTAGAAATCGGTGCACGTAGAGGTCCTGGTCATTGGCCCCGCCCGCGTCGAGTCGGTCCTCCAGGTCGGTCAGGGCCAGCACCAGGCCGAGGGCTCCCTGGGTGAGGGCCGCCATGTCGGCCAGGGTGCGCTGCAGACTCGGGAACTGCCCAATGAGCTGGCCGAAGGCACGCCGATGCTGGGCGAAGCCCGCGGCCTCCACGAGGGCGCGCCGCATGATGCCCGCGCTGCCCACCGCCGTCATCCACCGACTCGTGTTGAGCACGACGCTCACCGCGGTGCGAAAGCCCTCCTCGAGTGGGCCCACCGGCCAGGCGCGCGCGCCGTCGAAGTCGATCTCACCCGAGGCGAGCCCGCGCGTGCCGAGCTTGTCCTTGAGCCGACGCAGGGAGAACCCGTTCGGCGCTCCGTCTAACACACGCGGCACCACGAAGCTGCCCAGGCCCCGCGTGCCCGGTCCCGCGCCGGCCAGACGCGCGGTGACGAAGAACTGGTCCGCGTCGGCGACCGAGCAGAACCACTTCTCGCCGCTGATGCGGTAGGTGCCGTCGCCGATCGATTCGGCCACGCACGCGTTGGCCCCCACGTCGCTGCCGCCCTGAACCTCGGTGAGGAACTGCGCGCCGCGCTCAGCTCGCGCGTAGTCGACGTCGAGCAGGGCGGGCAGGAAGCGTTCTCGCACCTCGAGGTCTCCGCGCCGGCGCAGTGCGCGTGCTAGGCCGATCGTGCACGTGGCCGGACAGGCGTGGCCGGCCTCGCCCTCGGCCGAGAGCAGGTAGAGCAGCACCATCTGCTCGAAGGCAGATCCGGACTGTCCCGACAGGCCGATGAGTCCGCTCGACCACACCGCGTCACCGGCCACGTGGTAGCTGGGGTCAAAGGAGACCTCCTCGAGCCGCTGACCGATGCCGTCGTAGCGGGCGAGCTCCGGCAGATGAGCTCGCTGCTCGTAGCGCAGCGCCGCCGGGGCGACGACGTCGACGACGTGCGCGGCGAAGTCACGCGCCCGGTGCTCCAGGCGGCTAAGGCGCGGCGGGAGCACGTAGTGCGCCAGGCCCTCGCGCAGACTGTGATCAGCGTCAAAGGGATTGGCCGGATAGCTCGTGCGCCAGGCCACCAGGTCTTCGCGCGCTGCGTCATAACTCACGAGCCCAGTATCCACCCCGCGCGTGGCGCGCGCCACCGTCGAGTCACTCTGGGCTTACAAGGCGACACTTCGCCCCGCATCATGCCCTTGCCAGCTCTCACCCTCCGTTCGCGAAGAGTTCGTGTCACAGATCCAGTCTGACGTTCGATCACGCACCAGTCACATTCCTCGATGTCGATACACCCAGACACCGGGTCCAGGCGAGATCAAGCGAAAGTGGGCATCGAACCACGACGTCAGACTTGTTGTCCACGGGAGGTAGGGCGTGCCTGGAATGTTGAGCACGACGTACTTAGCGCGTGCAAGGTATGACTTCCACTCTGCGACGAAGGCCGGGGGTGGATGTGACACGTTCATTCCGACACTCTGGAACATGCCATAGGAGTCAATGGCCTGAGGACAGCTCGACCCTGGGGGTGACAAGCGATTGGTGTAAACACCTTCGTACTCGTACGCGTAGACGACGCACGACGAGGGGGGAATAGTCGTTGAAATCGCCCTTAATTCCGATGGATTCAAGCCCGTCGAGGCGAACCCCTGGTAGAACTGAACGTTCACCATGGCCAGCGTCCCCCCAAGAACAATCGCACTGAGTGAAAGTGCCGACGCGCTGAACCGTCGCGTCGCCGTCGAGAGACTCACTCGACGAATGACGAACGTGAGAGCGCGTGCCAGACGCGCGAAGGTGAACGCGAGTACGCCAATCAGGAACGGCGCGTCGAAATAGGCGTAGTACAAGTCCCACACTGGAGCTGCGAGAAGCCCCCCCGTCACCAGCACTGCACTGAAGATGAAGAAGGCCTCCTCAGGCTCGAGACGTGGACCAATCAGCAGGGCGAGGCTTACTGCACCGAGGAAGATAACCACGAAGACCATGAGTGACGAGTTCGAGAGTTGCAGCAACGTGTAGTCAAATCCGGTGAGATCCATTAGACGATCGAGCACGCCCTGACTGTGTTGGGCCAAGCCCGGCTGCATCAACTGATCAATGAGGACTTGATGAATGACGCGAGAGGGGCTACGAAGAATGAACGGCAAACTCGGAACCAAGAGACCCAGTGCAGCACCGGTGATCACGCGAGAGAGTTGGTGGACCCGCCAAACGAGGAGACAGAGGACGACTGCGGTAAACGGAAAGACTGCCCACAGTTTTACGCATCCTGCGAAGCCAAAGACAACCCCACCAGCCCACCAACGCCAGGACGCGACTCGCTCGCTTCGCAGACTCTCTTTGAAGAGAGGCAGGACGATTCCCGCTCCGATCAAACTCAGCAGCACGCAGTAGGTGTCAAGTTTGATCGCGGAACTCACCGTGTCCGCGACGGGAATCGTCGCCATCAGGATTCCCGCGACACCCATGGCGAGGAGTCCTTGGCGTCGCAGCAGCCACGGCACGGCAGCGGCCACGCCTGCCGCAACCACAACACCCATCCAGCGTGCGGCAACGAGGGCCGCGTGGCTGCCCAGCAACTTCCCAATGACTCCCACGGGTGCCAGCAACAAGACGATGCCCGGAGGATTAACGAACGTGAATCTGATATATGGCATCACACCACTCACGAAGTCAATCGCTGACGCAACGTAGACTCCCGAGTCGTAGAACGCGGGCATAGACGGCTGACTCAACTGCCAGGCGTAGAGAGAGAACGCAACAGCGAATGAAGCCAAAGGGATCCAGCGCGTCGCTGACTGCTCCACGAGGCGTCGGAAGACGGAGAGCCGCTTTGTGGTCCCAGATTCAATTTCGCGAGCCTGAGACATTGTTCGAATGCTAACCCTGGTCAATCGACCAACTCGACTTCAACGACACGATACAAATTTGCCGGACCGTGACGTAGGCGATGAGACAGTGCATCTCATCATGTTTCCTCGAGTCTGGCACCACATTCTCATCCGCCCAGCGACAAGACGGGCTGCGTCTCGCGGCGAACACCTACTGGCAGATACTCACCGGCGTGGATCACGCACGGAAACGAGCGGCCCTGAGATCAACTCAGGAACACATCCACACAACCGGGCACAACATTCGACAATCGAAGCGAGAGTAACCCGACCGCACTCAGTTGAGCCGGCCCAGAATTGTCGCGTCCGTGCCCGACGAACAATCCACCTAAGGAAGATCCGCTTCAAAATCACGGAGACGACGGACAAACCGCTCCGGTGCGGCCAGGTGCGGATAGTGCCCGAGGCCGTCCCACCGCTCAACAACCGCCTGGGGGATCAAACCAGCCAGCCACTCCTCGTAGCCCTCGCCCGGATCGGTCCCGTGCAGCGACAGATACGGCGCGTTCACCGCCCCGGCCAGGTTGCTCACCATGTCGGCCAGCTCGTCCTCGCTCAGCTCGAAGACACTCGCCCAGATGTCGAGCACCACGTCCTGGTCGAAGCGGCGCAGAGCGCTCAGGCGCGCCCACTGCTCGTCGGTGAGCGGTCCGCGCATCGCGTCAAAGACCATGCGCATCGTCGCCTCGAAGGTCGCCGCGTCGGCGCGTAGCAGGGGCTCGAGAGCGCGCAGCGAGTCCTGGAACGCGGCCAGGTCGAGGGTCTGGTCGATGTTAATCACCCCACGCACGGGTCCCAGCGCGGCCAGCACGCTCACCACGGTGCCCCCGAGGGAGTGGCCCACCAGGAGCACGTCGACCATCGCCTCGCTCGCCAAGACTTCCTGGACGTCCAGAGCCATGCGCAGCACGTCGAAGGGGCCCTCACGCACAGACTCACCGTGTCCGCGCAGGTCGAGCGCCAGGACGTCGTGATCGCTCGCCAGGTCCTCGATCAACGGGTCAAAGGAGTGGTGTGACTCGGTGATGCCGTGCACCAGCACGAGCGCGGCGCCGGCGCCACGGCGCTGGGTGTAGATCATGGCGTCTGTCTAGCACCTCGGGGCGCGCGCGAATAGAGATCCGGCCGGGCCAACTCGAGCACCGCGATCTGGGCCCGCCGGCGGGTGACCTGATCAAAGTCGAGCTCGGCCACGAGGACCGCCTCGCCCTCGCCGGGGCCCTCGGCCAGCACCTCGCCCCACGGGTCCACGATCAACGAGTGGCCGTAAGTGGGGAACGCGCCTGCGGCGCCGGCCTGGGCGGCGGCCACGACGTAGGCGTGGTTCTCGATCGCCCTCGCGCGAACCAGCACGTGCCAGTGGGCCCGCCCCGTGGCCTCGGCGAAGGCCGCGGGGATCGCCAGGACCGACGCACCCGCTGCAGCGAGGCGTCGATACAGCTCGGGAAAGCGCACGTCGAAGCAGATCGACAGTCCGAGCAGCTCACCGTCGAGGGGGCCCACGACCATCTCCTCACCCGCGGTGAGCGCGTCGGACTCTCGAGAGACCAGCTCGCCCACCTCGACGTCGAAGAGGTGGACCTTCCGATAGGTCGCCGCGACCCGCCCGTCCGGCCCGATCAGCACGCTGGTGTTGTGGTAGCGCCCCTCACCAGCGATCTCGGCCATCGAGCCCAGGTGCAGGCTCACCTCGGCGCGCCGGGCCAGCTCGCCGAAGCGCTCGGTGGTGGGACCGGGGATCGTCTCGGCCGCTGCGGCCAGCCCGGAGGGCGGACCGAGGTAGTTGAAGTACTCCGGCAACTGGACGTAGCGCGCGCCGGCCTCCAGGGCCCGGGCGATGCCGGCCTCCGCCGCGGCGAGATTCGTCGCGACGTCACGGCCCGAGCTGAGCTGGACCGCGGCGACGCGCAAGGTCACGACGCACTCGCCTCGCGTTGGGCGCGCACCACCCGCTCGACGGCGCTGGCCACGGCGCTCACCACGCTCGGGTTGAACACCGTCGGCACGATGTAGTCGGCCGACAGGTCACTGGGCTTGACCGCGTCGGCAATCGCGCGCCCCGCGGCGATCTCGACGTCCTCGGTCACGCGCGTGGCGCCCACGTCGAGCAGACCCCGGAAGATGCCGGGGAAGGCCAGCACGTTGTTGATCTGATTCGGCTCATCGCTGCGCCCGGTGGCCACGATGGCCGCGTGACGTCGCGCGATCGCCGGGTCGATCTCGGGCACCGGGTTGGCCA
>JAJXUK010000057.1 GCA_021782915.1 Actinomycetes bacterium | reverse complement strand
CGCGAGATCTCCGTCGGGCGCACGCTGTGGCTCGCCGCCTGGAAGTTGGCCAGGTCTTCGTCAACAGCTACGGCGTCGGTGGCGGTGTCGCCCTGCCTTTCGGGGGGCTCAAGCAGAGCGGTCACGCGCGCGGCAAGTCCGTCGACGCGATGCTCGCCTACAGCCGGGTGACGAACGTGTGCGTGGCGTTGTGAGACCCATCGGTGGCGCCCACGCGGGCCAGGACGGAGGAAGGAGGGGGGGCTGTCGCTGGCACGGTGAATCCGGAACCGCGGTGGCCCTGCATCGAGCCAGTGCGGGCTGGCCTGTGGTTGACAGGCGAGGCGCTGAGTAGTATACCGGATTCGGAATATTGGATACACTAGGGCGCGCGATGCTCTGCAAGGCTGCGCGGAGAGTTTGCAAACTCTGAGGAAGAGGGGGACAATGAAGTTTTCATCCGTGAAACGGCGGGGTTTCAACGTACTTTCATCACTGCTGGCCGTGACATTCGCGGCCGTCGGTCTGGCTGTTGCGTCGTCCTCGTCGGTGGCCATGGCCGCGTCGGGCAACTCTTTGGTGATTGGATCTGCGGTGGCGCCGCCGTCGCTCGATCCCACATCGAATGCCTCGGCGGCGATCGACGAGGTCTTCGATTACAACGTGTATCAGCACCTCGTTGAGCTCGATCCCAAGGGGCAAGTGATTCCCGTGCTGGCTACCGGGTACAAGGTGGCGACCGACGGGCTGACCTATACCTTCACGCTGCGCTCGGGCGTGGTGTTCTCCAACGGCGATCCCCTGACGGCCGCCGACGTCGTCTACAGCCTGAAGCGGGCGGTTGACCCGAAGTCGGGTTACCCCTACCAGTCGTTGGTGGCGGACGTCAGCTCCGTGAGCTCACCGGACAACTCGACGGTGGTCGTGACCTTGAGCCATCCGGACAACCAGTTCCTCTACAACCTGGCGGCGTACAGCAACGGCATTGTCCTTGACCCGACGCAAGTCGCGAACATCGCCACGAATCCCGTCGGCACTGGACCGTACATGTACCAGTCACAGATCTCGAACTACAACGTCGTGCTGGTCGCCAACCCCAAGTACTGGGGCACCAAGCCGGCCTTGTCGACGGTCACCTGGCGGTACTTCGCCAGTGCCAGCACCATGGACAGCGCTCTGCAAAGCGGACAGATTCAGGTCATCGACAACCTGGACAACTCGCAGAACGTGTCACTGTTCAAGCACAACAGCGCGTTCAAGGTTGTTCACGGTCCGACGAACGGCAAGATCGACTTGACCATCAACAACAAGTCCGGACCGCTGAAGAAGCTCAAGGTGCGCCAAGCGATCTCGTACGCGATCGACAAGAAGGCGATCCTCAAGACGGTGGGTGCGGGATACGGCACCGTGATCGGGAGTGACCAGGTTCCGGGCGATCCGTGGTACACACCGAGCGTCAACCGCATCTACTCCTACAACGTGAAGAAGGCGAAGAAGCTGCTGGCCCAGGCGGGCTACAAGCACGGGTTCTCCTTGGTCCTCACGCTTCCCCCGTATGGCTACGCGACGCAGGCCGGTCCGCTCATCCAGGCCGAGTTGGCCGCAGTCGGCGTACGGGTGACGATCAAGAACATCGCCTGGGCGCTGTGGATCTCGAAAGTGTTCGAGGGTCACCAGTATCAGCTGACGATCATTGACCAGGTCGAGGCGCGCGACATCGGCGAATACGGTGACTGCACGTACTACTTCAACTACGCCGGATGCAAGGCCGTTGGTACCCTGATGGCAGCAGCGACCACGGCGACCACGAGCGCGAAAGAGATCTCGCTCTTCCGTGCGGTCGTCCACAAGATCACTGCTGATGCGGCCAACCTGTGGCTCTACAATCCCGACCAGTTGACCGTGGCAGACTCCAACGTGGTCGGCCTTCCGGGCAGTGGCCTCACGGAGTCCTTCAACGTCAGCTACGTCTCGATTGGTGGATCGGTTCCCGCTCAGGCAGCAGCGGAGGGCTTCTCGTCCTGATGAGCGCTGACGAGAGCCAGTTGTCCCCGCACCACCTCCCTTCCGGGGGGGCGGTGCGGGGACAACGGGGCTCTCGCACCCTGGGCACGTCACTGCGTCGCGCTGGATTGGCACTGCTGCCGCTGCTGCGGCGGCTGGCGACGATGGTGGTGGCGCTCTTTGGGGCCTCCGTGCTCGTCTTCGTCGTTCTCAATGTCCTGCCCGGTTCACCGGCCGAGGTGATCCTCGGCACGCAAGCCACACCACGAGCCGTCCAGCAGCTCACCGCCCAACTGGGATTGAACAAGCCCCTCATCAACCAATATCTCGACTGGATGGGCAACCTCGTACGTGGGAACTTCGGCGTGTCCTACATCTCGCACCAGAGCATCGGGAGCCAGATCGGTCAAGCGCTCACGGTGACCGGCCCCCTGGTGCTGTTTGCACTGCTCATCGGCTTGCTCATTGGGCTGCCCCTGGGACTGGCTGGCGCCTTGCGCAACGGGCGCGTTTCGGGCTCTCTCATCGGCGCTATGAGTCAGGTGGGCATGGCGGTGCCTTCGGTCGTGGCTGGACTGTTGCTCATCGTCGTGCTCACGGTGAAGTTGCATATCTTTCCCACCAGCGGCTTCCCGGGGTGGTCCGATCCCTGGCAAGCCCTCCGGGCTCTCGTCCTGCCCTCCTTCTCGCTCGGGGTGGTCGAAGGCGCGATCATGAGCCGGTACGTACGCGCATCGATCCTCGAGCAGCTTCGCTCGGACTACTTGCGCACCGCTCGCTCCAAGGGCTTGCGCGTGGGTCAGGCTCTACGCCGCCACGGCTTCCGCAACGCCGCGATTCCTCTCGTCACGGTGGTCGGGCTCGAGCTGGCCAGCCTCGTGGTGGGCGCGATCGTCGTGGAGAATGTCTTCTCCCTGCCCGGACTCGGGCTCTTGCTGCTGGACTCGGTCAACAACCGGGACCTGATCACGGTCCAAGACATCGCGATGCTCGTCGCGACGACGGTCCTGGTCCTGAACCTGCTGGTTGACTTGTCGTACCGACTCCTCGACCCTCGCCTCAAGGGGACCGCGTGAGTTCAGCAGTGCTCCCCAGTGGTGCTCGCCCAGGCGAGATCGAGGTCGACGATGGGTTCGGCGACGTCGAGCATCACGGGCGGTGGCTGCACAATCCGAGCGTCGTTATTGGCGGTGGCATCGTCGCCCTGGTCGTGCTCTCGGGGATCGTGTCGATATTCTGGACGCCCTACGACCCGCTGGCCGTGAACCCCTCGCACGCTCTTGCTGCGCCGAGCATGAGCCACTGGCTGGGAACTGACGAGTACGGCCGCGATGAGTTCAGCCGACTCATGGCCAGTTCGCAGATCGCCCTGTTCGTGGGCGCTCTGTCGGTGCTGATCGCGACGGCAGTTGGCATTCCGGCCGGTCTCCTGGCGGCTGCTCGCGAGGGCGCGATCAGTCAAGTGATATTGCGCCTCACCGATATTCTCTACGGCTTTCCGGCGTTGCTGGCGGCGGTCGTCCTCGCGGCCGCCTTTGGCGCATCGAAGATGACGGTCGTGCTGGCCATCGGCATCGCGTACATTCCGGTGTTCATTCGCGTGACGCGCTCCAATGCGCTGGTCGTGCTCAACTCAGAGTACGTCCTGGCCGCGCGAGCCTACGGCCGACGAACCTTCGCCATCCTGCGCCGTCACGTGGTCCCGAACATCGCAACCACCATCATCGCCCAGATGAGCCTCCTGTTCTCACTGGCCATCCTGGCTGAAGCCGCACTTGACTTCCTCGGTCTGGGTACGGTTGCCCCCACCGCTTCGTGGGGCACGATGCTGGCCTCGAGCCAGGACTATCTGGGCAGCGACGCACTGCTCACGGTGTGGCCCAGCCTGGCGATCGTCGCGTGCGTGCTGGGGTTCTCGTTGTTGGGAGACGGCATCAGCGAGCTGCGCGAGGCGCGGAGGCGCTCGTGACCGCGCTTCTCTCCGTGCGCGGGCTGAGCGTCTCGAGTGGACCGCTCGAGTTGGTGCGCGACGTGAGCTTTGACGTGGACGCCGGCGAGCGTGTGGGTCTGATCGGCGAGTCCGGTTCGGGAAAGTCGCTCACCGCACTGGCGGTCATGGGGTTGCTGGGCGAAGGGCTCCGAGCGTCCGGGTCCGTTCGCCTCGGTGACGAGGAGCTGCTCGAAGCATCGGAGCTTCGTCGATGCCAGCTGCGGGGCGACGCCATCGCGATGGTCTTCCAGGAGCCGATGAGCGCCCTCAATCCGACCCGTCGCGTTGGCGACCAGGTGGGGGAAACGCTGCGGATCCACCGGCACTTGTCGCGCAAGGCGGCGGAGCGTGCGGCCGTCGACTTGCTCTCGCGCGTCGAGTTCGCCGAGCCCGAGCGCTATGCGCGCATGTACCCGCACGAGCTTTCCGGCGGCCAGCGCCAACGCGCGATGATCGCGAGCGCAATCGCCTGTGACCCCGGAGTGATTCTGGCTGACGAGCCGACCACCGCGCTCGACGTGACGGTGCAGCGTCGGGTCTTGGAGCTCCTGGACCGACTGGTCGATGAGGAGGGCTGTGCTCTCTTGCTCATCGCCCACGACCTGGCCGTGGTCAGTGAGGTGTGCGACCGGGTGATCACCATGTACGGCGGGCGGCTGGTCGAGTCGGGTTCGGTGAGCCAGATCATCAACGAACCCCACCACCCCTATACCCAGGCTCTGCTCGCCACCTCCAAGGCCTTGTCAGTGTCTGAGTCGTCACTCGGGAGCCAGCTGCCATCGATTCCGGGAACGGTGCCGAGCGCGGGTCACTTCCCGCGCGGCTGCCCGTTCCAGGATCGTTGTGATCGCCGCGTGGAGGCTTGCCAGGTGATGCCGGAGGTCGTCGAGACCGACAATCGTGCACTCGCGTGCTGGAATCCCGTTGTTGGGACCTCCGCGTCCGGGGGTGGGGAAGCTGCATGAGCGACATCCCGACATTCGAGGTCGACTCAGTGACGAAGGTGTACCAGAGCCGGGGGCGTCGCGGGCAAGCTGTCGAAGCGCTGCGGGATATCTCCTTTACGGTGGCGCCGGGCCAGTCGCTGGGAGTCGTTGGCGAGTCGGGCTCCGGCAAGTCCACGCTGTCCCGTCTGCTCCTGGCGCTCGAGCGACCCACGTCAGGGTCCGTCCGCTATCGCGGCGAGGTCATCAGTGGCCGGCGAGAGCGCGATCTGAGGGACTTCCGTCGTCATGTCCAGATCGTGTTTCAGGACCCCATGTCCTCTCTCGATCCGCGTATGCGAGTTCATGACTTGCTGGCCGAGCCCCTGCGAGCCCTGCACATCGATGTCGATGAGGGGGAGCGGGTCCGCGAGCTCCTGGCTTCCGTAGAGATGCCGGCCGCGGCAGCGAGACGGTACGCGTACCAATTCTCCGGCGGCCAGCGCCAGCGCATCGCCATCGCCCGTGCACTGGGTCCGTCCCCCGAGGTGCTGATCGCCGACGAACCGGTGAGCGCTCTGGACGTTTCCGTGCGCGCACAGATTCTGAACCTGCTCACGGGGCTGGTGCGGGATTTCAACTTGACGATGGTGTTCGTGTCGCACGACATGGCGGTGGTGCGCCACCTCTGTGACTCGGTCGTGGTCCTGTATCGCGGTCGACTGGTCGAGACGGGGGCCACCGAAGAGGTCTTTGAGCAGCCCCGCGAGGACTACACCCGCGAATTGCTCGCCGCCGCTCCCCGTCTACGCGCCCAGCGCGGGTTGACGCCTTCGAACTGAGTGCCGCGGTTGGTAGCCCAAGCCACCGCGGTGCGCCCCTTAGCGTGCGAATCACCGAGGGCTGCACGCGGGCGTGCATGATCATCGGGGCGAGCAGTCGCCGTCGCTGGGTGACACCCTCAGGGCGCAGATCGCCGTTTGGGCAAGCATCAGCACCGGCTTCATCCCGAGCCTGCTGGCCTCCTTCATGATGGAGCACTACCACTTCAGGGGGAGAAGTCCGACCGGGCATGCCCGTGGTCACGACGCAGCCGTCGCCGCGAAGATGAGGGCGAGGTCCCGACGGGATTAGACGAGGCGCAGCGAGTCGAAGTCGACGTCCTCGAGAGCGCGATGATCGTGGCGACCGGGCTCGGGAGGTCGTATCCCTCATCGAGGGGGATGACCACCTTGGCGGGATCGTCGGGGATGATCACGTCCCCGAACACGAAGCGACCCCCGGGACCGATCTGGGCCGCGACGCGCGCGAAGAGGTCGCTCTTGCCCTCATTGGTGAGATGGTGCATGGCGAGGGCGCTCACGACGCCGTCGAAGGGCCCTCCGGGTAGCTCGTCGGCGACGTCTTGAACTTGCAGCGTTGCTTGCGGCAGGAGGTGCCGCGAGAGCTTCAGCATGTCGGCGCTGGCGTCGATGCCTATGAGCCGCGCCCCCTCACTCGCACGCTCAAGCGCTGGCGCAACGAGATCATTGGCTGGCACAAGTTATGCATCACGAACGGACCCACTGAGGCAATGAACAATTTGGCCAAGCGAGTGAAGCGCGTATCCGTTTACCGGCCCTCACGAGTTGGTGCGCCAGGGGGTCCACCACCTCGCTGTGCGCGGACT
>JAJXUK010000032.1 GCA_021782915.1 Actinomycetes bacterium | reverse complement strand
GCTCTCAGGAGCCCCCGGTAGAGTGAATCCGTGGAAGCCCAGGAACTGCGCTCGACATTTCTGAACTACTTCGCGGCCAACGGCCACACGATCGTGCCCTCGGCCAGCCTCATCCCACACGACGCGTCCCTGCTGTTCACGGTCGCCGGCATGGTCCCGTTCAAGCCGTACATGACCGGTGAGGAGCCCGCGCCCTTCGCGCGTGCCGTGACGGTCCAGAAGTGCTTCCGGGCCCCGGACATCGACCAGATCGGCATCACCAGTCGTCACCTGACCTTCTTTGAGATGATGGGCAACTTCTCCTTCGGTGACTACTTCAAGGAGGGGGCGATCCAGCTGGCCTGGGGTCTCATCACCGAGGGATTCGGACTGGACCCGCAGCGCCTGTGGGTCACGGTGCACGACAGCGACGATGACGCCGAGGCGATCTGGCGCGACGTCATCGGGGTGCGCGCCGAGCGCATCCAGCGCCTGGACGAGGACAACTTCTGGTCGATGGGCGAGAGCGGGCCCTGCGGGCCGTGCTCGGAGATCTTCTTTGACAAGGGCCCCGAGTACGGGGCCGACGGGGGGCCCGCCTTCGGCGGCGACGAGCGCTTCTTGGAGTTCTGGAACCTCGTCTTCATGCAGTTTCAGCGCGAGCCCGGCCAGGCGTTGCTCGAGCTGCCGCGCAAGAACATCGACACCGGTGCGGGATTCGAGCGGGTCCTGTCGATCCTCAACGGCGTGGACAGCGTGTTCGCTACCGACCTCTTCGCCCCACTGCTGGAGGCCGCCGCGGGCGCGATCAAGCGCCCCTACGGCGCCGACGAGCACAGTGACGTGGCCATTCGGCGCATCGCCGAGCACGGACGAGCCATGACGATGCTCGTGGGAGACGGCGTGCTGCCCTCCAACGAGGGACGTGGCTACGTGCTGCGCCGAATCATCCGCCGCGCGGTGCTGGCCGCGCGTCGCGCCGGCTCCGAGGCACCCCTGGCCGCGGCGCTCGTGGACGCGACGCTGGCCAAGATGGGCGCGGCGTATCCCGTGCTGGTCAAGGACCGTGAGTTGATCATCGAGGTCCTCGAGCGCGAGGAAGCGGGCTTTAACCGCACCCTGCGCACCGGGCTGAGCCTGCTCGAAGAGGCGCGCGACGAGGTCCTGGCCGCCAAGACGACGGTCTTTCCGGGTGAGGTGGCCTTCAAGCTGCACGACACGCACGGCTTTCCCATCGAGCTGACGAGCGAGATAGTGGCCGAGTCCGGGCTCCACGTGCAGCGTGAGGCCTTCGACGCCGCGATGGCCGCCCAGCGAGAGCGCGCTCGGGCGAGCGCGAAGACCCTGCACCTGGCCGACGAGTCTCAGTACCGCGAGCTGCTGGAGTCCAGCGGGGCCACCGAGTTCGTCGGTCGCGACGTGACGCGCTACAGCGTTGAGTCGACCGTCATCGGCGTGCTGGAGGCGCAGGGCGTCAGTGAGCTCTTCCTCGAGTCCACGCCCTTTTACGCTGAATCCGGCGGCCAGGTGGGAGACACCGGGGTGATCGTCACCGAGTCGGGTCGCTTCAGCGTCAGCGACACCCAGAACGTCGCCGGCGGGCTCATCGCGCACCGTGGACGTCTCGAGGGCACGATCGTGCCGGGCCAGGTGGCGGTGGCCACCATCGACGCGCCGCGGCGCGAGGCCATCCGACGCAACCACACCGCGACGCATCTGCTGCACGCCGGACTGCGCAGCGTGCTGGGTGAGCACGTGCGCCAGCAGGGCTCCTACGTCGGCCCGGACCGGCTGCGCTTTGACTTCAGCCACGGCCAGGGCGTCGCGCGCGAAGAGGCGGCCGCGATCCTGGGCATGGTGAACACCGACGTGGTGGCCAACGAAGGCGTCGAGACGATCCAGACGTCCAAGCTCGACGCGGAGAAGATGGGCGCCGTGGCCTTCTTCGGCGACAAGTACGGCGAGCGGGTTCGCGTCGTGCGCGCCGGGGCCCACAGCCTGGAGTTCTGCGGCGGCACGCACGTGGAGCGCCTGGGTGACATCGGCCAGGTCCAAGTGACCTCGGAGTCCTCCATCGGGGCCAACACCCGGCGCATCGAGGCCGTCACGGCCCTGGCGGCCCTGCGGCGCAGCGCCGAGATGGAGGCCGCCCTCGGCGCGGTGGCGGCCGTGTTGAAGACGTCGGTGGACAGCGTGGGCCCGGCCCTGGATCGCGTCTTGGCGCGCCAGCGCGAGCTGGAGGCCCACCTGGGCGCGTTGCGTCAGGCCCAGCTGTCCAGCGTGATCGATCAGCTGGCCGGTGGCGAGGGCGACACGGTGCTGGGACGTCTGGACGGCTTCGACGGGGACGCGATGCGCAGCGTGGCCCAGGAGCTGCAGCGCCGCGGTCGGGGCCTGGTCGTGCTGGCCGGCGTGGTGGACGAGAAGGTGTCGATCGTGGTGGCGACCGACGCGAGGCGTGACGCGACCGCGCTGGTGCGTCAGCTCGCCGGCCTCGTCGGTGGGGGCGGTGGGGGCAGTGAGCGCCTGGCCGTGGCCGGTGGCCGGGACACGGCCGGGGTGGATCGGGTCCTGCGCGCGGCCGCCGAGCTGTAGCCGTGGGTCGAGTCCTGGGCCTGGACCCGGGCACGAGGCGATGCGGCGTCGCCCTGAGCGACTCGGCGCGCACGATGGCCTTTCCCCGTGAGGCCCTCTCGGTGGACGATGATCTGCTCGGAGCGGTGATCGAACTGGTGGCCCAAGAGGGTGTGGACGAGGTGGTCGTCGGTCGCCCGCTGAGCCTGGCCGGTGCGACGACCGCGTCCACGGCGCTGGCCGACGAGCTGGCGCGGCGCCTCGTTCTCGCGCTGGCGCCGGTGCCGGTGTACGCCCAGGACGAGCGGCTCACCACCGTGCAGGCCCAGCGCTCCCTGAGTGGGGCCGGGCACCGGGCAAGAGAGCAGCGCGCGCGCATTGACTCGGCGGCGGCGGTGGTGATGCTCGAGAGCTACCTCGAGGCGGGCCGTGCGTAGGCTGCTGGCCCGCCTCGGGGCGCTGGGACTCACGGGGGCCCTGCTCGGCCTGCTTCTGCTGGCCGGGGCCGGCTGGTTCTACCTGCAGGCCAACCCGCTCGGCTCCCCGGGTCGCGCGGTGATCGTCAGCGTCAAGTACGGCGACTCGCTCTCTCGCATCGCCGACGAACTCAGTGCGGCCGGGGTGATCCACTCGTCGTTGGCCTTTCGGGCCGACTTGGCCGTCTTCGGCGCGCCCACGGTGCTGCCCGGTTCCTACGAGATTGCGCAGAACTCCTCCTTTGGCGCCGTCAAGTCGGTCCTGGGCGCCGGGCCCAACGTGCAGGTCGTCGATGTCGTGCCGGGCCTGACCCTGCACGAGGTCGCCCTGCAGGTCGCCGCGGCGAGCACACCCCAGTTCGCCGAGTCCTTCCTCGCCGAGGCCTCCGCGGCCGCCGCGACGAGCCCGTACCGGCCCGCCGCCAGCCTCGAGGGGCTCATCGGGCCGGGCACGTACCTCATCACGCCCTCGAGCACCCCGGGCGGACTGCTCGCGCGGATGCGGGCGAGCTTTGCGGAGCTGGCCCAGCGCGTCGGCTTCAGCCCGACGAGCACCGTGCAGGGCCTCAGCGCGTATCAGCTGCTGATCGCGGCCTCGATCGTGCAGAAGGAGGGTTACTACCCCGCCAACATGCCCAAGGTGGCGCGCGTGATCTACAACCGGCTTGCGCGGGGCGGACCGCTGCAGATGGACGCGACCGTGCTCTACGCCCTGGGACGCGACGGGGGTCTGGTGAGCCCGGCGATGCTCAAGACGGTCTCGCCCTACAACACGTACCTCACTGCTGGACTCACGCCGACGCCGATCTGCACGGTCTCCTCCGAGGCCCTCTCGGCGGTCCTGCACGCGCCGCCGGGTCCCTGGCTCTACTTCACCCTCGTCGACAAGAACGGCACCATGGCCTTCTCGAGCACCTTCGCCCAACAGCTGGCCAACGAGCGCCTGGCCGCCTCTCGAGGCATCAAGTGAGCTGGCGTCTGGGCGTGGTGGGCTTTCCCATCGAGCACTCCCTCTCGCCCGTGCTGCATGAGGCGGGCCTGGCCCAGCTGGGCCTGAGCGGCACCTCGGAGCGCGTCGCGCTGCCCGCCGAGCAGTTCGCGAGCCTCGAGGGCCTGCTCGGCGAGCGCTTCGACGCGCTGTCGGTCACCATGCCGCTCAAGGAGCTGGCGTCCTCGCTGTGCGATCATCGCGACGAGGCGGCCACGCGCACCGGGATGGTCAACTCCCTGCTGGTCAGCCACGGCCTGGTGTACGGGGCCAACACGGATGGCGAGGGGCTGTGCGACGCGCTGGCGGCCGGTTTCGACTTCGAGGTGAGCGGGCGGCGCGTGGCGGTCCTGGGTGCCGGGGGAGCGGCGCGGGGGATCGTGGACGCGCTCGTGTCTCATCGGGTCGGGGCCGTCGCGGTGCTCGCGCGCCGGGCCGAGGCGGTGTCCTGGCTGGCCGAGCGCTACGACGCGGTGGTCGACTCGTGCGAGAGCTACGACCTGGTGATCAACACCACGCCGGCGCTCGGTCGCGATGATCAGGTACTCGGCGCGGTGAGCGCCGAGACGATCGCGCTGGACATAACCTATGAGCCACGCCGCTCGGCCTGGATGGCCGCCCACGAGCAGCGCGGCTGTCGCAGCGCCAACGGGCTGGGGATGCTGGCCTTCCAGGCCGCGCGCCAGATGTCCTGGTGGTTCGGCGAGCCGGTGCACGGGGCGGCGCTGCTGGAGGTGATCACGTGAGCGACGCGCTGGCCGTGATCTCCGAGCGGATGCGCGCTCGCGAGCGGGTGGACGTGGGCCTGCTGGTCGGCCTGCTGGTCCTGGGCCCGCTCGGGGCCTTCATGATCTACTCGGCCACGCGCGCGCCGCTGGCCAACGCGGGCTACAACCCGCACTACTACCTCGAGCGCCAGGGCATCTTCGTGATCCTGGGCATGATCATCATGTACGTCATCTCACGCTTTGACTATCGGCGCTTCGAGGTGCTGGCCACGCCGCTGTACGTGCTCAGCCTGTTCGCCCTGGCCGGGGTGTTCGTGGCCGGATCCAGCGCCCTGGGCGCGCAGCGCTGGTACAACCTCGGGCTCATCCAGATCCAGCCCAGCGAGTTCACCGTGCTGGTGCTGATCCTGGCGGTGGCGACCTACTGCCACCGGCGCCCGGAGGGCCTGACGATGTACGACGTGATGCGCCTGCTGGTCATGGGCGCGGTGCCCCTGGGCATGATCGTGCTGCAACCGGACCTGGGCACGGCGATCATCATCGTGCTGGTCGTCTCGGCGATGATGGTCATCGCCGGCGTGCCCCCGCGCTTCATGAGCTTTTTGGCCATCGTGGGATCGATCGGGGTGGCCGGGGCGATCTATGGCGACCTGCTGCACCGCTACCAGATCGACCGCTTCGTCTCGTTCCTGCACCAGAACTCCACCAACCCCGCGCTGGCCCCGCTGATCTACGAGGTCTACAACGCCAAGAGCGCGATCGGCTCGGGCGGACTCTTCGGCGCCGGGCTGTTCAAGGGCCTGCAGACGGTGCTCGGCTACGTGCCCGAGCAGCGCACCGACTTCATCTTCACCGCCATCGGCGAGCAGACGGGCTTCATCGGCTCGATCATCATCGTCCTGCTGCTGGCCTTCGTGGCCTGGCGCATGTTCGTCATCGGGCGCAACTCGCGCGACATGATGGGTCGCGTGCTGAGCCTGGGCGTGTTCATCTTCTTCGCCTTCAGCTGCTTTGAGAACATCGGCATGACGATGGGCATCATGCCCATCACCGGCATCCCGCTGCCGTTCCTGAGCTACGGCGGCTCGGCGGCCCTGGTCTTCTACACGGCCGGCGGGCTCGTGCTGTCCGTGTCGCGCCGCTCGGCGAATTAGCCTGTTGGCCGTGAGCGACGCGTCCGCCGAGGGGATGCCCGAGCGCGCCGAGGGGATGCCCGAGCGCGCCGAGGGGGCCGGCGCCGCGGCCGAGCAGCGTGTGGTCAGCTTCCGGGTCGTGAGTGTCGAGTCGATCCTCTTCGACCTGGCCGAGAGCGCGCCGGAGGTGCACCTCATGGAGACCGAGGCGCCCTTTCGCTACCTGTCGATCCCCGTTGGCCTACCGGAGGCCCAGGCCCTGTACCGGGCCGTGAACGAACTGTCGAGTCGACGTCCGGGCACTCACGAGCTGATGGGCGCGATCCTGAGCCGCCTGCAGGTCGACGTGATAGCCGCGCGCATCGTGCGCGAGCAGGACGGCGTCTTCTACGCCGAGCTGGACCTGATGAGCCCGCGTGGTCGGGAGGTCTTCGACGCGCGTACCTCGGACGCGCTCATCCTCGCCGCGCGCCAGCGCGTGCCGGCACCGATCCTGTGCAACGAGGAGCTCTTGCGCGCCGACTGATCAGGGCTCGCTGAGCGCGAGCGTGCGCACCTCGCCCCCGCGCAGCTCGTTGGCGTTCTCGTCGCTGATGCGCAGCAGCAGCGCCACGATCACGTAGTTGGCCAGCAGGGAGCTGCCCCCGTAGGCCATGAAGGGCAGGGTGATGCCGGTGAAGGGCAGCAGGCGCAGCACGCCGGCCATGATGACGAAGGCCTGGATGCCCACGGTGGCGGTGAGCGCGGTGGCCACCAGGCGCACGTAGTCCGAGTGGGCACGCTGGGCGATGCGAAAGCCCTCGCCCACGAAGAGCGCGAAGAGGCTCAGCATCAGGATCACGCCCAGGAAGCCCAGCTCCTCGCCCACGGCGGCGAAGATCATGTCCGAGGTGATCTCCGGCACGGTCCCGCTCTGACCGAGACCCAGGCCGGTGCCCGTGACGCCCCCGGCGGCGAGCGAGAACCAGCCGTAGGCGAGCTGGTGCGAGTAGGCGAAGTTGACCGCCGACCACGGGTCGAGCCATTGGCTCACGCGAACCTTGACCTGGCTGAAGAAGTTCGCGGCCACCACGGCCCCGCCGCCCAGCATCAGCACCCCGAGAACGACGTAGGTCTTGCGCCCGGTGGCGACCCAGAGCATCGCGATGAAGAGCCCGAAGATCAGCACGGCGAAGCCGATGTCGTTCTCCGCGCCCAGGACCAGGATTGCGAAGGCCCAGGCCACCAGCACGGGCAACAGGACCTTCGGGGGCACGACGAGGCGCCCGAAGACGCGCTGAGTGGGCGTGGAGAGCAGCTCGCGGTTGGCCGCGAAGTAGGAGGCGAAGAAGAAGGCCAGCAGGATCTTGGCCACCTCGACGGGC
Organism: Actinomycetes bacterium; assembly: GCA_021782915.1. Classification (GTDB taxonomy): domain Bacteria; phylum Actinomycetota; class Acidimicrobiia; order Acidimicrobiales; family RAAP-2; genus RAAP-2. The sequence continues at coordinate 20,685 of JAJXUK010000032.1, read as the reverse complement.
TGGAACGAGATCGGACCCAGCGCGACCCAGAGTCGCGCACCGTAGACCGAGACGCCCACGCCGGGCAGCAGGGGCGCGAGCAGCAGGGCCATCGCCCCGAGCAGGGTCAGGTACCGGTACCGGTCCAGGTCGCGCACGCGGCGCACCAGGACGAGCGTGACCACCACGGCCACGGCCGACAGGAGGAACCAGGCGGACTGGTAGGCCGCCCGAGTGGGGTTCCAGCGTGCGATCTCCACGTAGCCCACCCCATTGAGGAAGGTCGCGATGGGCAGCAGGACCTGACTCGAACGGGGCGCCAGGATGCGCAGGGCCACGTGCAGCAGCAGCGAGACGCCGACGATGACGCTCAGGAAGGCCCACAGTCGCTTGGGCATCTCGCTCTGGGCCCCGAGTGAGGCCAGCACGTAGAAGGCCGTGACCACGAACCAGGCGAGGAACATGAGCACGAGCTCGGTAGAGCGCGACGGGCGCGCTGCGCGCTGGGGCCTCGGGCCCGAGCCGCCCTTACGCGAGGATCTCTCGCGTAAGGGGCTGCGGTGTCTCGCCACTCCCTCACTGTAGTCGTACGATTAAGTGAAATTACGGTGTGACAAGGAGTCTGACTCTCGTGGTTCTGGACCTCAGCGCCTTCGGGCCGGAGCGCTTCTCGAGTCGTGAGCTCTCACGTCTGGAGTTCGGGGCCCGGCTCCTGGACCTGGCCGAGGACCGGGCGCTGCCCGTGCTGGAGCGCTGCAAGTTCGTGGCCATCTTCGCTGACATGGTCGACGAGTTCTTCCAGGTCCGGGTGGTCAGCCTCGAGGACAAGGTGGCCGCGGGCGTGCAGACGCCCTCGGTGGACGGGGTGCGCCCGCGCCAGCAGCTCGCCGCGATCCGCGAGCGGGTCCTCGCCCTGGTCGAGCGCCAGGACCGCATCGTGCTCGACCAGCTGCTGCCCGAGCTGGCGCGCGAGGACATCGCCGTGGTGCGCTACGACGAACTCGATGAGGACGAGCTCAAGATCCTCTCGGGCTACTTCGACGAGCACGTCTATCCGGTGCTGACGCCGCTCGCGGTGGACCCCGGGCACCCGTTCCCCATGATCTCCAACCTCTCCTTGAACATCGCGGTGAGCGTGCGTGACGAGCTGAGCGGCGAGGAGCGCAGCGCGCGCGTCAAGGTGCCGAGCTCGCTGCCGCGCTTCTTGGCCACGGGCGCCGGACGCTGGTGCCTGCTCGAGGACCTCATCATGGCCAACCTGGGACGGCTCTTTCCGGGCATGGAGTTGGGTCGCGCGGATCTGTTCCGCGTCACGCGCAACGCCGACCTGACCCTGGAAGAGGACGAGGCCGACGACCTGCTGGTCGCCCTGGAGGTCGAGCTGCGCCGGCGCCGCTTCGGTGAGGCGCTGCGCGTGGAGATCCAGCGCGGCATGTCGCGCGACTTCTTGGAGCTCCTGGTCGAGCAGCTCGAGCTCGATCCGAGCAACGTGTACGTGACGGACGCACCGCTGGGACTGCACGATTTCTGGAGCCTGTACGGCTTCGACCGACCGGACCTGAAGGGGGAGGGCTGGAGCCCGCTCACGCCGCCGCGACTGCTCGCGGGGGACCACGTGGGCGACGTCTTCGCGGCGATTCGCGAGGGTGACATCCTCCTGCACCACCCCTACGAGTCCTTCAGCGACTCGGTCGAGATGTTCATCGCCCAGGCGGCCGAGGACCCCAAGGTGATCGCGATCAAGCAGACCCTCTATCGCACCTCGGGCGACTCGCCGGTGGTGGGCTCGCTGATTCGTGCCGCCGAGCGCGGCAAGCAGGTGGTGGCGCTGGTCGAGCTCAAGGCCCGCTTTGACGAGGCGGCCAACATCGAGTGGGCCAAGGCCCTCGAGGACGCCGGGGTGCACGTGGTCTACGGCGTGGTGGGCCTTAAGACGCACTCCAAGACCGCGCTCGTGGTGCGCAGCGAGGGTGAGCTGACGGCGCGCTACGCCCACGTGGCCACGGGGAACTACAACTCCAAGACCGCGCGCAACTACGAGGACTTCGGCGTGCTCACCTGCGACGCGGACATCACTCACGACGTGGGCGAGCTCTTCAACTTCCTCACGGGCTTCGCGCGCAACGCCGACTACCGCAAGATCATCGTCAGTCCCACGATGTCGCGCTCGCGCATCATCGAGCTCATCGGCACCCAGCGAGACCTGGGCCCGGCCGGAGCCATCGCGATCAAGGTCAACGGGCTCACGGATCCCAGCGTGATCGACGCGCTCTACGAGGCGAGTGACGCAGGGGTGCAGGTGCGACTCGAGGTGCGCACCCTGTGCTGTCTGCGCCCGGGAGTGCGCGGACTCTCGGAGAACATCAGCGTGCACTCGCTGGTGGGTGAGTTCCTCGAGCACTCGCGGCTGTTCATCTTCGGGCGTCCCGGGCGCGAGGACCACGCCGTCTACATCGGCTCGACCGACCTGATGGAGCGCAATCTGGATCGGCGCGTCGAGGTGCTGGTGCCCATCGAGTCCGCGCCCCTGGCCGCCCAGATCGTCGAGGCCTTCGAGATCACCTGGCGCGACGATCGCTTCACGTGGGCCCTGGGCACCGACCGGCGCTGGCGGCGCGTCAGCAGCGTCGACGGCTTCTCGGCGCAGGCCGAGTTCAAGCGCCTGGCTCTGGCGCGCTCTCGCTCGATGGCCGGCCTGTAGCGCCGCGGCGCCACTGCAGGCTCGCGTAGGCCGCCCCCCCAATGGGTATCGGGATCCAGAAGTTGATCAGCCGGTAGGAGAGCACCGCCAGGATCGCCTGGGAGTGGGGCACGCCGAAGCCGACGATGGTCGGGATGAGCACGCCCTCGACGACGCCCAGGCCCCCCGGCGTGAGGGGAATGGCCGCTAGCACGTTGGCCAGCCCGTAGGCCACGAGAAGGTCGATGGGACTCATCACGTGGCCGAAGGCCCACACGAAGACCCACAGGCAGGCCGCGTCGAAGAGCCAGTTGAGCGCGGCCCAGATGAAGGCCCACCACAGTGCGCGCCGATTGTTGATGAGCACCTTGATGCGCCCGGCGACCTTCTCGAGCAGGGCTGACACGCGCTCCTCGCCCAGCGCGGGCACGTGGCGCGCGACCGCGCGCAGCCAGTTGTCGGCGTGACGCTGGCCCCGCGTGATCAAGATCAGGGTGCCGAAGAAGGCCAGCAGGAGAAAGACTCCCGCCAGGGCGGCGAAGCCGTAGGAGGGGTTGAAGCCGCGAAGGGGGATCGAGATGACCAGGGCGAACCAGAACATGATGTTGAGCACGACCGCCGAGCCCGTGCCCATCGTGGCCAGTCCGAAGGCGCTGGTCTCCTTGGGCACGCCGAGCTCGCTGAAGACACGATACGAGAGCGCTCCGGCCGGCGCGGTGCCCCCGGGCACGACGTGACCGATGGCCAGGCCGGCGAGGTTCACGCGCAGGGTGTCAAAGCGCCGCGGCGAGTGCGGGAAGAGCACCGTGCGTGTCAGCTCGACGTAGGAGTAGATGGCCGCGACCTCGAGGAGAACCGCGAATCCCACCAGGATCGGGTTGAGCGAGGCCAGCAGGTGCAGGTTCTGGCGCGCCGAGGCGAACTGGGGCACGACGAGGTACTCGAGCACGAAGACCAGCAACCCGACGCTCAGGATGATGCGGATCTCCCGCGGCATCGCGAAGCGCTTTCGAGGAGTGGTGTCGGACATGGACCTTCTTCGTCGCGGCGTCGCAACGCCTCCGGGCAGTCTAGGAGGCCCCAGTAGACTCGTCCGGTGCGTGTTTTGGTGGTCCTGCCGACGTACAACGAGATCCTCAACGTCGAGGCGATGACGCGCGCGCTGCGCGAGGCCGTGCCCGACGCCGAGATCCTGGTGGTCGACGACGCGAGCCCCGACGGCACCGGCAAGAAGGTCCGCGAGCTGGCCGGAGAGCTGGGCCAGATCCATCTGCTGGAGCGTTCGGCCAAGGCCGGTCTGGGCAGCGCCTATCGTGCCGGCTTCGCCTGGGGTCTAGAGCACGGCTACGACCACTTCGTGGAGATCGACTGCGACTTCTCCCACGACCCGACGGCTCTGCCGGGCCTGCTCGCGCTGGGCGAGAGCTACGACGTCGTCATCGGCTCGCGCTACATCACGGGCGGCTCGATCCCCAAGTGGTCACTGCCGCGCCGGTTGCTGTCGAGCCTGGGCAATCGCTACGCCTCGTTCATGCTCGGCCTGGGCGTGGCCGACTCGACGGCCGGCTACCGCGTCTACTCGGCTCGGGGCCTCGCGCTGATCGATTTTCGGAGCGTCACGGCCGACGGGTACGGCTTCCAGATCGAGATGACCTACCGGGCCCGAGCCGGCGGCGCCTCGATCATCGAGTCGCCCATCTCCTTTTCGGATCGCACGCGGGGCGAGTCGAAGATGTCCAGCGCGATCGTGGCCGAGGCCCTGGTGCTCGTGACGCGCTGGGGCGCGGTGCGCCTCGCTCGACGCGTCGCGGGGCGCTAGACGCGCTCGGCCAGCAGGGCCGAGAGCACGCTGGCGAGCTTGTCGCGCGTCTCCTCGCGCTCGGCGGTGGGATCGGACTCGCTGACGATCCCCGCACCGGCCCAGGCCTCGAAGGAGTCGCCCTCGACGAGCACACCACGAATGCCCACCCACCACTCGCCGTCGCCGCGCGCGTCCATCCAGCCCAGCGGACCCGCGTAGTGCCCGCGAGGGTGCTCCTCGAGCTGGATGATCAGATCGTGGGCCGCCCGACGCGGGATGCCCCCGACGGCCGCCGTCGGGTGCAGCAGGGCCAGCACGCTCAGCGCGTCGGGCGCCTCGTCGCGCGCGCGCGCTCGCACCCAGGTGCCCAGGTGCGCGACGCTGCGCAGGGCGACGATCGAGGGCGTCGCGTCGGCCTCGATGTCCTCGAAGTATCGGGTGAGCAGCTGAACGACGTCGTCGACCATGACGGCGTGCTCGTGCAGGTTCTTGGCGCTGCCCAGCAGCCAGGTCTGGTAGTCATCGGCCGCCACGTTGGCGGGCAGGGCGATCGTGCCGGCCAGCGGGTGGCAGGTCACCTCGACGCCGTCGCGGCGCACCAGCAGCTCGGGGCTGGCGCCCACGAAGCGCCGTCCGCCACTGACCGGCAGCGAGTAGATCGTGCAGAGCGGCTCGCGCCGGCGCAGTCGCTCGGCCAGGGCCGCCGGGTCAATCATCTCGGGCACGGTGCCCGATACGGCGCGGGCGAGCACGACCTTGTCCAGCTCCTTGTGCCTCAGCAGCTCCACGGCGCGCGCCACGGTGTGCGCGTACTCGTCCGCGGTCGGCCGGTAGGCCAGGGTGCGCGGGAAGAGCGGCTCCTGCAGCGGTGCGCTGGCCTCGGCGAGCAACTCGTTCCAGGAGTCGTCGCCCTCGGGCCCGGTGAGCCAGCACGATCCGTCGCGCGTGCGCGTGAACTGGAATCGCGGAACGCTGAGCGTGGCGGGCTCGCCGCGCTCGAAGGGCAGCGACGCGTAGGCGGTGACGCCCGAGCCGCTCGGACCCTCGTCGCCGACGAGTTCGAAGGCGTCGAGCAACTCGCGAACGTTGGAGGGCCCCTCGAGGCCCTCGGGCAGAGGGATCTCGGCCAGCGCGGGACCGAGTCCGGCGCGCAGGACCTCGGGAGTCTCGACCAGCCAGCCCTCACGAGAGCTGCGACTGCGCAGGGCGGCGACGTCCAGGTCCCTGACGCGCCGACGAAGGAGCCTCACGCGGACCTCGTGGCGAGGAACTGCTGGCTCAGCCCGCCCATGACCGGGCGGTGATTCACCGCGGAGAAGCCCGCGCGGCCCAGCATGGCGGCGATCTCCGTGGCCGCCGGCAGGTAGGCGGTGGACGCGGGCAGGTAGTGATACGCCGCACGGTCCGAGACCAGCGAGCCGATCAGGGGCACCGCGTGGCGGAACCAGAGCCGAAAGCCCGCGCGCCAGAGTCCGGAGGTGGGCTCGGCGACCTCGAGCAGCGAGATGCGCCCGCCGGGACGCACGACGCGGGCGATCTCGGCGAAGGCGCCGGGCAGGTCGGTGAAGTTGCGCAGGGCGTAGCCGCACGTGAGCCCATCGAAGGCCCCGTCGGAAAAGGGCAGCGTCGCCACGTCGGCCTGCACGCGCTCGGGCATGTCGTGACCGGCCTCGAGCATGCCCAGGCTCAGGTCCACGGCCACCGGGCGCTGGTGCTGGGCCACCAACTCGCGGGTGAAGTCGCCCGTGCCGGCGGCCAAGTCCAGAACCACGGAACCCGGCGGTAGGCGCAGATCGGCGACGGCGCGCCGGCGCCAGCGCGCGTCGAGCCCGAAGGTCATGATGCGATTGACCAGCTCGTAGCGCGGGGCGATCGCGTCGAACATCGCGCGGACCTGGCGGGTCTTCTCTTCGCCCTGGGGCAGCTGCGCCGCGTCCATCAGGCCAGGTACGAGCGGTAGACGACCTGGGCGACGCACGACGGCTTGCGAGCCCCGCGCACCTCGACGAGTACGTCGAGGGTGACCTGGACGCCACCTTCGATGGGCTCGGCCCCGGCTAGGGTGACCCCGGCGCGCACCTCGGAGCCCACGGGCACGGGGCTGGGGAAGCGCACCTTGTTGGTGCCGTAGTTGATGCCCATGGCCACGCCATCGATGTGCAGCATGCCGGCGGTCAGCACCGGGATCAGTGACAGGGTGAAGTAGCCGTGAGCGATGGTGCCCCCGAAGGGGCCCGCGGCCGCGCGCTCGGGATCCACGTGAATCCACTGGTGGTCTCCGGTGGCCTCGGCGAAGAGGTTGACCGCCTCCTGGGTGATCAGACGGTACTCGGAGTAGCCCAGGTGGGTACCCACGAGTCCCGCGAGCTCGTCGATGCTGTGCACGTGCGTGGTCATGGAGCCTCCCGATCGATGCTACCGGCGCGCGCCCAGGACCAAGTGCCCGACGCAGCGTCGTATATTGAGCCCATGGCCAACGTCGTGCACGACGAGCACCACCGTCAGATCGCGGGCGGCTGGGTACGCGCCGGGATCTTTGGCATCAGCGACGGCCTGGTGACCAACATCTCGTTGATACTGGGCTTCGCCGGGGCCAATCCCGGTCACGACGTGGTGCGCCTGGCCGGTCTGGCCGGCCTGATCGCCGGGGGCTTCTCGATGGCCACCGGCGAGTACCTCTCCATGCGCGCCCAGAAGGAGCTGCTCGAGTACGAGATCGAGGTCGAGCGCAAGTCACTCGCTGAGAGCCCGGAGGACGAGCAGCGAGAGTTGCGCAACATGTTCGTCGCTCGGGGCATCGACGATGAGCTGGCCGAGCGGCTCTCGATCGATCTCATGCGCGACCCGGACCTCGCCCTGCGCACCCACGCGCGCGAGGAGCTGGGGGTTGACCCCTCGGCCACCGGCTCACCCATCGCGGCTGCGCTCTCGTCATTCCTGGCCTTCGCGATGGGTGCGATCATTCCGTTGCTGCCCTGGCTCTTCACGAGTCGCGGCAGCGAGGCGCCGTGGTCGATCATCTTCTCGGCCGTGGCGAGCGTCGCCATTGGGGGCAGCATCGGCTGGTTCACGCACCGCGGGGTGGTGCGCTGGGCGCTGCGCCAGACGCTGATCGCCGCCGTGGCGGCCGGCGTGACCTACCTCGTGGGTCGCGCGGTGGGCGGCTGAGCGTTCACCAGTGGCGTAGGCCGCGGCGAGGGCCTAGTCGGCGAGGGCCTAGTCGGCGAGGGCCTGAGCGAGCGGTGAGGGGGCGTGGCGGCTACGCCAGGCCAGCGGCCCGATCGCCAGGGAGACGGCGGTGGCGCCCACGCCACCGATGAAGAACACCGTTCGCGGGGCCACCAGGCTCAGGATCGCCCCGCCGGCGACGGTGGCCCCGACCTGGGCGATCTGGTCCAGGGCGATCAGGGCGGCGAAGACGCGCCCGCGCACGTGATCGGGCGAGCGCATCGTCAGGATCGTCATCGCGGCGACGTTCGCAATGCCCACCGCGATACCGGCCACGAAGAGTGGGGGATAGACCTCGACGACGTGTTCGACGCTGCCCGCGCCCACCATGCACAGCCCGATGAGTACGACCCCCAGGACCACCCGTCTGGTCAGTGCCGCCATCGTCGTGGACAGGCGGCCCCCGACGAGTGCGCCCACGACCGTGCCGGCGCCGAAGGAGGCGCCGAGGGCGCCGTAGGCCAGGGCTGAGCCGTGGAGGGTCTGGGTGATGTAGAAGACCTCGGCGACGTTGATCATGCCGAGCACCAGCATGAAGACCACGATGAGGATGTTGAGATCTCGCAGCAGCGGGTCCGCCAGCACGAGGCGGAATCCGGCACTGGCGTGCGAACTGGCCTCGTCGTGGTGGCGAACGGGCAGCCGGTCCCCGCGCAGCAGCGCCGTGCCGAGCGCGCCGAGGAGGAACGAGATCGCGTCGAGGTACAGCGGCAGGCTCTGGCCCGCCACGCCGACGAGTACCCCACCGAGCACGGGCCCGGCGATCGAGGCCAGGCCCTGGGCCGCCTGCAGCGTGCCCTGGGCGGCGTTGATGTTGGCCTCTCCGGCCAGCGAGGGCAGCAGGGCCGTGTAGCCCGGCAGGGAGAAGGCGACGACGGCGTTCAGGGCGACCACCAGGCCCAGCGTGGCGCCAATGGAGTGAAAGAGCCCGAGTCCCGCGCACACGACGGCCTCGAGGGCGCCCAGGCTGACCAGGTAGGGCTTGGCACGAACCCGATCAGCCACGACGCCCGAGACGGTGGCCAGCAGCGCGAAGGGCACCATCGCCCCGATGCCCAGTCCGGCCACGGCCCACGCGTGGCCTGACGGGGCTACGCGCAGGTAGAGAGCGACCATGGCCAGCCCGTCACCGAGAAAGGAGAGGCCCCGAAAGATGGCCAGGAGGCGCACGTCGCGGCGCTGGACCGGGCTGTAGGTGCTCGGCGCTTGCTCCGACACGGTGACCCCCTTCGTAGCGAGTCTAGGAACCTGGCGCGGAGACGGCGGAGCGCTCGAATCGGGTGAGGTGGTCCTCGCGCACGAGCTCGAAGCCCAGCGAAGAGTACAGGGCGTTGGCCGCGGTGTTGGACTCGTCCACGAAGAGCCCGGCCACGCTCACCCCGCGCAGGCGCAGCGCCTCCAGACCCTGGGTGAGCATCACGCGGCCCAGGCCGTGGCCCTGGACGGACGGGTGCACCGAGATGGCGTAGATCTCACCGAAGCGCTCCTGGTAGTGCTCGTGAATCTTGGTCCAGCACGAGGCCACGACGTTGCCATCCATCTCGAGGATGAGGAAGCCCGACGGGTCGAACCATGGTTCGTGGGCCCGCGCGTCAAGGTCCTGCAGGCTCCAGGCCCCCTGCTCGGGATGATCGGCGAAGGCGGCGTTGTTCTGCTCGAGCCAGTGGTGCTCGTCGCGAGCGGGATCAAAGGTGCGCAGGTGCGCCCCGGCCGGCACGTCGGCGACCTGTACCGGGAGCCGGATGCGCAAGAATCGCAACGTGCGCAGTTCGCGACCCGGGAGGTGCTCTTGGGTTCCGCGCGTCCACCAGTCGATGCGCGGGTAGTGCGTGAGCACGTGGGTCAGCAGGGTCTCGTCAAAGCCGCCGCCGGCCATCTCGAGCGAGGGCGTGCTGGTGCCCGCGATCATGGCGTAGCCGATGAGGACGTCGGAGCGGTACTGGAGCCAGTGCTGGGCCGGGCTCGAGTGGACAACGACGCGCCGGCGAGACTCGTCGAGCGCTTCGCGACCCAGGTGGGCCTCGAGGTAGTTGAGCAGGTTGAGAACGTCGAGGCGCTGGTGGCGGCTCAAGGCATTCGTCGCCTGCCAGTGCGGGGCCATGGGCTGAGGCTAACGGCCTCGGCGCGAACTAGAGCAGGCGACTGGAGAGGCGAGTGAGTCGACGCAGCAGCGTGCCAATGGTGCGCTCGGCGCCGACCAACTCGGTGAAGACGTCGCTGGGCAGGTGATCGGCCTCGTTCTCCACGAGAGCGGTGAGGCGCGTCGCCAGGTCCTGCAGTGACGTGGTGATCGTGGCCAACTCGTTCTGCGCACTCACCGGAGCCACCTCTTCCTCGGGCGCCTACTGTACTAGTCCGATGTCCGTTCATATCCAAGACGAGTTCGCCACTGAGGCCTCATCGGCGATTCGCGTCACCGGCGAGGGGGCGACGGCCTATCTGCAGGGCCAGTTGACACAAGACGTGACGTCGGTGGCTGAGACCGCCTGGTCACTGCTGCTTGAACCGGACGGCTCCGTCATCGTGCGACTGCTGGTGCGCCGACGCGAGGACGGCTTCGATCTGCTCGTGCCCCAGTCCCTCGCCGAGAGCTCGCTCACGCGACTGCGGCGCTTCGCACTGCGTGCTCGCTGTGAGTTCGCCCTTCGTGACCCGGTGCCGGGTCCGTGGGCGACACTCTCGGATCGACTGGTCGCGGGCGCCCCGGGAGCGGGCGAGTTCGTCGCGGCCCTGCCCGCGCAGAGCTACGGCGCGAGAGTCATCGAGGACAGCGTGTCGTTCACGAAGGGCTGCTACACCGGTCAGGAGCTCGTCGCCCGTCTGGACTCGCGGGCCGCTCCGGTGCCCTGGCGCCTCGTGCGGGTGCGTGCGAGGAGCCTGGCACTCGCGCAGGCGGCGCTGTCGCGGCGTGGTCCGGAGGGCCCTCGTGGCGTGACGAGTGCCGTGTCCAGCCACGACGGCGTGCTCGCACTCGGTTTCGCACACCGCACGCTTGATCCCGAGGACCTGGGCTCCGAGGACGTCAGCGTCGAGTTCCTCTAGGGCCCGTCGAGGTGAGGTGTCAACGGGCGCGTGGGGCCAAGGGGGAACGTGCGAATCTTGAGAGGGTCCTGCAGGCCTCGGATGCACGTGGCCCTCTGAGGCGACTCCTAGACTGCACAGACTATGCCTCGACACCTCCTGCGCGCCGTCGCAATCCTGTCCATCGTGTTTTCGGGCCTCGCGGGAGTTGGGAGTGTGGCCGGTGCTGCCACGACCACGCCGGCGCCCAGCTCACTCGGCTTTGACGTGAGCTACCCCCAGTGCGGCACGACTCTTCCCAGCGGTGCCGGCTTCGGGATCGTGGGGGTCAACAACGGCTATCCCTTCTCGGTGAATCCCTGTCTGGTGAGCGAGCTGCAGTGGGCCAAGACAAGCCTCAGTGCTCAGGCGCAGTTCTACGCGAACACGGCCAATCCCGGGCCGAGCGCCAACACGGATTGGCCGACGTCCCAGCAGACGCCCCAGGTCTGCGCGGGTGCCGACTCGACGAGCTGTGCCTACGACTATGGCTGGAACGGCGCACTGAACTCGTTCCAGAACGCCGTGACGGCCGAGACCCAGGCCGGCTCGGCGTCGCCCCAGAGCGATGCGGCCGCCGCGCGCTGGTGGCTCGACGTGGAGACCGGCAACTCCTGGGAGAGCCTGCGCACGGGATCGGCACCCACGAGCGCCCAGCAGGCCAATGACGCGGCCGTGATCCAGGGCGAGCTCGCGTACTTGGCCAGTGTTGGCGCTGGCTTCGTGGGGATCTATTCGACGAGCTATCAATTTGGTCAGATCGTCGGCACTCAGGGGAGCGCTCTGCAAGGGGTGCCGGTCTGGTTGCCGGGCTACGCCACGGTCACCGACGCGCAGGCGGCCTGCGCCAACCCGTCCTTCACCGGCGGGCGCGTCACGGTGATTCAGTTCGCCGACAGCGGCATCGACGGCGACTATCTCTGTGGACTGGTGAGCGTGCCCGCCACCGCCACCGTTGCGGTGTCCCAGTCGGCGAGCTTCACTCAGGCTCTCAGCGTCACCGGTGAGGCGGGCCCCGTGAGCTACCTGCAGAGTGCCGGCGCACCGAGCCTGCTGGTGTCCAGCGCCGGTGTGGTCAGCGCCACTGGGCCCCTCGCCGCGGGCACCTACGTGGCGAGCGGCACCTCCAGCTCGGCCGACGGGCTGAGCGGCACGTTCAGCTTCAGCCTCGTCGTCGGACAGATCACGCAGGTGTCCCCGCTGAGCGAGTCGGTGCCGATCTCGACGTCGGGGACCTACTCCGCTCAGATCGTCACCAGCGGGGGAGTGGGAACGCTGAGCTTCACCCAGAGCAGTGGCCAGCCCGCACTCAGCGTCTCACCCACGGGTCTGCTGAGCACGACGGGGGCCCTTGCTCGGGGTACCTACAAGGTGGCCGGCGCGGTGAGCGACGCCACCGGTGATCAGGGCACGTACGCCGTGACGCTGAAGGTGGGCTACCTCAGCCAGACCAGCTCGATCCGCACGACGATCTCTCCGGCCGTCTCGACTGGCTTCACGAGCCAGCTCAGCGCGAGCGGGGGAGTCGGGCCGCTGAGCTTCACCCAGAGCACCGGTCAGCCCTCGCTCGTCGTCTCCTCTAGTGGGTTGATCTCCACGGGTGGCGCGCTGGCTGATGGCTCCTACGTGGTGCGCGGGCTCGTCAGCGACGCGACGGGAGATCAGGGCAGCTACTTCTTCAACTTGCTCGTCGCGCCGGGTCAGATCACGCAGACCTCACCCGCGACGATCACCGTCAGTGCCACCAGTGTCGCGACGTTCACGAGCCAATTGACGGTGAGTGGAGCCGTGGGGACCCTCGCGTTCCTCCAGCTCACGGGAGAGCCGAGCCTCGCCGTGTCAAGCTCGGGGCTCGTCAGTGCCGGTGCGGCTCTCGCGCTGGGCACCTACACCGCGAGCGGCACCGTCAGCGATCCCAGCGGCGACAAGGGGACCTTCGCCGTCAGCCTCGTGGTCGCCAAGCCCCTCGTCGTGCTGCCGGTGGCCACACGAGTCTTGGGCCACGCCGTGATCGGCCATACGGCGATCTTGACGATTCTCGGCCAGGGCTTCTTCGGACGTCCCCGCATCGTGGGGCGGCCGGGCAGCACGGTGCTCGTGCTCAAGGACACGGGTACCTCACTCACGGTTCGCGTGAGTGTGCCGGCTCACGACCGGCCCGGCGTGTACAGCTTCGTCATCGTGCTGGCCAACGGCAAGATCTGCTCGGTGCACTACGTTCAGCGCTAGCTGACAGCGACGCGCTTGACGGCTCCGGGTCGTTCGGGGCGAGCGAGAGGGTGCCGTAGGCTTGGGGGGTGAGACGCCATTCGATCCGCGTGATCGTGGCCGTCCTGGGAGTGCTCTCTGGGCTGTGGCTGGCTAGCGCGGCCGGTGCCCAGGGCGCGTCGGTGACACCGAGCTCGTTGGGCTATGACGTGAGCTTTCCGCAGTGCGCGGCCAGCCTGCCCAGTCCCGGCGGCTTTGGCATCGTCGGGGTCAATGACGGGCACCCGCTCTCGGTCAACCCGTGCCTGGGCCCGGAGATCACGTGGGCCGTCACCAGTCTCAGCGCGGTCTCTCAGTTCTACGTGAACACGGCGAACCCCGGAGCGTCGGCCCTCGCCCAGTGGCCCCAGTCTCAGACCACTCCGCAGGCGTGCGCGGGTGCCAACACGCTCGGCTGTTCGTACGACTACGGCTGGAACGCGGGCCAGGCGTCCTTCCAGGCGGTGGTGGAGGCCGAGACCCAGCGCGGGACGAGCTCACCGACGGTGACGGCCTCCAGCGCGTCGTGGTGGCTCGACGTCGAGACGGGCAACACCTGGCAGAGCCTGCGCACGGGATCGGCTCCGACGAGCGCCCAGTTCGCCAACGACGCCGCGATGATCGCCGGCGAGCGCGCGGCACTGGTGAACCTCGGCGTCACGTCCCTGGGCATCTACGCGACCTCCCAGCAGTGGCGCGCGATCGTGGGCAACCAGGGCGCCGCCCTGGCCGGGGTCAAGGTCTGGATGCCGGGCTACGCAACCCTCGCCGCCGCGGTGTCGGCCTGTGCGGGCCCCTCCTTCACGGGCGGGCGCGTGGCGATGATCCAGTACCCGTCGAACGGACTCGACGGGGACTACCTGTGCGGCCTGGTGAGCACGCCCAGCGCGGGCGTCTCCAGCGTGCCCGGCACCCAGGGCTTCTCCCAGCAGTTGAGCGTCAGCGGCGAGAGCCTGCCCGTGAGCTTTACCCAGGCCAGCGGCGCACCCAGCCTGCTGGTCTCGGCGAGTGGCCTGGTGAGTACGCCCAGTCAGCTTGCCCCGGGCACCTACGTGGCCACCGGCACCATGAGCTCGCCCGACGGGCTCTCGGGAACCTTCAGCTACGCGCTGGTCGTGGGCCAGCTCACCCAGAGCTCCCCGAGCACGGTCGCGCTCACGCTGCCGGCCTCGGCGAGCTTCACCGAGCAGCTCACCGCCAGCGGCGCGGGCGGGCCCCTCAGCTTCACCCAGACCAGCGGTGCGCCGAGCCTGCTGGTCTCGCCGAGCGGCCTGGTGAGCACGTCCGGGGCCCTCGCGCGGAGAACCTACACGCTCACGGGCGCGATGTCGGACGCCGCCGGGGACGCGGGGACGTACTCACTCAGCCTGACGGTGGGCCAGCTGAGCCAGGCCGGACCGGTGAGGAGCACGAGCTCGCCGGCGGCCTCGGCCACGTTCACCGACCAGATCATCGCCACCGGTGCGGCCGGGCCCCTCAGCTTCACCCAGAGCGTGGGAGGCCCGAGCCTGCTCGTCTCGCCGAGTGGGCTGATCAGCACCTCCGGCGCGCTCGCGCCCGGCTCCTACGTCGTGCGCGGGCTCATGAGCGACGCCGCCGGCGACCAGGGCAGGTTCTTCTACAACCTGCTCGTCAGTGCCACCTCGCTGAGCCAGTCCTCGCCGAGCTCGATCAGCGTGTTGAGCGCGGCCACCACGGGCTTCACGACCCAGTTGACGTTCGCGGGTGCGGCCGGACCGCTCAGCTTCAGCCAGAGCAGTGGCACGCCGAGCCTGCTCGTCTCACCGAGCGGGCTGATCAGCACCTCCGGCGCTCTGGCGCCCGGCACCTACTCGGTCGCCGGCTCGGTCGCAGACACCGTGGGCGATACGGGCACCTTCGCGCTGAGCGTGACTGTCAGCGCCCCGACGCCCGTGGCTGATCCGGGACCCAAGGCGCTGCGGGTGCTCGGCTACGCCGTCACCGGGCGTACGGTCAGCCTCAGCGTGCTGGGTGTCGGCTTCTTCGGGCGCCCGACCATCGTGGCCCCGGTGGGCACGCGCGCCGTGGTCGTGCGCGACACGGGTCGCCTGCTCGGGCTGCGGGTGAGCGTCGCGGCGCGCACCCGGCGAGGCGTGCACGTCTTCGTGATCGTGCTACCCGATGGCAAGATCTGCTCGGTGCGCTACGTCCAGCGCTGAGCCTGGCGAGGCGTCGCGGGTCCGTGCCCTAGCGTGGGTCCAGGAGGGCTATGCGCTTCTTCGTTGACGGACTCTTCATCATGGTCTCGGGAGTGACCAGTGAGCAGGACGCCCTCCTGTCGCTCGGGCTTGGAGCGCACGCGGTGGCCTTTGACTTCGGACCCACGCCGTGGCGCGTGGGCTCAGAGGACGTGCACGACATCCTGCGCCGCCTGCCACCGGGGGCCCTGTCGATCGGGGTCTTTCACCGGGAGCGCCCGACGCACATCGTCGAGGTCGCGAACCGGCTCGGACTGTCCGCCGTGCAGATCCACGGGCCGGCCGCCGAGGGCGACATCGCCTACGTGGCCGAACGGGTCAACACCGTGCTGCGCGCGGTGCCGGCCGGGCAGGCCACGCGCGTGGGCCCGGGCGTTGACTACCTCGTGCTGCCCGAGGAGGACGACGAGATGTCCCTGGTGGCCAGCCTGGGTGCCTTCGCGTCGCCCGACCCGCTCACGCCGGTGATCGCCTCGGGCGGACTCGACGGGGCCTCGGTGGTGGACGTCGTGCGCGACTACCCGGTCTTCGGCGTCGACGCGCGCGCGTGCGTGGAGAGCGAGCCCGGGGTGAAGGATCCCGCTCGCCTGGGCGACTTCATCGCGAACGCGCGCTGGGCCTACGAGAACAGCCGGGTGTCGCGCGAGCGCAGCGAGTGGGACCTCTGAGTGACTCGCTCGGCGCGGGCGCGTCGGCTAGTCCTGGACCCGGCGCAGGACCACGGAGCCGTTGTGGCCGCCAAAACCGAAGGAGTTCGACAGAACGACCTCGATCGGGGCCCGTCGCGGTGCGCCGATGACCACGTCCAGATCGATCTCCGGGTCCACGCGCGTGGTGCCCGCGGTCGGCGGGATGACCTGCTGGAGCAGCGTGAGCACCGAGACCACGCCCTCCAGGGCCCCGGCGGCGGCCAGGGAGTGACCGAGGTGACCCTTGATCGAGGTCACCGGCGGGTGGTGGCTGGCGAAGACCTCGCGCACGGCGATGGCCTCGGCGAGATCGTTCAGCGGTGTGGAGGTGCCGTGGGCGTTGATGTGCGAGACCTCTTCGGGCGTGATGTTCGCGTCCTCGAGGGCCAGGCGCATGCAGCGGATCGCGCCGGCGCCGGTGGGATCGGGGGCCGTGATGTGGTGCGCGTCGGCCGTCGAGGCCGCGCCGATCACCTCGGCCAGGATTGTCGCGCCGCGCTCGCGTGCGTGGTCCCAGTCCTCGAGCACCAGGATGCACGCGCCCTCGCCCATCACGAAGCCGTCGCGCTCGGCGTCAAAGGGCCGCGACAGGTCCTGGCTGGAAAGGGCGGTCATGTTGCGAAAGCCGGCCTCGGCGATCTGAACCATGACCGCCTCGGCGCCGCCGGCCAGGGCCACGCGCGAGCGGCCCGAGGCCACCAGACGCGCCGCGTTGCCGATCGCGTGCGTGCCGGCCGCGCAGGCGGTGGTCACGGTCTCGGCCGGCCCACCCAGGCCGAAGCGCATGGACACCGCGGCGGTGGCCGCGTTCGGCATCATCATGGGCACCATGAAGGGCGAGACCCGATTCGCGCCCTTTGCGGTGAGCACGCCCACCTGCTCGAGGACGGTCTGCAAGCCGCCGATGCCGGTCGTGACGATCGAGCCGGCGTCCTCGTAGGGCCCCTCCAGGCCGCTCGCGCGCCAGGCCTCGTCCGCGGCCATGAGGGCGTAGAGGGTGAAGGGGTCCAGTCGGCGCAGTTCCTTGGCGTTGCCGAGGTGGCTGGAGTCGAACTCGCCGATGCGCTTGCTGGGCGGGGCGACGGGCGACTGCAGGGCGTCCCAGAGGGCCTGCACGCCCACGCCCGCGCAGCTGATCGCGCCGACACCGGTGATGGCGACGCGACGGCCCTGGATGGGGCCCTCGGCGTTGAGGGCGACGCGCACTAGAGCTTCGCGTAGATCAGATCGAAGGCCTGGCCGACGGTGGTGATGTCCTTGAGCTCGTCCTCGCCGACCTCAATGTCGAAGGTCTCCTCGAGCGCCATGACGAGCTCGACCAGGTCCAGGCTGTCCGCTCCGAGGTCGTCGGCGAAGGACGCCTCCGGCGTCACCTGCGACGCGTCCACCGCGAGCACCTCGACGGCGCTCTGGGTGAACTTCTCGAATGCTTCGTTGCGGTCCATGTGTACCCCTCAGATTTTGTGTCGATCCATGCTACTCAACGGTGCCGCGCCACCTACAGACCCATGGCCAGGCCGCCATCGACGGCCAGGACCGCGCCGGTGACGTAGCGAGCACCCGGGCTGGCCAGGAAGCCCACCACGCTGGCCACGTCCTCGGGCACGCCGACGCGGCCGGCCGGGATCAGCCCGAGCATCGCGTCGCGGGTGGAAAGGTCACTGGTCATGTCGGTCTCGATGAAGCCGGGCGCCACCACGTTGACGGTGATGCCCCGGCTGGCGACCTCCTTGGCCAGGCTGCGCGCCAGGCCCACCAGGCCGGCCTTGGCCGCGGCGTAGTTGGCCTGGCCCGGCACCCCCATGAACGGGCTGACCGAGCCGATGAAGATCACCGCGCCGCGCCGCGCGCGCACCATCGAGCCCAGGGCGGCGCGCGCGCAGTAGAAGGCGCCGTCCAGGTTGACCGAGAGGACCTCGCGCCACTGCTCGTCGCTCATGCGCAGCGCCAGGCCGTCGCGCGTGATGCCGGCGTTGGCCACGAGCACGTCGAGCGGTCCGAAGTCCGAGACCGCGGACTTGACGGCCTCGGCGACGGCTGCGGAGTCGGCGACGTCGACGGCGACGGCGCGCGCGACGCCCTCGGGCGCCTCGCCCGAGCGCGACAGGGCCACCACGGTCTCCCCGGCGAGCACGAAGTGCTGGGCGATGGCCGCGCCGATGCCCCGGCTGGCCCCGGTCACGAGAACGTGACGGCTCATAGCTGCTCCTGGAGTTGGGCGGGCGTGTCGGGACTGATCTGGCGCGCGAAGGGTCGGATCCGCTTGGTCAGGCCCGTGAGCACGCCAGCCGGGGCCATCTCGACGCTCGTCGTGACGCCCTCGGGCAGGGCCAGGGTGGCCGCGAGGAACTGCACGGGCGAGGTCAGCTGGCGACTCAGCAGCTCGGACCAGTCCGCCG
Organism: Actinomycetes bacterium; assembly: GCA_021782915.1. Taxonomy (GTDB): domain Bacteria; phylum Actinomycetota; class Acidimicrobiia; order Acidimicrobiales; family RAAP-2; genus RAAP-2. The sequence goes on along the minus strand of JAJXUK010000032.1, from coordinate 2,383 downwards.
CGCTCGTGTGCGCCGCGCCGTCGACGTTGGCGATGAGGATCTGGTCGGTCTGGGCCCAGTGCACCGAGCCCAGGGCTCGGTCGAGCTCGCTCTGGGCTGGGCCCATCAGCGGGCAGTGAAAGGCCCCGCCCACCGCCAGGGCGGTGGCGCGTCGCCAGCCCAGCTCGCGGTGGTTGCTCAGCAGCGTGTCCAGGGCCGCGCGGGTCCCGCTGACGACGATCTGGCCGGTGCCGTTGACGTTGGCGATCCAGATGTCGGCGAGGCTCTCGAGGGCCTCTCGCGCGCCGTCGTCGCCGCCCATCAGGGCGACCATCGAGCCCTCGGCGGCCTCCGCGGCCGCGGCCATGGCCGAGCCGCGCACGGCGATCAGGCGCGCGCCGTCGTCCAGGCCGAGCAGGCCCGAGGCCACCAGGGCGCTGAACTCCCCGAGGCTGTGGCCCAGCAGGTAGCGCGGTCGAACTCCGGCGTCGAGCATCTCGTAGTAGCACACCAGGGAGAGCGCGAAGGTGGCGATCTGGGCGAGGTCGGTGCGCACGACCTCGTGGTCGTCGGCTTCCAGCAGCAGGTAGCCCACGTCTAGGCCCGCTGACTCCGAGATGCGCCCCACGAGGTCCCAGTGGGCCGAGGACTCCCACGCGCGCCCCGCGGCGCCGCCGAGGGAGCCCTGCCCGGGAAAGAGTGCGACGACGTCGTCGGCCAGCTCGAGGTTCAGCACGCTCATCCTGGACACGGTAACAGCGGGCCCCGCGCCGGCTGGCCCCGTCGTGCCCGGAGTGGGACTTGAACCCACACACCCTTTCGAGTAAAGGCTTTTGAGGCCTCCGCGTCTGCCGATTCCGCCATCCGGGCTGAGAGGTTCACGGTAGCAGGAACGTAGGCTGGAGCCGTGAGAGTGAGCCTCTGGCGCGCGAGCGCTCGGCTGGGTCGCCCGGTGCGCGCGGCGGGCCAGCTGCACGAAGAGCGCCCGGTGCTGCACCTGGGCATCGAGCACGCCGGGACCAGCGGTGTGGGCCAGATCAGTCCGCAGCCCGTGGCGCTGAACGGGGATCCGGGCGTCGAGGACGTGCTCGAGGAGCTGACCGAGACGCTGCTGACACGTCTGATGCGCCTCGTGGCGCGCGAGGGCGAGCCGCCCGCCTGGGCCCGGGCGAGCACGCTGGTCGACGAGAGGCCCGCCGGACGCTTCGCGGGCGCCCTGCTCGAGATGGCCCTGCTCACGCGCGAGCTGAGCGTGCGCGGCGAGTCGAGTGCGGTCTTGTGGCCCGCGCAGTACGCCACGCCGCTGCAGCAGACCGTGTCGGTGCTCGGCCCGGAGGCGCCGTGGCGACTGGAGCCGACGGTGGCGCGCGTGCGCGTCAAGACCGCCCCCGGGGCCATGAGCGACGCGGCGCTGGCGCGCGTGGGCGGCCTCGGCGTGCCGGTGCTGCTGGACTTCAACGCCTCGGCCCTCGGGGCCGAGGAGGTGATCGCCCAGGCCCGAGCGGTGCAGTCCGTGGCGCGCCTGGACGCCGTGGAGCAGCCCTTCGCGCCGGGCAACCTCGCGGAGATGGCACGACTGGCCGAGCGCCTCGACGTCGACCTGAGCGTGGACGAGGGCCTGCGCGGCGAGAGCGACCTCACGCAGATCGTGCGCTACGGCGCCGCGCGGGTGCTGTGCGTCAAGCCGGCCCGCGTGGGCGGCTACGCCCGGGCGCGTGGGCTCATCGAGCGCGCGCGCGACCTGGGCCTGCGCGTCTACCTCGGCGGCTTCTTCGAGACTGCCCGGCCCCGACAGCTCAATCGTGTCTTCGCCGCTAGCTGCGTGAGCGAGCCGAGCGACATCGGCGAGGTCGAGCTGCTCGACACGGGTCCGCACGGCCCGGGACCCACCGACGTGCCTCGCGGCGCGGCCCTGGTCGCAGAGTGGTCCTGAGCCGGGCCCGGCCGTACACTGCTGGCGTGTCCCGAATGCGCCGTCGCCTCGAGGACGTCCAGCGTCGTCTGGGCGCGGCGCGCGAGAGCCAGCGCGTGCTCGAAGAGCAGGTCGAGGTGTGGAACACGGCCCTGGACGACGCACGCATTCGCGCGCTGGTCTCGGAGACCCCGTTGCAGACGCAAGAATATGAGGAACTGTCGCGTCACGTGCTCGCCGCGCGCTCGGAGCTGGAGCGTCGCGCGGCCGAGGTGCGCAGCCTGATTGTCGAGCGCGACGGACTGTTGCGCGAGTGGGTGCCAAAGGATGAGCATGGATAAGCGGGTGGTGATCGCCGATGACGAGTCGATCATTCGTCTCGACCTCAAGGAGATCCTCGAGAGCGACGGCTACGTCGTCGTCGGCGAGGCCGCGCGCGGCGACGACGCGCTGGCCATGATCCGCGAGCTTGAGCCGGATCTGGCGCTGCTG
>JAJXUK010000031.1 GCA_021782915.1 Actinomycetes bacterium | reverse complement strand
AATCACCGACGCCACAATGACCTGGTTCTTGACCACGACACACCTCCACCGAGGTGTTCACTATGTCGCGACAGATCTGTTCAGTATCTCGTGAAGGCGGAGACCGTTGGGACTGCTCTTGTGACCTGTCGCGATTTCGGCGACGCCTGAATCCAGCCACGTCGCGCGGCACGTCGATGGTGGGCGAAGACGCTCCATGGGTCGTCTCCCTCGAGCACGGGCCGAACAGTCGGATGTGTCGGCCCCCGCGCGCGTTGGATTGGCTTGCGGATCGTCGTGCCGGGTCAGCGGGTCCCTTTCTTGGTGGGCGTCATTGTCGGCTCCCGTGGTCGACGTCCTTGACGAGGGGCATGAAGTGCCGTAGAACTGGGCCCACGTGCGCTAGCGATGAGGTCGGCGATGACACCTGCGTCGGGGGCAGCCTTCAGCCAGTCTGGCTCATCGGACGGTGCCGTCCGGGGTGTCATGGACTTTCGGAGCTACGCCACGCACTATGAGGATGCGTGGACGTGGCTGGACACGCTGGTCGAGCGCTTCCCGATGCGCAACTCGTTGGTCATTCCGCTGATGCTCGTCGCGTGGTATCTCGTGGGTCTCGCCGCGGCGCTGCTGGGGGGCTTTGTTGGTGCCTACGCTCTGAATCCTTCGAGTTACATCTTCATCGTTGGCGCTGCGCTGGGCGCGGTGGCCCTGCGATGGGTCTCTCGTCGAATTCACGGGACCTTTGAGGCTCTGAGGCCGATCTTCCTCGTGGGTGACGATGAGTACCGCGAGTTGGTCCTGCGTCCGACGAAGGACTTCGCCAGCATCCGTGGTGCATTGCTGTGGGGTACGCCGGTCCTAGTGGCCTTCTCGATCGCGACCTACATCGCCTTGTATCACGGCGGTGACCTTCGCGGCTGGAACGTGATGACACTTCGGCCCGCCGTCTTTCGCGTGGTGCCGGGCTGGTACTCGTCGCCTCAGCGACTTCTCAAGTGCCTCACCATTATCTGGACGGGACTCCCCGGGGGCCTGCTAGCCGGCTGGGGGCTCTACGAAGTGGCTCAGAATCTGCGAGTGTGGTGGGCGCTGCGCTCGCTGCCAGTGATTCCGCTGGTCAATGTGGTCAAGATGCGTCTGTGGCCAATGGCCGACTTCTATGTGAAGGCGTGTCTGATGCTCTTCACGGGGGCGGGATTCATCGCGTTGACGTTCTGGGGCCGCTTTGACGCCTTCTCCGTCAGTGTGCTGGGTCTGGTCTTCGGAGCGGGATTGATTCTTCTCTTCTCCACCCAGCTTCTCTTTCGTCGATACTTGCTCAAGAGCTATGCCGAGGCCTGCACGTGGGCACTCAGGCAGCTGCACGCTCAGCGGGGAGTGACCTTGGCCGAGTCCAGCAACCTGCCCGACTGGGATGCCTCGTTCGCCGGGTCCACCTCGACGTGGGAGTTGAGCAGTCTGGTCGAGGTCACGGTGCGGCCAAATCTCTGGGTGTACGACCAGGGAGATTTTTTCGTCTTGGCACTGGGACAAGGCTTTGCGGTCGCGGTCGTCATCGTGCAAGTGTTCCTTACTCACCACTGACTCGGTGAATGGAGCGCTCGACCTCGTACTGCGGATGTCGCGTCTGAGCGCTGGCTTGCTACGGACTCGGCGCGGTGTCGACGGTCACGTGGAAACCGTAGGCGTATTCGTAGAAGATGCCGACGGCACCGCCCCACACGAGGTAGAAGACCAGCTCAGTCAGGGGGATGTTGCCGAGGACTCGCACCCCGAGGGGCTGTCCGTCGAGGAGCCAGATCTTCGGTAGGAGCCGGGCACCCGGGCGATAGGCGTCGAGCCCGATTGAGTAGACCAGGACGGCCACCGCGAGCATGGATAACGCCGCCGTCAAGCAGCGAGACCGAAGGTCGCGGCGTCGCGCGAGCATGAGCGCAACGGCCGCAGTGCCGAAGGCGCAGGCCACAATGATGGAGTTCCACCCCGCTACGACGCTGAACAGCACCATGCTCACGGCATACGCCAGTGGAAGCGCCAGAAAAGCTTTCCGGTGCGACGCACGCTGGATGCCCCTCAGTCTGCGATGGCTCACCAGATCGGGGGCGACGGAGGAGAGTGCGAAGAAGCCCGCTCCGTACAGCGTGTCCTCCAGCCACGCGTTTCCGAAGACACCGATGGGGTGCCAGTAGTCCCTCGTGTACCAATACTCCGCAAAGGGTCCCCAGACGGCGCCGTAGAGGGCCATGCGTGCGATCTTGCGCCGCAGCGCCGGGCGCAGCACTGCGGTGAGCAGCACGGGTGCGATGAGCGAGAGGGCGAGGGCGAGGTACAGGAAGCTGTGGGTCGCTTCCACGTGGAGGGCTGCGCCCGTCGATGACGCCAGAACGTTCGTCATCGACGCGCGACCGGAGTCGTGACCGACACCATCCGGACGCTCGGGTGAATCCTGAGCCGGGAGAAGCCGGGACCGGGACGCCTGGGAAGTTGGCCGATGGCCCAAGGCATTCTCTCGGGCGCGAGACGGGGGCGGTGCCCGGCACGCCTCCTGATCATGACGGCCTCCCGTGAGGCGAACCTCCTCTGGTGGGCTGGTTCGTTGAGGCGCCGCGGGGGATCCTTCGCGGGTGGTGCTGGACGTACTGGTCCAGTTCCAGTGAGTGAGTGAGTGGTGTCACTCGCCACCGTCCAGCCGCCTGACCCGGTGCCCGCGGAGCGCGAGATCCCCATATGTGCTGAGCGTAAGCGGCTGAGAAAGCCCGACGGGTGCAACCACCCGGGGCATTGTCGAACCCGCGGTGGACCCGGCACTCGAAAGTCACACGATGGCCGCGACCAGTTTGCGTCTGGCGATCCTCCTACACTCGGCTCAGTGGGATAGAAGGAGGGTTCTATGTCCACCGTGCAGTCAAGAAGTTGGCGAGTGGCCGGCGGTCTGGTCCTGGTGGGTTGCGTCGCGCTGACGGTTTCGTCCGTGGCCTCCGCGTCGATCAAGACCGAGCGCGTGCTCAAGGTCGAGGTCGTCGCCGGACACGGCCGGGTCCTCTTCGATCTGAAGGGCTTCGCCCTGTACACCTACGCCAAGGACACTCGTGACCACTCGCGCTGCTCCGGCTCGTGCCTGGCCATCTGGCCGGCTCTGACCGTGGCCCACGGGGTGCGCCCGACGGGTCTGGCCGGACTCGGCGTGTTCAACCGGGGCGGGGGTGTTGAGCAGGTGACCTGGAAGGGCTGGCCGCTCTACACCTTCGCCAGCGACGCGCGGGGCAAGGTGAGCGGCAACGGCGTGGCTGACTTCCGAGTCGCGAGCCTCACACCGGCCAAGAGCGCCTCGAGCACCTCGGTGACGACGAAGAGCTCCTCGGGCTGGTAGGCCCCGGTGGGCCCGCTCGGGTGACGGGCGCCGCGGGTCGTCACGACGTATACCCCAGGGGGTATACTGAGCAAAACCAAACACCGAGGCTGGAGATATGAATCCCACGTCCACTCTGATCACCGGCGACGAGCTCGTCGGCCGGCTCGAGGATGAGAAGCTGTTCCTGCTCGACGTGCGCGAGCCCGCCGAGGTCGCCGACTGGGCGATCCGGGGGGTCACCAACATTCCGGTGGACTCGCTGGCCTCGCGCGTGGCGGAGGTGCCCGAGGACCGCGACGTCGTCGTGATCTGCGCGCGCGGGGCGCGCGCCGAGCGCGCTCGTCAGGTCCTGGCGACGGCCGGGCGGGTCTCTCGGGTGCTCGACGGCGGCATGGGCGCCTGGGCCTCGACCTACGACACGGTGGCCGAGGACTTCGGCCAGGCGCGCGTCATCCAGGTGCGCCGGCGCGGCAAGGGCTGTTTGAGCTACGTAGTCGGTGCGGGGGAGACCTGCGCGGTGATCGACCCGTCGCTCGAGTATCAGCGCTACCTGGACATCGCCCAGTCCCACGGCTGGCGCATCGCCTACATCGTGGACACGCACCTGCACGCCGATCACGTCAGCGGTGCGCGCGAGCTGGCCGAGGCCAGCGGCGCGACGCTCCTGCTCAACCCGGGCGACCCGTTCGATTTTCAGTTCAGCCCCCTCAGCGACGGCTATCAGATGAGCCTGGCTGACGGCGTGGACCTGAGCGTGGCCTCGGTCGCGGTGCCCGGGCACACCGAGGGCTCCACGATGTACCGTCTGGGCGAGCTCGCGGTGTTCACGGGTGACACGTTGTTCCTCGACAGCGTGGGGCGTCCTGACCTGGCCGAGCAGGCCGAAGCCTTCGCCCACCACCTCTATCGCTCCCTGCACGAGAAGGTGCTGCCGCTGTCGGATTCGGTGGTGGTCTTTCCGGCCCACTACGGGCCCGACATCGAGGTGCGCGAGGGATCCTTCGTCGCCGCGAAGCTCGGCGCACTGCGTCACCAGCTCGCGGCCCTAGCACTGGGCGAGGACGAGTTCGTCGCCTGGGCCATGGCGAGCGTGAAGGACCGACCGCCGAACTATCAGCGCATCGTCCTGGTGAACATGGGTCGTGACGAGCTCAGCGCCGAGACGGCGGAACTCGAGGTCGGACCGAACCGCTGCGCGATCGGCTGAGCGTGTCGCGGGCCCCTCGCGCCGGCCCGGCTAGGGCTCGGCGCGAGGGGCTTTTCGTGCTATTTATGCGTTTTACGACTTCGTGACGTTTGCGAGCGCTGAGCGTGACTCAACGCGTCGCCCGCACACGCGCGACACTTCATCGGCTCTGATCAGGAATTTAGAGTGACGAACGGGGTACCAATTCTCGGAATCCCCTTACCATCAACGACGGTTGATATTCGCTTTATCTCTCGGGGCCTCTCTATACTTGGCAATCGAGGTGACCGCCGTGACACGTCACGGGGCCTGGGCCTTGTGACGCTGTCTGCTGTATCGCTGTACCTCGACTGGGTCGCTCGCGACCGCTGAATGGAGAGAAGTGAAAACAAACGCCGCAACCAAGGAAGGATTCGTAATGAATACTTTGCGACGGGTAACTCGACACATGGTGAAGGCGGTTGCCGCCGGGGCCGTGTTGGTCGCCGCGGGCCTACCCGTGGCGATGGCTGGCACCGCGGGTGCGGCGACGAGTCCCACGATCACAGCCGTGAGCAACTCGAGCGGTAACGGCGTACTGCCGGTGGCCGCACAGGGCAACTCGGTGACCGTCCTAATCACTGGCGCCAACTTCGCCAATGACAACGGCTCGGTGACCGGCACGACCAACGCACCGGGTGCGACCGTCTCGATCGTCGAGAGTTCGACGACGGCGGCGACGGCCACGGTGAGCACCTCGTCGAGCACGACGCCCGGCTACTACAACATCACCCTGACCGACGACAACGGCACGGCGACCTTCTCGCCGGCCTTCGGCGTCGACCCGGCTGGCTCCAGTGCGACCGCGGTGTCGCCGAGCACGGTTCCCCAGGGCACCGTCACGCTGATGACGGTGACCGGGAGCAACCTGTCCTCGGGCTCGGTGTCGATCAGTCCGGCCAGCTCGGGCGCGACCGCCGGGTCCTTCTCGGCCTCGAGTAGCGGCACGTCGGGCACCTTCTACCTGAACGCCATGGCGGCCAACGCCGGTGGCGTCACGGCCACCCTGCCGGGCGGCGCCACGGTGGCCATCACGGTCACCGGCGCGACGATCACCTCGATCGCGCCCGCCGGTGGTCTGCTGATGCCCCAGACGGGCAGCACCTCGACGCAGATCGTGACGATCTCGGGCAGCGGCTTCCTGTCGACGGCCACGGTGAGCGTCTCCGCGTGCAGCGGCGGTGCCTACCCGCCCGCGGGTGTGACCGCCGGTACACCGGTGATCGTGAACAACACGACCATCCAGATCCCCTACACGATCGTGCAGTCTCTGGCCTCCGCTGACGCGGCGGCTCAGTGGACCGTCTCGGTGAAGAACCCCACGGGCACGGCCTCGACCGTGCCGTGCGGCATCGGCTTCCTCATGCCGGGCGCCCCGGTGCCCTCGAGCGTGCCGAGCCTGACGCCCGTCAGCGGCCAGACGCTGAACCCGGGCTGGAACACCGTCTCCGTGCTGCCGAGTGCGGGCTTCCCGCTCTCGACGGGCGCGACCGTGACGCTGACGTACTCGACCTTCTCCTTCAGTGGGACGGTCATCGGCTTTAACGGCGCGGGTGACGCACTGATCGCGGTCTACCTGCCGGCCTACGTGTCGACGACGCTGAGCGCGGCGTCGACCACCTCGGCCGCCACGATTAGCGTCGCGAGCGCGTCGGGCATCACCACGGGCACCAAGCTGACCTTCGCGGACAGCACCTTCGAGGCTGCCACGGTGAGCTCCGTGTCGGGCACGACGGTCACCCTTAACGCCAACCCGGCCAACGCGCACGCCGCGGGCACCGTGGTGGAGTTCCCGCTCTCCGGAGTGGGCGCGAGCGGCTGGACCCTGACGGTCAACAACGGTTCGACGAGCCAGGTCCTTGGTGGCTACGCGATCGCGGCCCTTTCCACGCCGGACACGGTGAGCTTCCTGAACACCGGCGGCGCACAGTCAACCCTGACGTTGCCGATCACGCTTGCTCCGGGCACCTACACGTACTACGTGCAGACCAACGGCGCCAACTTCACGACCGGCACCAAGGTGGCCTTCCTCGACTCGACGGGCAAGAACTCAGCGAACCTGAGTGGCACTGTCGTGGCGACAGGTCAGGACACGGTCACCGTGCAGGTCACCGTCCCGGCGACGAGCTCGAGCACGCTGACTGGGGTCGCGACGCTGGCCGCGAACGCGAACGTCAACGACAACGCGATCACGATCAATGCTGCAACGTCCTCGATCGCGGCGGGCACCGTACTGACCCTGGCCGCATCCGGCACGGGCTCACTGGTGGAGACCGTCACGGTCGCCTCGAGCTACACAACGGGCTCGGTGACGGTGCCGATCACGACACCGATCAAGTACTTCCACGCCAGCGGCGCGGCAGTCTCAACGTCTGGGGCAAGCCAGGTCACCGGTGCGAACTACACCATGTACCTGACCAACGCGGCGGGCGTGGCCTACCCGGTGAGCTTTAGTGGCTCGTCGACGGCGTACTTCGCCACGACCGCGGCCTCGACGGTCGCACTGAGCGGTGTGACCAAAGTCAACGGCCTGACGGGTGTCGTCGGCGCGGGCGCCTCGGGTGCCTCCATCGTGATCAGCGGAACCTTCAGTGACCTGAACCCGCTGGACTACGTGGTGAGCTCGTCGACGGCCGGCGTCTCCTTCGGAGCCGTCACCAACGTCACCGCAAGCACCCTCACCGCGACGATCTCGGTCGCGGCGGGCACGGCGGTCAACACCAACGTGCAGTACACGGTGACTGACATCAAGGGCCTCGGCAGCGCCTCGGTGCCCAACACGACGGTGACCAACTCCGGCCTCGCGATCGACGCGGCGCCGGTGGCCACCTCGCTGAGCAGCATCGGTACGCTCCTGAACGGTGAGTCGGCCACCTTCTCGGTGACCGGCACCGGCTTCGTGAACGGCACGACGGTGTCCTTTGGTGACACGGGCAGCCAGGGCGGCACCGCCATGAACGGTGTGAGCGTGGCCGGCTGTGTCTACACCTCGGCCACTCTCCTGTCGACCTGTGTGGTGACGGTGGGTCCGGGCGCCATGAACGGCGTGCACGGGCTGACCGTGAGCAACCCCGACGGTGGCACCTCGACCCTGGCCAACGCGCTGACGGTCTCGGCACCCACGATTGGTGCGATCGCCCCGACCACCCAGGCAACCACCTACACCCTGAGCGGCCTGACCGGCTTCACGGTCGGCCAGACCACGGCGACCAACCCGCTGGCGATCTTCACCCTGGTCAACCCGGTGACGGGTTTTGTGGCGCAGGTGACGGGTCAGCCCACGGTCTACGCCGGACCGGCCTCGGTGACGGTGGCGACCAACGCCACCGTGAGTAACTGGTTCACCAGTGGCCTCTACGCCGGTGACATGGTCTACGTGACGCTGACGCAGAGCCTGGCCGCCTTCGGCGGCACGGTGTTCGCCGACGCGCCGGCCATCCCGGTCGGCAACCCGCTGAGGGCGCGTCCCACGGGCCTGAACATCATCCAGGGCCAGTCGGGCGTGCTGACGGTGCTGTCGGCCGACCTGCCGTCGTCCTCGGTGCCGCCGGTCTCGGAGCTGCCGAACTACGTGTTCATGGCGGGCGCCACGGTGACCGCGGTGGACGCGAGCGGTAACCCGGTCGCGGGCATCACGGTGAGCAACGTCACCATCCTGCCGGGCTACGTCACCGCGACGGTGGCCGTGGCTGGCTCGGTGCCGACCAACACCTACTACCTGCAGATCACCAACCCCGACGGCGGCACGGCCCTGTCGAGCTTCGGCGTCCTCGCCGGACCCTCGATCAGTGCGGTCAACGGCGTGGCGGTGACGACGGGCCCGGTGTCCTTCCTTGAGGGAAGCCAGTCGACGCTGACCATCTCCGGTGGCCACTTCGCCATCGGCGCGGTGGTCTCGGCGTCGAACAACGTGGCGACCTTCGGGGCGGCCAGCGTGAACGCGGCGGGTGACACCCTGACGGTCACGGCGACGTTCCTGAGCTTCACCGGGACGACGCCGACCACGGGTGACCTGATCGTGACCAACCCGTCCAACGGTGGCTCGGCGGTCGCGACCAACGAGATCCAGATCAACCCGCAGCCCGCGGTGACCGGCGGCCCGTACTACGTGCCGACCTTCACCACGAACACGCAGATGGTCATGACCGGCACGGGCTTCCAGGCCGGCATGAAGGTCACGAGCTCGAACGCGGACTACACGGTCTCGATCGCCAACGTGTCACCCACTGCGGTGACGCTGCTGGTCTCGACCAACTCCAACGCGACCTCGGGCACGTCGACGACGCTGACGTTCACCAACCCTGACGGCGGCACGACGACCGCGACGCTCAACGGCGGGCCGGTGCCCACCCCGGGCATCAAGGCCATCAAGGTCGCCACGGCGGTCTGGACGGGCAAGCGCACGCTGACCAAGATCATCGGCTCTGGCTTCTACGGCCAGCCGACGATCAAGAGCAACGTGGGCGGCACCAGCGTCGGTGTCCTGACCGACAACGGCACGGTGCTGGGCATCGCGGTCACGGTCGCCAAGACCGCGCCGCGTGGCGTGCACACCTTCACCCTCACCTTCAAGAACGGTGAGGTCGTGACGGTGAGGTACAACCAGCGCTAACCGATCGATTCTGATCTGAGAGGCCGGGGCCCCGCAAGGGGCCCCGGCCTCTTGCTGTCTGGTCTCGCGCCGCGGTTGATCAGAGGATTGCTCCGCGCCAGGGGTGCTCGCGAGCGGGCTGGGCCCAGACCCGTCCTGTGGAACTGAGAGGGGGTGCTCGCCGTGGCGGGCGGTGTCAGTCGCCTCGCTCGGGCAGGGACCACTGCGTGCCCTCGGGCGTGTCGCGCACCTCGACGCCGACACCGACGAGCACTGCTCGGAGCCGGTCGGCCAGGGCGAAGTCACCTTGGGACTTGGCCTCGAGGCGCAGCTGGACGATCGACTCGATCAGCGGAGCCGCGTCGAAGGCGGCGGGCCCGGAGAGGCGGGCCAGCAGATCGCTCAGGTCTCGCGGGGACGTGCTCGGCGCGCTCGGTGTCGTCTCGAGCGGCACGCGCGCGGTGCCGCGCAGCTGGGCGATCGGGATGGTGGTGCCGTTCTCGAGGACCTCGGCCGATCCGTCGAGGCGCCAGTGTCCGTGGGAGCGCCCGGTGACGGAGATCGTCTGCTCGGCGAGGTCGATCAGCAGGGCCGTGTGCTCGTCGACGCCGAGGATTCCGGTGCCCGCGGGGAGTTGGTCCTCGAGCTCGCGCAGGCGGCGTTCGCCGATGTAGCAGAAGCGCGTGTCGTAGTTGCGCCCCTCGGCGTTGTCGAAGTGGGGGATCACGGCACAGTTCAGCCCGAGGCGCGAGAGCAGGTTGAGCCCACTCAGCCAGCGCGGGTCCTCGCCGACCTTGTAGATCTCGTAGACGGGCACGCTGTGGCTGCCGAGCGTCAGCGCCGCCGCGGAGGCGAAGCAGACGACGCCGTCGTTCTCGAGCACGTCGGCGAGGTCCTCGACCAGCCCGAGGGGGCGCCACTGGTTGAGCGCGTAGGACGGGCTGCCGGGGCCCGCGAAGACGTAGTTCGCGTTCTGCACCCCCGCGCGCACGAGCAGGCGCTCGTCGTCGCTGGCGGACTCGTGGCGCATCAGGCTGAGCGGCAGGATTCTCGTGCGAAGCGAGGTCGCGAAGTACTCGATGATTTTTCCGGTGACCTGCTCGACGTTCTCCTGAAAGCCGTAGGCCGAGTCGAGGGTGACCGCGCGCACCGGGTCGAGTCGCTTGAGCAGCGCGCGGTGGACCTTCACCATGCCCGGTGCGGTCTCGCCCGATCCCAGTAGGGCGATCACGCCGCGCGCCATGCTCGCACGCTACCGGTGCGCGGACGCTCACGAGCCAGGACCTAGGTTGGGGGGATGAACGGGGTCCTGGTCACGATTCGCCAGCGCGGCCGGGGCCAGGTCTCCGGGGCGATGACCGTCTGGGCGATCCTGACGGCCGCGGTGCTCTTCTGCCTGGAGGCCCGAGTCGGTCGGGCCAGTGTCGTGGGCGGCCTGGGAGTGGTGATCACGGTCCTCTTCGGCGCGCTGCTCGGCTGGCGCCGGCGAGTGCCCGCCGTCTTCGTCGCGCCCTTCGTGTCTTGGCTGTGGGCGTGGCTGCCCCTGTGGATCGCGGCCGTGGTGGAGCACGGAGTGCTGGGTGGGCTCGCCATCGGATTCTTCCTGCTGACGCTGGGCTGGGTCGGCATCGGCCTGATCGAGGTGGTGATCCTGGGCGTGGTGGCCCTGCTGGTGCGCTCCCTGCGCGGTCCTAACGAGCACGACATCGTCGTCTTCGGGCCCGACGGGCGCCCCTGAGCCTGTTGCAGTTCGGTTACAACTTCATCTTCGCGCCGGACAACGGGATCTGCGCGCGGGGCTGCGTTGCCCGCTGGGCGGGGCATCGTTAGCGTCGAGGGTGGGGAAGACAGCGATCGAAGGAGCATCATGCGAACTCTTGACGGGACTTCACGACGCGGGCACCATCTCGTGCTGCGCACCCTCGTCGCCGCGTCACTCGCCGTGACGGGCGCGGTGGTGGGCTTGGTCGGCGTGGCGTCAGCTGCCGCGTCTCAACTTGTCATTCACCAGCAACCCTCGTCGCAAGTGACAAATGGAACGAGTTTTGCAGTTCAGCCGGTCGTGTACGCCTCTGACACGGGCAGCAGCCTGGCAGACTCGACTTATGGGGGAAGTGTGAGCGTGGCGTTGACGTCATCAACCGGTGGGGCTTTCACACCGCCATCAGGGATGGGTCTAACGGGCACGACATCAGAAACGGCTATTTCTGGGGTCGCAACCTTCTCGGGACTCGGCGTCGTGGCACCGGCGGGAACCTACACTCTCACCTTCAGCGCCTCCGGTCTCGGCACAGTCACGAGCCAGACCTTCCAGGTCGTCGCGGGTGCGGCAACGCAATTAGTCGTGACGACCCAGCCCTCACCTGCCGCGATCTCCGGGCAGCCACTCGCTGTAGATCCGATCATCTGGGCGGAGGACTCCGGAGGGAACCTGTCGAATCCGACGGTGAACGGGACGGTCACGGTTAGCGCATCGGCGAACTGCAACCCCACGCCGACGCCGTCGACAGCGACGATGACCAATAGCCAGGTGACCTTCAGCGCGCTGACGATGACGTTGACCTCGAATACTCCGAACAGCTCGTGCACACTGACGTTCTCGATGCCGTCACTGAGTTCGGTGACGTCGTCTGTTTTCATGTCCTTCGCACCCGCGGCGATCGTCCAGACGGCGACGCTGCAGTCGACTGCCTACTCTGGTACGCCACTCACTCCCCAGCCGGTGATCGTGGTGAAGGACCTCAACGGGACGGTCGTAAAGGCGATCAACTCCGGTACGGTGACCGCCTCCCTGGTCGCCCCGGTGCCCGCGACGGCGAGCCTTGACAACGCGACCGCGACCTTCGTCAATGGCCAGGCCAGCTTCTCCGGTCTCGCCATCAATGGGACGGCGCAGAATTACTCACTCAGCTTCTCCTACACCTACTCTTCGAGCCCGACCTTCACGACGACCGCGGGGCCAATCGCACTGGCCACCGGTGCGCAGTACAAGTTGACCATCTTGAGGCAACCATCACCGACCGCTCAGAGCGGCGTGGCGCTGGCCGTACAGCCACAGGTCCAGGTTCTGGACTCCGGTGGGAATGCAGTGACGAACTCGACCGCGACCATCTCGGCGACCATTTCGGCCGGCGGCGTCTCTGTGACCAACTACACCGCTGTCGCGGTGAACGGTCTGGCGACGTTCTCGGGTCTTGCGCTTAACGCGTTGGTTGGCAGTTATACGCTGACTTTTTCGTCGTACGGGCTGCAGTCGGCCACCTCTAGTGCCATCGCGCTGAGCGTGGGACTGCCCAGCCAGCTAGTCATCACGACGCCGCCGTCACCCAGCGCGGCCACGGGCGTGGCCCTGGCCGTCCAGCCGGTCGTCAAGGTCGAAGACAGTGGGGGCAACGTCGTGAGCACCAGCTACGCGACGGTGACGGCCAGCCTGAACGGCACCAGCACGGGCACGCTGGTGCGCAACACCGCCAACGCGCTCGCCGGAGTGGCCAGCTTCTTGGGCCTGACCATCACCGCGCCCGTGGGCAGCTATACCCTGACCTTCAGCGCCCCCGGATTGACGTCGGCCGTCTCGGGGACCATCTCGGTGACCTCGGGCCCGGCGGCCAAGCTGGTCATCACCGGCCTGCCCTCCAGCGTGGCCCAGAGCGGGGTGGCCCTGGCGGTGCAGCCGGTCGTCTCGGTCGAGGACGCGGCGGGCAACGTCGTGACCTCGGACGCCTCGACGGTCACCGCGCGCATCAGCGTGGGTGGCGTGTCGCTGAGCAACGGGGCCAAGACCGCGCTCAACGGCGTGGCCGCCTTCTCGGGCCTGGCGATCAACGCCCTCGTGGGCACCTACACGCTCACCTTCACCGACGGCGCCCTGAGCCCGGCGGTCTCGGCCAGCATCACGGTGTCGCTCGGGCCGGCCTCCCAGCTCGTGATCACCCAGGAGCCCTCGCCGATCGCCCAGAGCGGCGTGGCGATGAGCACCCAGCCGGTCGTCAAGGTTGAAGACAGCGGCGGCAACGTCGTCACCTCGGTCAACTCCGGCCAGGTGATCGCGGCCGTCGGCGCGGGCGTCGCCGGAGCGGTGACGGCCGGCTCCTCGGCCAACATCGCCTACGGCGTGGCCGCCTTCTCGGGCCTGGCCATCACCGGCACGACCGGCGCGCAGTACCAGCTGGTCTTCACGGGCGTGGGCTTCAGCATCCTGGACACCCAGAAGGTCACCATCGGCCAGGCTCAGGCGGCGCTGTCGCTGACGACGCGCAAGGGCTGGCTCGGGCGCACGCTGGTGCTGAAGGTCACCGGGGGCAGTGGCACGGGCGCGGTGAGCTTCTCGATCGTCTCGCCCGGCACCACCGGCTGCAGCATCGTGGGCAACGTCCTGCACTACAGCACCCTGGGGACCTGCACGGTGGTGGTGACCAAGGCCGCCTCGGGCGTCTACCAGCCGATCACCACCGGCCCCACGGCGATCGTGATTGCCCTGCTGCCCAAGCCGGGCGTGCTGAGCCTCGGCTTCGGCCCGGTGGCCCGCGCGCTCAACGCGGGCCAGGCGCGGGCCCTGGCTCGTCTGACCACCCAGCTCACCACCCGCTCGCTGGTGCGCGTCGTGGCCTACGCGCCGCGCAACATCCCCCTGGCGCGCGCGCGTGGCGAGGCCGTGATGCGTTTCCTGAGCTCGCGCTTGCACCTGCGCGTCCAGCTGATCCTCTCCACGCACACGGCGGCCAACGTCGTGCACGTGATCACCATCGCCCAGTGAGTCGACGCACCGGGGCGCCCGCGGCGGGCGCCCCGGTGCGGCCTCAGGGCTCAGCGACCAGGTGGGGGTTGAGCAGGGCCCAGAACGTGTCCAGCCACTCCTCGTTCGAGACCGGGCGCAGCGCGATGTCGTTGTAGGTGTGGCCCAGCACGTAGGTCTCAACGACCCGGGCCAGGCGATCCGGGCTAAGGTGCCGGCCCACGAGCCCGCGCGCCTGCAGTCCACCCAGGTACGCAGCGAGCGTGCCCAGGTGCCGGTCCTGGGCGATCGCGACGTCGTCCCGCAGGCTCTCGCGGGCCACGGCCGCGCTGGGCGCGCAGGCGAACCTGGCGCAGGCTGAACCAGAAGGGCCGTCGCGGCGGACCCAGCTCGCCCAGGTACCACTGGCAGAACTCCTCGGGCTGCTCGGCGAGTCGGTGTGCGCGGCCATGGTGGCGATCGTCTGCTCGCTGGCCTCGGCGTACATCGAGATGACGGCCGCGTCGATCAGGCCCTGGCGTGAGCCGAAGTGGTTGTAGATCACGCTCGAGGACAACCCGGTGGCCCGGCAGATCTCGGCGACGCGGATCGCACCCTCGTCGCGGCGCCACAGCATCGCCGCGGTCATCTCCAGCACGATCTCGCCCGTGCGCTCGGGGCTCTGCACCTCGCTCACGCCAGCATCCGTTCGCAGCGCATGCTAGCGCCCGCTCGGGGCCCGTAACTAGTGCGCGGCGCGCAGTGCGGGTGCGAGGCGGCGCCAGTCGGCCCGGCTGTCCGACTCGCGCCCGCCGCCGGGTCCGAGGACCTGCAGGCAGACGTGGTCGGCGCCGGCGGAGAAGTGCTCGGCCGCGGCCGCGGTGACGTCCTCGTCGCGCACGTGGGCGACCATCGCGTCGCACAGGCGCGTCGAGCCGCCGCGCACGTAGTCCGCCTCGGCGAATCCCAGGCGCGTCCAGTTGGCGCGGTAGTTCTCGAGGCCGGTGTAGAACTCGAGGTAGCTGTGGGCGCGCTCGAGGAACTCCTCGCGACTCGCGCCCACCACGACGGCCTGCTCGACGCCCAAGAAGCTCGTGGCGAGGATCTCCCTCGCGCGTGCGGTGTGCTCGGGGTTGACCAGGTACGTGTGTGCGCCGTCGGCCAGGCGCGCGGCCACGCCGAGCATGCCGGGCCCGAGGGCGGCGATGACGCGCGGCGCCCGCACGTCCTTTTCGAAGGCCACCATCGGCGCGGCGTCCAGGGCCTCGAGGTAGGCCTCCATGGCCGCGCGCGGGCTCGCGTACTCGTGCCCGCGCAGTCGCTCCACCAGGGGCCGGTGGCTCACGCCCAGCCCGAGCAGGAAGCGCTCGGGGTAGGCGGCGCCGAGGGTGCGCGCCGCGTTGGCCGCGGCCACCGCGTCACGGCCCCAGATGGAGGCGATCCCGGTGGCCAGCACCATTGAGCGGCTGGCGGCGAGGTACAGGCCGGCCGCGCTGAAGGCCTCGCGGCCCCAGGCCTCGGGGAACCACAGGGCGGGATATCCCAGCTCGTCGAGCTCGGCGACCGTCTCGGCGGCCTCGTGGGGGGCCATGGCGTCTAGCGTCATCGTCCACAGCCCGATTCGCCCGCGCAGCGACTCCAGCAGCACAGGCCCAACCTAGCAAGCCGTCTGGGAGGGTCCCCTCGCCCGGCACAATGGAGGGGTGTTCTACGCGCTGCTCCTGATCGGCCTGGTGAGCAGCGCGGGGGCCCTCATCGCGCTCTTCCCCGCGCGACGCGGCGTGCTGGCCACGCTCGTCTACCCGGTCGGCTGGTTGGCCGGCGAGCTGTGCTACTACAGCGCGCTGGCCGAGCTGGTCCTCACGCTCGCCTACGTGGCCGGCTGGCACCCGGCCGGCTGGCACCTCGACGTCGCCGTGGCCGTCGGCGCGCTGAGTCTGGGACTCGAGCTGACACTCCTGGGCGCCCTGCTGGTGCCGCGTCGGCTGGTGGTGCGCGCGCTGAGCGAGCACCCGCTGGGCCTGAGCGTGCCGGGCCCGCGCGAGATCCGCCCGGGCTCGCTCGCGCGCAGCGCGAGCCTCATCCCGCTGCACCCGCGCGAGCTGGTGCGCGCGGCCGACCTCGCCTACGGGCCCCACCCGCGCCAGCGCCTGGACCTCTGGCGCACCAGCCGAACGCCGAGCGGCGCGCCGGTCATCCTCTACCTGCACGGCGGGGCCTGGACCTTCGGGGACAAGCGCGAGCAGGGCCGGCCCATGCTGCACGAGTTCGCCGCCGCCGGCTGGGTGGTGGTCACGGCCAACTACCGCCTGGCCCCCCGGGATCCCTGGCCGGCCCAGATTCAGGACGCGATGCGGGTGCTGGGCTGGATCAAGCGCAACGCGCGCGCCTACGGCGCGGACCCGGGCCGCGTGGTGGTCTCGGGCGGCTCGGCCGGCGGGCACCTGGCGGCTCTGCTGGCCCTCACCAGCCAGGAGGAGACCTGGCGGCCCGCTGACGTGCCCGGGGTGAGCGACTGGGACATCGCCGGGGCCATCTCGCTCTACGGCGTGTTGGAGATGACGGGCGACGAGCGACACTGGTCGGGCCTGGGCGCGGGCCTGCGCCGCCTGCTCGAGGACCGCGTGGTCCAGGTGCCCTTCGAGCAGGACCCCGAGCGCTACCGGGCGATGTCGCCGCTCTCGCGCGTGCACGAGGCCGCTCCGGCCTTCCTCGTCGTGCAGGGAACGACGGACACGCTGGTCGACGTGAACGTGGCGCGCGGCTTCGTGCAGCGCTTCGCCGAGGTGGCCCTCGCGCCGATCTACTACCTGGAGCTGCCCCTGACCCAGCACACCTTCGACCTGACCGCCTCGGCGCGCACCAGCGCGGTGACGCGCGCGGCGCTGGCCTTCGCCGAGTCGGTCGCGCCGCCGAGCCCGCCGCCGAGCGTCTGGCGCACCTATCGCCAGGCCGCCAGCGGGCTCCGGGTGCAGGTGCAGGGCGAGTGGCTCGAGGCCACCGAGGCCGCGGCTCGCCTCGGCGCCTTCGGGGTGGTGCTCGCGGACAACCCGGCGTCGCGTCGGTTGAGCGAGGAGGAGAACGCTCGGCGTCGCGAGGCCCTGGAGGCCGTGCTGGGCGCGCGCGGGGTGACGCGTCAGCCGGCGCGCGTCGAGAGACGGGGCGAGTGGCCCGAGGAGCGCGGCGTCGCGGTGTGCGGACGAGCCCCGGACTTCCTGCGCGCGCTGGCGCGCGCCTTCGGCCAGGCGGGCCTCTACCTCGTCAGCGCCGAGGGCGTGATCGAGCTCGTCGCGGCCTGAGGCGGCGCGCCGGGTGCGCCACGCGGGCCGCTCGGCGCTCAGATGACGCGAAAGATCGCCAGCGGGAGGCTGACCCACAGCGGCCAGAGGCCCTGGAGGCCCCCGCCGGTGGCCGCGACGACTCCCCAGATGGCCCAGAGCGGGCCGACCGTCTCGGCGTAGCGGCGCAGGTGATGCGCCAGGCCCCGCTTGCGCGCGGGGCTCGCCGGCGCGGGCAGGTCCGCGGTGAGGGCCGCGACGTCGCCGTGGGTCCGCGCGTGCAGGGCGACGTCCAGGCGCTGGCTGAACTCGGCGACCTCGAGGCGGCCCTCGAGGGCCGCCTCGCGCAGTCGGGCGACGACGGCGTCGCGCTCAGCGTCCGAGAGCCTCAGGTCGGACCCGTCCATTGAGTGCGATCTTGGCACGAGCGCTCGGCGCGGTCAAGGCACTCGGGTCCGCGGGCCGGGTCGGGCCCGACGTGGGGCCTAGGTCGCGTCGTGGGCCGCGAACTCGACGCCCACGGCCAGCTCGGGGCCCTCGGCGAACTCGAAGGCCGCGACCGAGCCGGCCGCGGCGAGGTCCGCGAGACCGTGTCGCAGCGCCTCGAGCGTCTCGGCGGGCCCGCTCAGCGAGCACACGGCGACCCCGGCGCGCTGGGAGACCTTGGCCGAGGACTTGGCCCGCCGGATGGCCTCGAGGACCTCGCAGACCGGCTGGTAGACGGGCACGGTCTCGCCCACGGCGAGCTCGTGCGCACTCGGCCAGCTCGCCCGGTGCACCGAGGTCTCGTGCCACCAGCGCCAGGTCTCCTCGCTCGCGTAGGGCAAGACCGGCGCGAGCAGGCGCGTGAAGACCGACAGGGCCAGGCCGAGCGTCGCGCGCGCGCTCTGCGCACCCGGGCCCTCGGCGTCGTAGGCGCGCGTCTTGACCAGCTCGACGTAGTCGTCGCAGAAGGACCAGAAGAGGCTCTCGGTGCGCTCCAGGGCCCGGGCCCAGTCGTAGTTGTCCAGGGCGAGGGTGGCCTCCTCGACGAGCTGTCCCAGCTGGCTCAGCAGGTCCCTGTCGATCGCCTCGCTGACCTGCTCGAGCCCACCGAGCTCGTGTCCGTCCAGGCGGCCCAGCACGAACTTGGCCACGTTGAGGACCTTGATCGCCAGGCGTCGGCCGATCTTCATCTGGGCCTCGTCGATCGCGGTGTCGGCGCCGGGCCGGCCACTGGCCGCCCAGTAGCGCAGGGCGTCGGCGCCGTGCTTTTCCAGCAGCGGCATGGGCGTGACCACGTTGCCCTTGGACTTGGACATCTTCTTGCGATCCGGGTCCAGGATCCAGCCCGAGACGATCGCGTGGGCCCAGGGCAGGCGGTCGAACTGGAAGTGGCTGCGCACGACGGTTGAAAAGAGCCAGGTGCGAATGATGTCGTGGGCCTGGGGGCGCAGGTCCATGGGGAAGACCTTCTCGAAGAGGTCCGTGCCCCACTTGCCCGCGATCTGGGGGGTGAGCGAGCTGGTCGCCCAGGTGTCCATGATGTCCGGGTCCCCGACGAAGCCGTGGGCGCGCCCACGCTGGTCGCTGGTGTAGCCGGCCGGCACGGCCGAGGCAGGGTCCACGGGCAGGTCGGCCTCGTCGGCGAAGATCGGCGCGTCGAAGTCGGGCTCGGCGTTCTCGTTGAGCGGGTACCATACCGGGAAGGGCACCCCGAAGTAGCGCTGGCGCGAGATGTTCCAGTCGACGTTGAGCCCCTCGACCCAGCTGCGGTAGCGGTGGCGCATGAAGTCCGGGTGCCAGGCGAGCTGCTCGCCGCGCGCGAGGAACTCCGCGCGGTGCGCCAGGGTGGCCACGAACCACTGGCGCGAGGCCACGATCTCCAAGGGTCGCTCGCCCTTCTCGTAGAACTTGACCGGATGGCTGATCGGGGTGGGGTCGGCCTGCAGATCCCCGCTCGCGCGCAGGGCCTCGACGATCGTGGCGCGCGCCTGGTTCACGGTGGCGCCCTCGATCGTGGCGTACAGGGCGTTGGCGACCTCGGGGTGCCGGCTCGGCCACTGGGTGAAGTCCGCACCCATGAAGCGCCCGTCGCGACCGATCAGCGCGCGCGTGGGCAGGTCCAGCTCGCGCCACCAGGTCACGTCGGTCAAGTCGCCGAAGGTGCAGACCATGGCGATGCCGGTGCCCTTGTCGGGCGCGGCCAGCTCGTGGGCCCTGACCGGCACCTCCACGCCGAAGAGCGGGGTGTAGACGCTCGTGCCGATGAGATCGGCGTAGCGCTCGTCGTCCGGGTGCGCGACCAGGCCCACGCAGCTCGGGATCAGCTCGGGTCGCGTCGTCTCGATCAGAACGCTCGTGCCGTCGGGCTTGGCGAAGCTCACTCGGTGCGTCGCGCCGGGGCGCTCGCGGTCCTCGAGCTCGGCCTGGGACACCGCGGTGCGAAAGTCGACGTCCCACAGGGTGGGAGCGAGCGAGGAGTAGATGTGGTTGCGCTTGACCAGAGAGAGAAAGTCGCGCTGGCTGATCGCCTGGGAGCCGGCCGAGACCGTCGCGTACTCCAAGGACCAGTCGATCGAGATGCCCAGGCGTCGCCAGATCGCCTTGAAGATCTCCTCGTCCATCGCGGTCAGGCGCGCGCAGAGCTCGACGAAGTTGCGCCGCGAGATCGGCTGCTTGGTCTCGCCCGGGATGTCGGGGGCCTCGTAGGCGGCCTCGTAGGGCAGGCTCGGGTCACAGCGCACCCCGAAGTAGTTCTCCACGCGCCGCTCGGTGGCCAGGCCGTTGTCGTCCCAGCCCATCGGGTAGAAGACGTTCTTGCCGCGCATGCGCTGATAGCGCGCCAGCACGTCGGTGTGCGTGTAGCTGAAGACGTGCCCGATGTGCAGCGAGCCCGAGACCGTCGGCGGCGGGGTGTCGATCGAGAAGACCTGCTCGCGCGTGGTCTCGGGCTCGAAGCGGTAGGTGGCCTCCTCGTCCCAGCGCGCCATCCAGACGGCCTCGAGCCCGTCGATCGAGGGCTGTTCGGGGATTCTCGGCGTGAGACCGCGGGTCATCGCCCGATTCTACGCGGTGCCATCAGGCCCAAAGCCGGGGCCCGGCACCCACGGGGCCGTACCATGAGAGGATGCTGCAGCTCTTCGACAGCCTGAGTGCCCAGGTGCGCGAGCTGCGCCTGCGCGATGAGGGACGCGCCTCCATCTACCTGTGCGGGCCCACCGTCTACGACCTGCCGCACCTGGGACACGGCCGCCACGCCCTGGTCTGGGACGTGCTGCGCCGCTGGCTGGTCTTCAGCGGCCTCGAGGTCGACTTCGTCTCCAACGTCACCGACATCGACGACAAGATCATCGAGCGCGCCGCGGCCGAGCACGTGAGCGAGGCCGAGCTCAGCACGCGCGAGGAGAACGAGTGGTGGCGGGCCATGGCCGCCCTCGGCGTGGCCCCCCCGAATCACGCCCCGCACGCGACCGCCTACGTCGAGGAGATGGTCGCGGCGATCGTGGCGATGCTGGACTCGGGCGCGGCCTACGAGCTCAGCGACGGGGTCTACTTCGACACCTCGCGCGTGGGAGACTACGGCGCGCTGTCGGGCCAGAGCCTGGATAGCCTGCGCGCCGGGGCGCGCGTGGAGCCCAACGAGGCCAAGCGATCGCCCCTGGACTTCGCGCTCTGGAAGCGGGCCAAGGAGGCTGAGCCGTCCTGGGAGGCGCCCTTCGGGGCGGGTCGGCCGGGCTGGCACACCGAGTGCGTGGTGATGTCCCTGGCCCTGCTGGGCGAGGGCTTCGACCTGCACTGCGGGGGCCTCGATCTGAAGTTCCCGCACCACGAGAACGAGCGGGCCCAGGCCGTGGTCCTGGGGCAGCGCTTCGCCCAGCACTGGGCCCACCACGGCTGGGTGATGGTGGGCGAGGAGAAGATGTCCAAGTCCCTCGGCAACTTCACGTCCCTGACCGACTTGCTCGGCCAGACCGACCCGCGCGCCTACCGGCTGCTGGTGCTGCGCAGCCACTACCGCAGCCCGCTCGAGGTGACCCCGGAGACCGTCGCGGACGCCGAGCGCGCCCTGGAGCGCCTGGACGCGCTGGCGAGGCGCTTCAGCCTGCCGGCCCTGGCCGGGGAGCGTCTCGAGCTGGCGAGCGACTTCGACTTCTCGGGTGAGGCCGGCGTGCTGCGCGCCCGAGTCAGCAGCGCGATCGAGGACGACCTGGACACGGCCCAGGCCCTGGCCAAGCTCTTCGACGCGACCAGTCAGGCCAACGTGCTGGCCGACCGGGGCAACCCGCGCGGGGCCGCCCAGCTGGCTCGGGCCATCGGGGCCCTCTGCGCGGGGATGGGACTGCGCCTGCACGCGAGCGACGACGAGGTCGATGAGACCAGCGCCGACCTGGTCAGTGAGCGCGAGGCGGCCCGAGCGGCTCAGGACTACGCGCGCGCTGACGCGCTGCGCGAGGAGCTGAGCCGTCGTGGCTGGATCATCGAGGACACCCCCGAGGGCCCGGCCATGCGCCGGGCCTGAGCCGTTTGGCGCGTCCAGGGCCATCGGATAACGTGGCCGGAGAGGTTGCCGTAGTGGTTCCCTCCGGTGCGGAGACTCGCGCCAGTAATGCAAGGAGGCCGCTGTGGCTGTAGGGACCGTCAAGTGGTTCAACGACGAGAAGGGCTGGGGTTTCATCACCGTCGAGGGCCAGCCGGACGTCTTCGTGCACTACTCGGAGATCCAGTCAGATGGACGTCGCACCCTGGTCGAGGGCCAGAGCGTCTCCTTTGACATCGAGGCCGGCGAGCGCGGTCCGCTGGCCAAGCGCGTCCAGCTCGCCTAGGGCCGCGCCGGCGGGCGCCGGCACGCAACCTGGCCTAGGATTGTCGGGTTACCAATGGGTAACACCTGAACAGGAGGGCCGATGGGCGACTTCTCACTCCAGCTCAACGAGGACCAGATCACCCTGCGCGACTGGGTGCACGGCTTCGCCGAGGGCGTCATGCGCCCGGTGGCGGCCGAGTGGGACGAGCGCGAGGAGACGCCCTGGCCCGTCATCGAAGAGGCCGCCAAGCTCGGCATCTACGGCCTGGACTTCATGGCCAACCTGGTGAGCGATCCGACGGGCCTGTCCGGGGTGATCGCCCTGGAGGAGCTGGCCTGGGGCGATGCCGGGATCACCCTGGCCCTCATGGGCTCCTCGCTCGCGGCGGCGGGCATCATGGCCAACGCCACGCCCGAGCAGATGGGCGAGTGGCTGCCCCAGTGCTACGGCAGCCCGGGGGACATCAAGCTCGCCGCCTTCGCGGTGAGCGAGCCCGACGCGGGCAGCGACGTGTCGAGCCTGCGCACGCGCGCGGTCTACGACGAGGCGCGTGACGAGTGGGTGCTCAACGGCGTGAAGACCTGGATCACCAACGGCGGCATCGCCAACCTGCACGTGGTGGTCGCCTCGGTGGACCCGGCCCTGGCCGGGCGCGGCCAGGCCTCCTTCGTGGTGCCCGAGGGCACGCCCGGCATCCGCATGGGACAGAAGTTCAAGAAGATGGGCATCCGCGCGAGCCACACCGCCGAGGTGGTGCTCGAGGAGTGTCGCGTGCCGGGGCGCTGTCTGCTGGGCGGCAAGGAGCGCCTCGACGAGCGCCTGGCCCGCGCGAGAGAGGGCAAGTCCTCCTCCTCCCAGGCCGCCATGGCGACCTTCGAGGCCACGCGTCCCGCGGTGGGCGCCCAGGCCCTGGGCGTGGCGCGCGCGGCCTACGAGTACGCGCTTGAGTACGCCAAGGAGCGCCGCCAGTTCGGCCGGGCGATCATCGAGAACCAGGCGATCGCCTTCAAGCTCGTGGATATGAAGGCGCGCTACGACGCGGCCCGGCTGCTGGTCTGGCGCGCGGCCTGGATGGGCGCGACGCATACGCCCTTCACCAGCGGCGAGGGCTCGATGTCCAAGATGTTCGCCTCCGAGGCCGCGGTCAAGATCACCGAGGAGGCCATCCAGATCCTGGGCGGCTACGGCTACGTGCGCGACTACCCGGTCGAGCGCTGGCACCGCGACTCGAAGATCTTCACCATCTTCGAGGGCACGTCCGAGATCCAGCGCCTGGTCGTGGCCCGCTCGATCTCCGGGCTGCGCATCCAGTAGCCGGGCGTTCGGGCCGCGTCTCGACCGGCTCGCTTTCGGCCAGCGCGGGCGTGTCCGATGAGGCTACGGTGCGCGTAGCGATTCGAACTATAGGGGGGACTATGTTTCGAACGAAGGTGTCCGTAGGCATCGGCGCACTCGCGCTGGCGAGCGTGGCGTTCTCCACAGCACTCGGCGCCGCGGCGCCGGCTTCCGTCGTCGGTGCGACGCCGATGGCGCTCGCGATTCCGCGCACGCCGGCCGTGTTCCCGGCGCACGCGGACGCCTACACGTACTGCACGCTGCCGGACGGCACCCCGGTCGACTTCTTCCACTGCTACACACCCCAGGACATCCGCGCCTACTACGGCGTGGATCAGACGTATCTGCCCAACTCCAACACGCCCGACTACGGCCACGGACAGACGATCGTGCTGGTGGACGCGTACGGCAGCCCGACCGCGGCCTCGGACCTGCAGACGTTCCACGACAAGTTCTTCCCGAACCTGCCGAGCCCGGACTTCACCCAGGTCTTCCCGCTGGGCAACCCGCAGTACAACAACACCGCCAACGGCCAGGGCCTGTCGGGCCCCAACGGCGCGGCCGGCTGGTCCGGTGAGGCCACCCTGGACATCGAGTGGGCCTACGCCATCGCTCCGGAGGCGCACATCATCCTGCTCGCCGTGCCCCCGGCCGAGACCGAGGGCGTGCAGGGCTATCCGAACCTCTTCAAGGCGATCAGCCAGGAGATCGCCGCGACCCCGGCGGGCACTGAGTTCTCCCTGTCCTTCTCCTCGACCGAGCAGGCCTTCGGCGGGGCCGGGGCCAGTCAGGTCGCCAAGTTCGACCAGGTCTTCCAGCAGGGCCTGGCCAAGAGCGACAACTTCTTCGTGGCCACCGGCGACACCGGCACGGTGAACGTGAACAAGCAGGCCAAGGACAGCGGCACCTACGCGTACCCCACCGTCAACTGGCCGGCGAGCTCGCCCTACGTGGTGGCCGTGGGCGGCACGCAGGCCCAGATCGGCTGGACGTGGAACCCGACCAGCAACGTGGCCTTCAACCCGGACGGCTCGTTCAACGCTGACTACTGGCAGGCGAACTCGGGGGGTGTCTCCCAGGCGGTCTGGAACGAGTCGTGGGCCCCCATCGGCTCGGGCGGCGGCGTCAGCACCCTCTACCCGGAGCCGAGCTGGCAAGAGAGCGCCGGCACGTTCACTGGTCGTGCCCTGCCCGACGTGGCCTGGAACGCGGCGGTCAACGGCGGGGTCGACGTCTACATCAGCGCCTATCCGCAGTACAACTGCGGCCAGTCGAGCGGCTGCTGGAGCGTCTACGGGGGCACGTCGGCGGCCACGCCCCAGACCGCGGCCACGATCGCCCTGGTGAACGCGGCGCGCGCCTCTGAGGGTAAGACCCCGATCGGCTTCCTCGACCCGATGCTCTACTCGGGTGTGGGGGCGAGCGACTACACCGACGTCATACCCCAGACCTACGGCAACGTACTAGTTGGAAAGCTCAACTCCAACCAGATGTGGGGCTCGTCCGTGCCGGGCCGTCCGACGACGAGCGGCTACGACCTGACGACCGGCTGGGGCACGCCGAAGGTGAGCCAGCTCGTCGCGGACCTGGCCGCCAAGCCGTAGCGCACGAACTGAGGATGCCCGAGGGGCCCTCGAGCGTGTGACTCCGAGTTCAGTGTCTATCCGGTGTGTCGGATCCCCTCGAGCAGTGCGCGCGCGTACTCGTTGAGGGGCTGTGAGCGCGGCCAGACGGCCCGGATGGCTCGGCTGAGGTCGAGGTCGACGACCGGCACGAGGCGCAGGCGCCCGTCGGCCAGCTCGCGCGCGACGGCCAGCAGGCTCAGCACGGCGACGCCGTCACCCTCAGCCACGGCGGACTTGATCGCCGTCGTCGAGGCCAGCTCGAGGGCCACGCTGGGCACGAGCCCGTGCTGGGCCAGGGCCCGCTCCAGGACCTCGCGGGTGCCCGAGCCGACCTCGCGCGCCACCAGGGGCGTGCTGGCCAGATGCGCCGGGCCGAGCGGTGAGCGCCGGCGCGCCAGTCGGTGCTCGGGTGCTACCACCACGACCAGCTCGTCGAGCCAGACCGTGCGTCCCTGCATGCCGGCGGGCGCGCGCGCACCCTCGACGAAGCCCAGGTCGACCTCGCCGCGCTCGAAGAGGCGCACCACGTCCGTGGAGTTGGCCATGCGCAAAGAGAGCGCGAGGTCGGGGTGCTGGCGGGTGAGGGGAGTGACCCAGCCGGGCAGCAGATACTCGGCCACGGTCAGACTGGCGGCCAGGCGCAGCGCGGCGTGCCCGTCGCTGGTCAGCGCCTCAACGCCCTCGAGCAGGTCACGCGCGCTGGTCAGCACGCGTTCGGCCCAGCCCACGACCGCGCTGCCGTCGGGGGTCAGCTGGGCGCCCGAGCGCGTGCGTCTCAGCAGCGTCACGCCGAGGAGCTCCTCGAGTCGTCGCAGTCGCCAGCTGGCCGCGGGCTGGCTGATGCCGTGCAGCTCGGCGGCCTGATTGATCGACCCGGTGCGCGCCACGCTGCTCAGCAGCTCCAGGGTGGCGAGGTCCGGCCAGGACCGCTCGGTCATAAAGAGAGTTTAGAACGAACCTCGTCGCGCGGGGAACCCGGCGCTCGCGCGGAGCACGACACTGGAGAGCGATGACGAGCGCGCCCACCTTCAGCCCCTCCACTTCTCGCTCGCCGCTCGCGCGCGTGGGCCGCTCGGGGCGTGCGCTGCCGGGTCTGGCGCTCGCGGTGTTCATCGGGGCCCTCGCCGAGCAGCTCGCGCGCCTGGCGCCCACGGTGGGAGCGCCGGTGATCGCGATCCTGATCGGCATGGTGGTCGCCATCATCCACGAGCCGGCCCCGCTCTACGCCCCGGGCATCAAGCTGGCCAGCAAGAAGGTCCTGCAGCTGTCCGTCGTGCTCTTCGGTGCGGGCCTGTCACTGCACGAGGTTCTCGTCATTGGGCGCAGCTCGCTGCCCGTGCTGCTGGGAACGCTGGGCATCGCGCTGGCAGCGGCGTTCTTCCTCGGACGCCTGATGGGAGTCGACAGCGACGTGCGCACGCTCATCGGCGTGGGTACCGCGATCTGCGGGGCCTCGGCCATCGCGGCCACCGACGCGGTCATCGACGCGAGCGAGCACGACGTGAGCTACGCGGTGGCGACGATCTTCACCTTCAACGTGGCCGCGGTGCTGAGCTTTCCCGCGCTCGGGCACCTCATGCACATGAACGCGCACGCCTTCGGCCTCTGGTCGGGCACGGCCATCAACGACGTCTCCTCGGTGGTGGCCGCCTCCTCGATCTACAGCCACTCGGCCGAGACCTACGCGATCGTGGTCAAGCTCTCGCGCACGCTCGCGATCATTCCGATCTCTTTGGTTCTCTCGATCCTGCACGCGCGACGGGCCCACCACCACGGACCGGAGACCACGGCGCTGCGGCGCGCGGCCAAGTCGTTCCCGTGGTTCGTCGCGTGGTTCGTCGCCGCGGTGGCGCTCAACTCGCTCGGCGTCGTGCCCGCGGGCCTGCACGGGCTGCTCAACAACGGGGCCCAGTACGGGGTGGCCATCGCGCTGGCCGGCGTGGGGCTCTCGACGCGCCTGCGCTCGATCCGCGCTACCGGAGCGAGGCCCCTGGTGCTCGGCGCGATGCTCTGGGTCGTCGTCGCCCTGGCGAGTCTCGGGCTCCAGGCTCTCACGGGCACCCTCTGAGGCCTCTCGACCCGGCCCGCGGGCGCCCCGATGGCGGGTGCCTAGGATCGGAGTGATCGGCGAGCGAGGAGGCTCTTGAGGGCGTGCGGTCTAGTCCAGTCAGCGCACGTCCCCACAGCGTCGGGTGCCCTCGGCCCCGCTCGGCCCGCGCGCGTCGACACCTGGCGCACCCTCGCGCGCTGTTCGGTCGCCCGGCGTCTGAGCTAGGGGTCGGTTCCGTGGCGCGAGACGTCGTGGCGTGATGAAGATCCTCACCCTGTGCACGGGCAACGTCGCGCGCTCGGCGATGCTCGGCTACATGCTGGCCGACCTGGCCGACGCGGGCGCCCAGGCGTGGCACGTGCGCAGCGCGGGCACTCACGTCGTGGAGGGCCTGGCCATGAGCTCGCGCACGGTGGAGGCGCTGCGGCATCTGGGAACCCTCGGCGAGCACCGCTACGGCGCACACCGCAGTCATCAGATCGACGCGGCCGACGTGGCCTGGGCCGACGTGATCCTGGCCGCCGAGCTGGACAACGTGGACTTCGTGCGTCACCACTTCCCCGCCACGGTGCGCAACTGCGTTCAGCTCGGACACTTCGTGGCGCACGCGCCCTCGTCCGAGGCGCTGAGCGAGCAGCTGCGCGTCGTGGCACTCGTGCCGCCCGGACGGCACCTGGACGTCGTGGATCCGGCCGGGGCCGACCAGGCGGTGTACGACGCGTGTGCGGCCCAGCTCTGGGAGCTGGCCCGCGCCTTCGCGACCCTGGTCGCCTAGTCGCGCGAGACCGCGCGCAGCCCACCCCAGGCGAGGGTGGCCGCCCGGGCGGCCAGGCGGGCCGCCTCGGGGGCGTCAGGGTGCGGGCGGGCCCCGTGGGGGCGCTGGAGGAGCCACGCGACGGCGGTGCCCTCGGCGATGCCGACGACGCCCGCGGCGAGCTGGCGACGGTGATCCTCGCTGATCTCTACGGTGATGTAGGGCTCGACGAAG
>JAJXUK010000003.1:8106-98524 GCA_021782915.1 Actinomycetes bacterium | reverse complement strand
GCCGGGTGCCTGGAGCCGGGCGACGAGGTCGTCATCACCGAGGACACGACCAGTCGGGGCACCAGCCTGCTCGAGGCCGTGCGCGTGGTGCGCGAGTTCGGCGCGAGGCCCGTGCTGCTCCTGGCGCTCGTGGACCGCGGGGGCACGGCCGGCTCGCTGGCCGCGAGCGAGGGCCTGGCCTTCGAGGCGCTCTTCAGCGCCGAGGACCTGGGCTTCTCCTACGACGTGGGCCGCTAGGCAGATGGAACCCCCGGCGCGTCGTCGTCGCGTGCTGCTCACGGGGGCGACCGGCTACGTCGGCGGACGCCTGGGCCCCGCGCTGCTGGAGGCCGGCGCCACGCTGCGCGTCTTGGTGCGCACGCCGGCCAAGCTCGCCCGCGCGCCGTGGGCCGATCGTGTCGAGGTCGCGCCCGGCTCGCTGGACGGTGACCTGGCCGGCGCCTTCGCCGACGTGGACGTGGCCGTCTACCTCGTGCACTCGATCGGCCAGGGCCCGGCCTGGGCCGCGCTCGAGTCCGCGCACGCGCGCGCCTTCGCCGCCGCCGCGGTGGCGGCGGGTGTCTCGCGCATCGTGTACCTCGGCGGGCTGGGCCGTGACGGTGATGATCTCAGCGTGCACCTGGCCAGTCGCCACGAGGTCGGTCGGATTCTGAGCGCGTCGGGCGTGCCCACCGTGGAGCTGCGCGCCGGGGTCGTCATCGGCTCGGGCTCGGCGAGTTTCGAGATGCTGCGCTACCTGGTCGAGGTGCTGCCGGTCATGGTGACCCCGCGCTGGGTGACGACACGCTGTCAGCCGATCGCGATCTCTGACGTGAGAGACCTGCTGGTGCGCGCCGTCATGGACGAGCGGGTCGCCCCGGGCATCTACGAGGTCGGGGGCCCGGACGTGCTGAGCTACGCCGAGATGATGCAGCGCTACGCCCGAGCGGCGGGACTGAGCCGCCGGCGTCTCATCGCGGTGCCGGCGCTCAGCCCGCGCCTGTCGAGTCACTGGGTGGGCCTGGTGACGCCGGTGCCGGTGCCCCTGGCCCGCGAGCTGGTCGAGTCGCTCATCAACGAGGTCGTCGTCGCTGCGGACGCGACGCCGACCGACGAGCTGCTCGGACGAGGCGCGCTGGGACTTGACGACGCGCTGTCGCGGGCGCTGGCCACCACGCGTGCCGGCGGCGCGCCGACGAGCTTCACCGACGCCGACTACACCGTCTTCTCGGCTCTGTCGACGGACCCGGACTGGGCCGGGGGAACGGTGCTCTCCGACGTGCGCGAGAGCGCCGTCGCGGCCGGGGCCGCGGCGACCTTCGCCGCGATCTGCTCGCTGGGCGGCAACGTCGGGTGGTTCGCCGGGGACTGGCTGTGGCGCCTGCGCGGGCTGGTCGACTCGCTGGTGGGCGGCCCGGGGCTGCGCCGGGGACGTCCGGCGACGCTGCGCGTGGGCGACCCACTGGACTTCTGGCGCGTCGAGGAGCTGAGCCACCCGACGCGCCTCGTGCTGCGCGCCGAGATGCGCCTGCCGGGCGTGGCGTACCTGATCTTCGAGATCACGCCCACGGGCGAGCACACCTGCAGGCTTCTCCAGCGCGCCACCTTCGCCCCGCGCGGGCTCTGGGGCCGGGCCTACTGGTACGCCGTGGCGCCGTTTCACCGCTTCGTCTTCCCCGGGCTGGCGGCGGGCCTGGCCCGCGCGGCGGCGTCCCTAGAGCGCCAGGGCGCCGAGTAGCTCGCGTCGCCAGGCGTAGAGCTCGCCGTAGCGCTCCTCGGGGGTGTGGCCCAGGCGCACGATCAGCGCGTCCAGGCCCGGCACGACGCTGATGGACTGACCCTCGTAGCCGCTGGCCCAGTAGGTGCCGTACTCGTCACCCGTGACCCACCACTGCCAGGCGTAGTAGTGGCCCGTGTCCTGCTCGCGGCTGAGGGGCACCTGGGCCGTGTCGCACCACTCGCGCGAGACGACCTGGCGCTGAGCGAAGCGACCGGCGCGCAGGTAGCACAGGCCGAAGCGCGCGAAGTCCTGGGCCGTGGCGTGCACGTAGCTCGAGGCGACCCACGTGCCCGCGCCGTCCAGTCCCGGCGTCGCGCTGGTCATGCCCAGGGGTCCGAAGACGTGCTCGGCGAGGTAGGCCCGGTAGGCGTCGTGGGGGCCGACCAGGCCGGCCACGATCCCCGAGACGATGTTGGACGTGCCGCTGGAGTAGTTGAAGTGGGCTCCCGGGCTGTGGCGGGCCGGCCGCGCGGCCGCGTAGGCGGCCACGTCGTCCTTGCCCTCGCCGAAGAGCATGTCGATCACGTGGCTGGGCTCGCCGATCACGTAGGCCTCGTTGAAGTCGAGCCCGTCGCGCATCGCCAGCAGGTGCTCAAGGTGAATCGCACGACGCGGGTCGTCGTCGTCGGCCCACGCGGGCACGCTCGCCGGCGCGTGCGGGTCGAGGCGGCCCGCGTCGACCAGGGTGCCCACGCACAGGTGCAGCATCGACTTGGCCATCGACCACGAGAGCAGGGCCGTCTCGGGCCCCACGGGCTCGCTCGGGCGGTCGAAGAACTCGACGACGTCCCCGTAGCGCTCGTAGACCAGACGGCCGGCCTGCACGATCAGCACGGCGTTGCTCACGCTGAGGCGCGGGTCCTCGAAGGCTCGATCGGCCACGCGCGCGACGCGCTCGTCGAGCTCGCCGCGCGGCCAGCTCCCCACGGGCCAGGGCACGTCCTCGGGTTGGGGCGCGTAGCGCGGCAGAACCGCGGGCCAGACCATCCACTCACCTTGACACAGCGCTCGCGCCGTGGCGCCGCCACGTGGTGGTCGAGACCGGCGTCGATCCGGTGACCTCACGCTTTTCAGGCGCGCGCTCTACCAACTGAGCTACTCGACCAGTGTCGGGGCCCTCACGGGCCACCGAGCGGACCTGACGGGATTTGAACCCGCGACCTCCGCCTTGACAGGGCGGCGTGCACTCCGAGCTGCACCACAGGTCCTCGGTGTCCCCGGCGGCGAACCGCCGAGGCGCGAAGTCTCAGTCTATCGGGCCGGACCCGGCGGGGCTAAAGCGCCGTCGCGATGGCGCGGGCGAGCTCCTCGTCGCTCGGCTCGACGAGCACGCGACCATCAGGAAAGAGGATCGTCGGCACCGAGCGCCGGCCGTGGTTGAGGGTCTCGACCTCGCGGGCCCCGGCCGTGTCCTGATCGATGTCGACGAACTCGTAGTCGACCCCGAGGCGCTCGAGCAGGGCGCGCGAGCGCGCGCAGTCCGAGCACCAGCTGGTGCCGAGCACTCGCGGCGTCACTCCTCGCCGCCCGTCAGCACCAGGCAGAAGGGGTGACCGACCGGATCGCGATAGACGCGGAAGGTCTCACCCGGCTGGAAGGGGTCCTTGATCGCGCCCACGCCCAACGCGTGGGCCTCGGCCGCGTCCAGGTCGTCGACGGCGAAGTCGAGGTGGGCCTGCTGGGGCACCGAGCCCTCGGGCCAGGTCGGTGCCACGTAGCGCGCGACGCGCTGGAACGCGAGCACGCGCCCGGCCCCGTCGAGGATCTCGACCCACTCGGGGTCCTCTGAGTCGA
The DNA here is from genome assembly GCA_021782915.1 of Actinomycetes bacterium. Classification (GTDB taxonomy): domain Bacteria; phylum Actinomycetota; class Acidimicrobiia; order Acidimicrobiales; family RAAP-2; genus RAAP-2. The sequence continues at coordinate 94,971 of JAJXUK010000003.1, read as the reverse complement.
CGGGACCGAGCGTCGAGTCGGTGAGCGCGGCGTAGAAGCGCGCGAGGGACAGCGCGTCGGGACAGTCCAGGGCGGTCAGGGAGTAGCGGATGCTCATTTCGCGCAGGGTACCAGGAGAACTTTCCAACCTCTTACGTGGCTCTTGCAAGACCTGGGTAGCGTGAGGGGTGCTGGGGGATCATAAGGAGGTCCCGTATGGGATGGGAGTACTACCAGGGTGGTCCGGGCGCCTGGGGCGGCTGGGGCATCCTCGGGATGCTGTTGATGGTCCTGTTCTGGGGCCTGCTGGTCTTCGGCATCGTCGCCTCGGTGCGCCACTACTCGGCCGGACGCGCCGCGTACCACGTCCCGCCGGTCAAGGCCAACGCGGCGCTAGAGGAGTTGCGTCTGCGCTACGCCAAGGGTGAGATCGACGACGAGGAGTTCGAGCGGCGTCGGGCCAACCTGGAGAAGGGCGCGCCCGGCGCCTAGGGCCTCGGGAAGTCGAAGCTGAGCTTCAGGCCGCCCAGGTCGCTTGCCGCGGTGCCCAGGTGCCCGTGCATGGAGGCCGCGACGTCGGCCATGATGCTCATGCCCAGGCCCGAGCCGCCCGTGGTGCGCGAGCGGCTCGGGTCGAAGCGCTGGAACGAGCCCGGCGCGGCGCCGTAGGCGTCCCCGGGCATGCCCGGGCCCCCATCCTCGATCACGAGACGCGCGCGCGCGGCCTCGGTGCGCAGGCTCACACGCACCGGGTCGGACGAGCCGGTGTGGCGCGCGATGTTGGCGAAGGCGTTGTTAAGCAGGCGCTCGAAGAAGTCGACCCGCCCGGCCAGGGCCACGTCGGGCTCGATCTCGGCGTCAACCACGCGTGTCGGGTGATCCAGCGTGAAGTCGTGCAGGCTGGCTGAGAGGATCTCGCTGGCGTTGAAGGTGCCCAGGGGAGCCCCGCGCAGCTCGGCCACCTCGGCGAGGAAGAGCAGGTCGGCCACGAGGGTGTCCATCCGGGCGACCTCCTTGCGCACGCGCTCGAGGGCGCGCTGGCGCTGCTCGGCGTCGGCGCCCCCACCCGCCAGCATCTCGGCGTAGCCCTTGATGACGGTCAGTGGCGTGCGCAGCTCGTGCGACGCGTCGCCGATGAAGCGCTGCATCGTCGCGGTGGCCGCCTTCTCCAGCTCGATGGTCTCGCGCAGCACCGCCACCATGTGCTCGAGGGCGCGTTGCAGCTCGCGCAGGTCGCGACTGCCCGACGGGGCGGGCACCGACTCGTCGAGGTCGCCCTCCGCCACGCGAGTGGCGAAGCCGACCAGGCGCTCGATGGTGGACAGTTCGCGCGCGATCGCCAGGCGCGCCAGGACGAAGATCAGCACCGCCGCGCCCAGGCCCACCAGCACCGTGGTGACGACGAGCTCGTGCACGTGCTCGGCGATGAGCACCGTCGATCCGGCGATGAGCAGGTACGAGCCCCCGCCGGCCGGGATGGAGCGGAAGCGGAACCCCGGCAGGTTGGCCGAGGCACGGATGCCGTTCAGTGACGAAGTGGCGTTGGCCAGGGTCGGCGCGGCGCTGAGGGGCACCTCGCTCTGGGTGACGCGGGTGACGGTGCCCGAGGAGTCGATGAGCACCAGGTTCAGGTCCAGGTTGTCCTGCTGGACGACGTTGAGGGCCCGGGCCAGCGCGGAGACGGGATGGCCCTCGCCGGCCGCGGCCACCGCGTTGATCGAGCTGTCCAGCGTGGCGTACTGGCCCCGGCTCGACGCGCTGACCGCGAAGGTGCCCACCGCCAGGGCGACCAGGGCGGTGATGGCGAGCAGGAGCAGGGTCAGGCGTGTGGAGAGCTTCACGGAGCGGCGTCGAGGAGCTTGAAGCCCACGCCGCGCACGGTGCTGAGCGGGGCGAAGCCCTCGCGGTGGATCTTCTTGCGCAGGTAGGAGACGTACGTGTCCAGCACCGAGGTGTCCGAGTCGAAGTCGATGCCCCACACCTCGCGCAGGAGGCTCTCTCGCGTCATGAGCCGGTTCTTGTGCTCGAGCAGCACCTCGAGGAGGCGGAACTCAGTTGCCGAGAGTTCCACCGGCTCCTCGTAGAGGCTCACCTCGTGGCGGTCCACGTTCATCGTGAGCGGCCCGCAGCGCAGGCGGCGCTCCTCGTCGACCGGATTGGCGCGGCGCAGGATGGCCGCCACGCGCAGCAGCAGCTCTTCGAGGCTGAAGGGCTTGCGCACGTAGTCGTCCGCTCCGATGCGCAGCCCCTTGGCCACGTCGGCCGGCGCGTCGCGCGCCGAGAGCAGCAGGACCGGGATGCCGGGATCGGCCTCGCGGACTCGCTCGACGAACTCGAAGCCGTCCATGGTGGGCATGTTGATGTCCACGATGCACAGGTCCACCCCGTGGGTCTTGAACAGCGTCAGGCCCGCGAGGCCCTGATCGGCCTCGAGCGTCTCGTAGCCCGCGATGCGCAGCGTGTCGGTGATCAGCTCGCGCACCCCGGCCTCGTCGTCCACCACCAGAATCGTCGTCACGCCGGGCACCCCATGGTGGCGAGCGTACCGTTCGCACCGGGCCCGGCCCGAAGCCTCTGAGGCTTTCGGCACGAAGTTCACACCCGTTTCTCAGACGGACTCGGTAGCGTGGAGTCGACGTGAAGCAGTGGTGTCACCCTCGACTCGGCCGCGGGCTCGCGGCCCTCGCACTGAGCACCGTGGGCGTGCTCGGCCTAGCCGGCGTCGCCCCGGCGAGCGCGAGCGAGCCGGGCGCGCGCAGCGTCGTGGCGAGTGCCGGGCTGCGCCCGCACGGCTCGAGCCAGCCCAAGACCTACGCGCAGCGCCTGGCCGACTACCACCGGGCCCTGCGGCACATCAACCAGCGCTTCGGTCGGCGCCTGTCGATCGCCGTGGCGAAGTACAAGCTGGCCCTGGCTCGCGCGCGCAGCGCCCAGGACAAGCTCAACGCTCGATCGGCCTACCGCTCCGCGCTGCTCAGTGCGACGAACGAGCGAGAGGTTGAACTCGAGAGTCTCGGATCCGCCCCCGAGCACAGCGCGTCAGGAACCTCGAGCGGCTCGGACGCCTCGAGTACCGACGCCTCGAGCTCGAGCCCCGATCACTGATCGACGACGGCCACGCCGGCGCTGAAGAACGTCCAGGGCTTGGGCCCGGGCGCGTAGCCCTGCTCCATCCAGACCAGGCGGAAGCCCGCGGCGCGCACGAGGGCCTCGGGGTCGCGCGTCAGGTGACAGCCATCGGCCAGCGCTCGTTCGAGGGGATCGAGGACGCGCTGCAGGGTAGCGACGCCACGACGGGGGCTGAGACCGTGCTCGAGGAAGTGCAGCTCCCCGCCCGGGCGCAGGACGCGGGCGATCTCGCCGAGCACGACGAGGGGCTCGCTCACCGTGCACAGGGTGAAGGTGACGAGCGCCATGTCCGCACTGGCGTCCTCGAGCTGGAGGCGATGCCCGTCGAGGCCGACGTGCTCGACCAACACGTGCGAGCGCGCCCGACGCGCGTCCGCGCGCGCGAAGGCCCCGCTCGAGGGCTCCACCGCGAGCACGCGACTCACCGCCGCGGGGTAGTGGGGCAGGTTGAGCCCGGCGCCGAAACCCACCTCCAGCACCGTGCCGGCAAGCCCGTCGCAGACGCGCCGGCGCCAGGGCGTCATCAGTGGCGCCGAGCAGACCCACTCGGCCACACGGGGGAAGACGACGCGCTGGTACAGGCCCATGATCCCTCCGGGTGAGCCCGCTCGCCGAGCCTCAGTGCTTGAAGGTGCTCACCTTCAGCACACGATAGAGCGGGCAGAAGCCGGTCCCGGCCGTCAGTACCAGCGCGACCGCCAGGATCCACAGGATCACGCCGCCCAGGCTGGCCGAGCCGACGGCGATCGCGATCCACGCCGCCACGACGGCCAACGCCACGCGCAGCCAGCGGTCCAGGGTCGCTTCGTTCCTCATGGGGACCTCCTTTGTCACGTCTCAAAGATACCCATGGGGGTATATTGACGCCTAGGGCCGTTGGTCCCTAGGCGCTGGCGGCGAGGCGTGCGATGACGTCGTCGACGACCTCGCTGGTGGTGCACTCGCCGCCCAGGTCGAAGGTGCGCACGCCCGCGGTGGCGCCCTCCAGGGTGGCGTGGCGAAGGCGCTCGGCGGCGTGGCGGAACGCCTCGTCGCCCAGGTGGATCCCCGCGTGATCCAGCAGCGCCGCCTGGGCGAGCAGCATGGCCATGGGGTTGGCCACGTTCTTGCCCTTGAGCGACGGAGCGGTCCCGTGAGGCGCCTCGGCCATCGCCACCGTCGGGTGCAGGTTCTCATCCAGAGCCAGGAGCACCGACTCGGCGCCGGCGATCGAGCCGAAGAGCGCCAGAACCATGTCCGACAGGCAGTCCCCGTCGCGGTTCAGCGAGGGGATGACCAGCGTCTGCTCGTGCACGTCGGTCAGCAGACCGGCGTAGGTCGCGTCGATCAGAGTGGGTCGGTAGGGCACGTGCGGGTGACGCGCGGCCGCGGCGTCCATCTCCTCTTTGAGCATGCCCTCGTAGGTGGGCGACACGGTCCACTTCGGCCCGCCGTAGACGACGCCGTCGGCCTGCTCGGCCGCCTGGAACGAGTATTCGGCTACGTGCCGACAGACCGAGCGCTCGATGCGCTCGGTGCGCCAGGCCACCTCGCCCATCTCACTGGCGGGACCCTCGCGTCCCTCCGCGGCACCGTAGGCGTCCCCGACGGCCATGCGGATGACGATGATCGGCTTGGTTGAGGCGACCACGGGCGCGACCCCGGGAATGCGCCGCCCGGTGCGCACGATGACCGAGCCGCCGATGCCCTCGCGCAAGAGCCGGTTCGGCGAGCCCACGCCACCGATCTCCGGCGGCGTGACGGTGGCCGCCTTGAGCCCCAATCCCGTCTCGCGCATGGCGCCCGCGGCCTCGCGCACGATCTCGTTCTTGGTGGAGCGCCGGCTCTCCAGGGAGAGGTCGTAGTGCACCAGCTCGAGCGACACGCCGAGCAGCTCTGGGCTCATGACGCGCAGAGACTCCTCCAGCAGCTCCTGGCCGGTCTCGTCGCCATCGCAGACGATGATCGTGGGCGTACTCACTCGCGGGCCTCCCCGGCTGCCATCACGGTGATCGCCTGGTGCGTCACCGGTTCGACGAGAACGCTAATCGCACTGCCGGGGACCGGCATCTTCTGCACCACGATCGTCGCGCGCCACGTCGGCCGCGGCGTCGCGCGTCGCGAAGTAGGTGAGCAGGGCGCCGGTACCCGGCTCCCTGGCGCTGAGGCCCATGACGGCCCGACCGCGCACCCGGGCGATGGAGTAGTGGCCGGTGTCGGCGCTGCCGTGGTCCCAGCCCCAGCCGAAGAGGCCGGTGTAGAAGGCCTTCAGCTCGCCGAGCTGGGTCTCGGTGGGCACCATCGCGTCGAGCCACACCGGCGCGCCCACGCGAGTTGCGATCACGCCGCTCATGGGCCCATCCTGCCAGAGCGCGCACGGCTCGCTCACGCCGGAGAGGATCCTCTCGCGCGCCTCGGCCTAGGCCCTAGGCTGAATCTTTTGGGGGAGGGACCATGACCGGGACTGTCGGCGCGCCCGCGCGCGCGCGTATCCAGATCGTGCCGGTCAAGGGCCTGCCCATCGCGGGGGCCGTGCTCGTCTTCGAGCTGGTGGCGATCGCTGGCAACTACCGGTGGGCGCTCATCTTCAGTCACGTCGTCGGCGGTGCGCTGTGGACGGCGCTCGACCTCTTCCTCGGGCTGGTGCTCGGGCCGATCATGGGGCGCCTGTCCATCCCGGCGCGCATCGAGTTCACCTCTCGCTTCATGCCCAAGATGGTCATCATCATGCCCACGCTCGTGACGATGAACCTGGCCGCGGGCTTCCAGGTGGCGCTGCTCTTCGGCAACCTCAACCCGGCGAGCGCGAACCACGCGTGGCTCATCGCCTCCTTCGTCGTCGTCGGGGTCATGGCCACGATCGCCCTCGGGGTGCTCGAGCCCGCCAACATCGCCGTCCTCTTCGAGTTGAACAAGCCCGAGCCCAACGCGGAGCGCATCGAGCGACTCATGAAGCGCTTCATCTATACCGCGGGCGTCACGGGTCTGATGCAGGTGGCCACCCTGGTCATCATGACGAGGGTGGCCAGTCGATGAGTGAGCGGCGCTACCCGCCCGTGGCCCTGGCCAGCGTGCTGGGCCTGGCCCTGGTCGTCGTCGGCGGCATCACCATGGCCTCCTACGCGCCGCGGCGCCCGCCGATGGGCGTGGCCAGCGCACTGGCGGGGGCCGGGATCGCGTGCCTGCTCATCGCCGGGGTCATGATGAGCCGTCTGGGGGCCTTCGCCTGGCCGGTCTTTCGCACGGTGTTCAAGTGGGCGCTGCTGGCCTACCTCGTCGAAGCCAGCATGATCGAGTTCGCCTTCCTGCACGACCACATGAGGGGCGCCCCGCTGGTGGTCGTGAGCCTCATGCTGGTCGTCTTCGCCCTCAGCGTGCCGACCACGATCGCCTTCACCGTGGCGCGCTACGGGCTCGACTGATCAGCCCTCGAGGTCGCGCGCCAGGCCCAGCACGCGCTCGGCGATGATGTTGCGCTGCACCTCCGAGGTCCCGCCCCCGATGGTCAGGGCCCGCGAGTAGAGGAAACCGTAGGACCACTCGGCTCCCACCGCACCGCCCGCGCCACCCGGGCCGCGCCCGGCGAGCATGCCGGCGCTGCCCGCGAGGCGCTGGGCCAGCTCCATGACCTCCTGGCCGTGCTCGTCGGCCAGGGCCTTGCGCACGCTGGCCTCGGGCCCGGGCTCGCGCCCGGAGCGAGCCGCCTCGAGCAGTCGCAGGCGCAGCAGGCGCAGGATCTCGCCGTGGCTCCAGGCGCGCACCAGGTCCTCGCGCTCGAGCTCGTTGCGCGCCACCTGCGAGCTCACGACCAGGCGCACCAGGTCGTTGGCCGTCGGGCCGCGCCCCCAGAGGGCTCCCTCGCCCGAGAGCGAGACCCGTTCGTTGCCGAGGGTCACCTTGGCCAGGCGCCAGCCGTCGCCGACGGCGCCGATCAAGTGGTCGCCCGGCAGTCGCACCTCGTCGAGGAAGACCTCGTTGAAGGCGTGGTCCCCGGTCATGTCCACGATCGGGCGGATGCTGAGCCCGGGCGCGTCCATCGGGCAGACGAAGTAGCTGATCCCCCTGTGGCGCGGTCCGTCGCTCGAGGTGCGCGCCAGCAGGATGCCCCAGGTGGCCAGGTGGGCGTAGCTGGTCCAGATCTTCTGGCCGCTGATGACCCACTCGTCGCCGTCGCGGCGTGCGCTGGTGCGCAGTGAGGCGAGGTCGCTGCCGGCGTCGGGTTCGGAGAAGAGCTGGCACCAGAACTCCTCACCGCTGAGCAGGCCCGGCAGCCAGCGCTCCTGCTGGGCTGACGTGCCGGCGTGGACCAGGGTGGGCCCGGCCCAGCCGATGCCGATCGGGTTCACCGGACGCGTGACACCGGCGCGGGCGAGCTCGTCGTCGATCAGCAGCTGGTACTCCACGTCGGCGCCCCGGCCCCAGGGTTCGGGCCAGTGGGGCGCGACCAGACCGGCCGCGGCCAGCTCGGCGCCACTCGGGCTCGGGTGCGCGCCGAGCCAGGTGCGGATCGCGACGCGGCGAGGGTCGCTCGCGTCCGCGTGCTCGTCCGGCGGGGCTGGGGTCACGGGCGCCAGCAGGCCCCGCCCGTCGTGATGCTGCAGATCGGTGGATGACATCGTCGTCGCCTCCCGGGCCACCGTACTCCGGCGCGCGGCGCGGGGGCACGGGTTTCTAGTGTGAGGAGATGACCGACCCGCACCCTTCCAGCGCCGAGCTCGCCTACCTCGGCGTGAGCGAGATCCTTGAGCGCCTGGGCAGCGGAGCGCTCAGCTCCGTGCAGCTCGTGCGCACCCTCCTCGAGCGCATCGAGAGTCTCGACGCGCCGCACTCGCCCGTGGCCCTGCGCGCGATGGCGGCCCTGTCGAGCGACGCGCTGGCCGTGGCGGGCGAGCGCGACGCGGAGCGGGCCGCGGGTCGCCTGCGCGGGCCCCTGCACGGGGTGCCGGTCGTCATCAAGGACAACATCGAGGCGAGCGGGCTGCCCGGCGCGGCCGGCTCGACGGGACTGCTCGGTCGCCCGGCTCGCGAGGCCCCGCTGGTGGCGCGCCTGCGCCGGGCCGGGGCGATCATTCTGGGCAGCACCAATCTCAGCCAGTGGGCCAACATTCGCTCGGTGCGCTCGACTAGCGGGTGGTCGGCCACCGGCGGCCTGGTGGGCAATCCCTGGGCGCTCGACCGCTCGGCGGGCGGCTCGTCCTCGGGCTCGGGGGCGGCCCTGGCCGCCGGGCTCGCTCCGCTGGCCGTGGGCACCGAGACCGACGGGTCCATCACGTGCCCGGCGTCGGTGTGCGGCGTGGTCGGGCTCAAGCCGACCGTGGGGCTCGTGCCGACCCAGCACGTGGTGCCCATCGCGGCGAGCCAGGACAGTCCCGGTCCGATGGGCCGGCGCGTCGAGGACGTGGCGAGGCTCTATCAGGTTCTCTCGGACACGGTGGCGCCGCCGGCGCGCCCCGTGCGCTTCGCCTGGGCCCGCACGTGGCAGACCGAGCATCCGGCGACGGACGCGCTGGTGGTGCAGATCGTCGCCGCCCTGCGCGAGGCCGGTCACGACGTGGCCGAGCGCGAGGTCGCCCTGCCCGGCCAGGGCGAGGGCGCCGACGAGCTGGCGGTGCTGCTGGGCGAGCTGCACGACGACCTGACGGCCTACCTCGCCGATCGCCCGGGTGACGGGTTCAGCTCCCTCGGCGAGGTCGTGGCCTACGAGGACGCGCACGCGTCGATCGAGCAGCCCCACTTCGGCCACGACCTCTTCCTGGGCGCGCTGGGGACCGGGGGCCGCGCGGGCGAGGCCTACGCCGCGGCGCGCGAGCGCAACCTGCAGTGGGCCGTGACCACGTGCCTCAGCCCGGCCCTGGAGGACGTCGACGTCCTGATCGCCCCGGCCTACGGGCCATCCTGGAAGAGCGACCTCGCCGTCGGGGGACACCCCGGTCCCGTCAGCCCGGCCACCATGCCGGCCGCCATCGCGGGATGGCCCATCATGAGCGTGCCGATCGGTCTCGTGCACGACATGCCCGTGGGCCTGGCCATCCTGGCTCGCGCCCAGGACGAGTGGACGCTGCTCGAGGCGGGGCGCATCGTGGAGGCCGTCGTGGACGCGCGCGGGGGCCTGCCGCGACCCTTCTGGGCGAGCCCGACGCGCGGCTAGGACCTCGGGCCCAGGGTGATCTGATAGCGCACGGCCCGCTTGCCGCCGTGGCGCTCGGGTCTCTCGAGTTGCTCGACTCGCACTCCACCGTTGGCCCGCACGACCCTCTGGCAGGCGATGTTGTCCCGCGTCGTGCAGATCTGCACGGCGCCGCTGAAAAGCGCTCGTCGTCTCTCACGCGGCTCAGTTGGGGGCCGCGACCCGTCGTGGCCTCGCCGCGGTGACTCTTCTACTCGACGACGCCGTGGCCCATGTGGCCCCGCACGCAGTCGGCCAGCTCGCTCGTGCCGGGTGGCCAGTGCACGCTGGCGGAGTCGCAGAGGTCCCCGTCGCTCAGCCAGAGGTGGAATCTCGCTCGGCGTGCCGCGTGCCACGTGCTCGGTGTTGGCCAGGATGAGGGCTGGAGCTTGCGCGGCGGGGTCCTCGAGGCTGGCCGGGACGGCCGGCGGGTTCTCGTCGACGGCGCGCAACTGCTCGTCGGCGTGGCGAAGACGCGTCCTAGGCGCGTACCAGTGCGGGCGCGCAGCGCGCCCGCAGACTCCGCCGGGGCCCAACACGTCGAGCTCTGACACGCCTCGGTCTCTCCGGAGCGAGCAGAGTCGAGCGGGGCCCCCGCGGCTCACCGCGAGGCGCGAAACTCCTCGTAGCGCTCCTCCAGGCGCTGAGGATCGGGCCGCAGGCCCACACGGCGTGGCGTGTCGATGAGCTGGCCGTGGGCCGCCTGGATCCCGTGGCGCAGCATCGGTCCATCGTGCTCCTGGAGAAGCTCGTCGTTCACCTCGACGCGGTAGTCCGGGCGGATGCCCACGAGATTGGCGTCGAAGGCCGCGTGGTGGATCTTGCACAGCGCGAGGCCGTTGGGAACAACCGGCTCGCCGTTCGGGCGCGAGTCAGGGATGATGTGCGCGGCGTCGAGCAGCTCGCGGTGCCCGAGGTGGCAGATCGAGCAACGCGTCCGGTACGCGTGAAGGACGTCGGCGCGAAAGAGTGGCTGGTGAATGCGCCGGCGCGTGAGCGACTCGGCGTAGCGGCGCTCGTGGTAGGTCTCGGATCGCGGCGACGTCAGGTCGACAACAACCGGGCTGATCGTGACCTCGCCGCGCTGGGGATCGTCGGCGACGACGTAGACGGGATACACCGCGGCGTACAGACCCTTGTCCACGCCGATGAAGTAGACGAGCGGCAGGGAGTACTCGAAGCAGGCGCGCAGTGCACGGTTCGTGGCGCGGTTCGGATCGGCGCCTTCGTAGTGGTATCGCTGCAGGCCGTCGGCGCCCACGGAGTCCTCATAGGGTCGCCTCTTGCCCATCGGCGTGTAGGCGGTCGTGATCGACAGCGCCGCGTCCAGGCCCGCCGGCTTGGCGATGCCGCGTCCGTGCGTCTGGCGGATGATGAATCGCTCGGCGTGAACCGTGAAGTACTCGGTCTGCTCCCAGCGCAGTTCGTGGGACTCGCCCGACGAGCTCAACCGGTCCAAGTGTGCGAACAGGGCGCCTCGCACGGTGTGCTCGCGCTCTAGGTCCACGAATGTACTCTGCCAGCTTCGGTGGCTGCGTCGTCGGGTCTCGCTCCCACGGGGGCGCTGGTGTGATACTCGAGCCAGGAGATCACGTGCTGCCCTTACTCACCACGCCCGAGATGCGCGCCGCGGACGCGGCCGAGGTCGCGCGACGGGGCCAGGACGCGCTGGTGCGTGACGCGGGCACCGCGGTCGCGCTCGTGGCTCAGGCGATGCTCGGCTCGCCCTACGGAGCCCACGTCGGCGTCGTGGTCGGGCCGGGGCTCAATGGAGCCGACGGCCGAGTCGCCGCCGCGCGCCTCGCCGCGCGCGGGGCCAAGGTGCGCGTCTACGAGGTGGCGAACCAGCCCGGAAGGCTCACCGGTTGCGACCTGGTGATCGACGCGGCCTTTGGCCTGGGCTGCTCACGGGCCTACGACGCGCCCGAGGTGCGCGACGCTCCGGTGCTCGCGGTGGACCTGCCGTCGGGTGTGGACGCGGACACGGGCCGCGTCCTGGGCTCTCCCGCACCCGCCACGGTCACACTCGCGCTCGGCGCGCTCAAGTTCGCCCACGTGAGCGGCGAGGCGGCGGCCCTGTGCGGCGAGGTGCGACTGGCGAGGCTGTCCATCCCCTGTGAGTCACCGAGCGGCCTCGTCGAGGACGCGGACCTGGTCGCTCTGACGCGGCGCGAGCGAGACGAGCACAAGTGGCGCCACGCGCTGGGCGTGCTGGCCGGGTCGGACCTGATGCCCGGCGCGGCCAGCCTCGTGGCCGCGGGTGCGCTGGCCGGCGGGGCGACGATGATCCGGCTGTCGGGACGGGGCGATCCCACCCGGTGGGACCTGCCGGTCGAGGTCGTGCGCGTCGCCGAGGGTGCGCTCGATCCGCGCGCGCGTGCGCTCGTCGCCGGTCCCGGCCTCGGTCCGGGTGCCGGGGACTGGCTCGCGCCGCTGCTGGCGACGCTCTCGGTGCCCGTAGTGCTGGACGCCGACGCGCTCGACCCGGCGCTGCTGGCGCGACGCGAACCGGGCGCGGTGTGGGTGCTCACGCCCCACGACGGGGAGTTCGCGCGACTGAGCGGGCACGCACCCGGCGCGGATCGGGTGCGAGCGGCGCGCGAGCTGGCCGCGAGCTGCGGATGCGTCGTCCTGCTCAAGGGGCCGACGACGGTCGTGGCCTCCCCGGAGGGGCCCGTGCGCGTGGTCACCTCGGGCACCGCGTCGCTGGCCAGCGCGGGCAGCGGTGACGTGCTGGCGGGCCTCATCGGAGCGCTCCTCGCGCGGGGGCGCGATGCGCTCTCGGCGGCCTCGCTGGCTGCGCACCTGCACGGGCGTGCCGGCTCACGCCTCGAGGCGTTCTCGGGGTCCTCGAGCCTGCCCGGCGCGGTGCGCGCGACCCTCGTCGAGCTGGCCCGGCGCTAGCGCCTAGGGCGTTGCCAGGGTGGCGCCGTCCGGGAACTGCTCGCGTCCGTCGTCGCTGAGGCGCCACACGCTGCCGCGTCCACGCACGACCCAGTCGAAGGGTCCCCCGATCAGCGCCGTCTGCTCGTCGATGCCCAGCACGCTCACCTGCTCGTCGTGCAGTACGAGGTACTGGGTGATGAGATCGGGGACGCGACGCGCGAAGGCGTCGAAGTGCGGGATGACGCGCAGGTGGGGCAGCAGGCCGAGCCCCGGGGTCGTGCCACGTCGCGGGTGGCGCAGCGAGGGGATCCACGCGCTCAGGGCCATCGCCCCGGCGCTGCAGCCGGCCAGGGCCGCCCCGTTGCGCCAGGCGGCCACGATCGCCTCCCACAGCCTCGAGTCGCGCAGCGTGTCGGCCAGGAAGCCGGGGTGCCCTCCCGACAGGTAGATCAGCCCGGCGCCCTCGAGGCGCGCGATGATCGCCGGGTCCTCGGCGTCCTCGCGCGTGGTCACGTCGAGGACTACCTGCTCGACGTCGAGGCGCTCGGCCTGCTCACGGCCGAGGGCGTGCCAGCGAGCGACGACGTCGGGCCCGTCGGGCACCGCGGCGGTGGCGAGCTGCACGTAGCGTCGCGCGCGCCCGGCGAGCAGGCTCGCCTCGACGTCGGCCATGGTCTCGAGGTACTCACCCGAGCCCACCAGGGCGATCGGTCCCGGCTCACTCCGCGTGCTCACGCGCTGAGCCTACCCAGGCGCTCTCGCGGTCGATCGGCGTGGCTCGCCTCGTCCCTCGACCCACGGCGTTCGCTCTCAGCGCACGACGACGCGCAGTCGGTACAGTCGGCTCGGCAGCAGGCACGCGGGATAGCAGCGCGGCGTACCGGTCGTGATCACGCTCGTCTGACCGACCCGTCGGGCCGTGAAGACGGCCATCACGCCCGGCCCGCCCCGGGAGATCTCGCGGGCGAGGACCGCCCCCGGGCTCGCCGGAGCGCTGTAGGAGTAGAGACTTCCCGGTGCGCCCAGCAGGACGAGGCGCGCGCCGAGCGCGAGGGACTGCGTGCTGCTCGTCAGGCTAAGCACGCGCGTGGGACCCGACGTGCGGGTGCCGAGGCTGATCGTGAAGGAGCCACCCGGGCCCGCCGGGCTGCCCGTTCGCACGCGGTAGCGCCCGGGCGGCGCGGCGTTGGCTCCCACGCGCTGGTTCCAGGTAAAGGACGCTCGGTACCACGCGCCCGGGGCGAGCGAGACCAGGCGCAGCCACTGCGGGCACGGGTTGCCCAACCCGCAGGGCTGGAACACGCTCGCACCCGCGGCGTCGCTCACGATGACGCCCGGCGTCTGGGGCCCGACGCTGAGCGCACAGCTCGCCGCGTCGTCGTTGCGCACGATGACGCTGAGGCGCACCGGGGTCCCCGGCGCGTAGCGGGCCTCGTCGCTGAAGGCGATCGCGCTGAGTGACGTCGCAGCGCACGCCGGCGTCGAGGTCGCGGCGCTCGCGACGCTGGCGCTGAGGCGTGGCGTGAGCACCGCGCTCAGTGCGCCGAGAGCGAGCAGGCCCCGGGACCAGCGAAGCCGTCTCGGGCGCCGGGGCTTGCCGGCCCGCGCCATGGGCTCAGCGCACGCTCAAAGAGATCGGCACGGCGGCCAGGGCCTTGGAGACCGGGCAGTTCTCCTTGGCGCCCTGGGCCGCCGAGTCGAAGCCGGCCGCGTCCAGGCCCGGGACGTCCCCGCTGACGCTGATGCGGATCCCGGTGATCCCCTGGCCCGGCTGGAAGTCGACCTCGACCGAGGTGTCCAGCGAGCGCGGCGGGGTGCCCGCCTTGGCCAGGGTGCTCGAGAGCGCCATCGAGAAGCACGCCGCGTGCGCCGCGGCGATCAGCTCCTCCGGGCTCGTGCGCCCCTCCGGGGACTCGGCGCGGCTCGCCCAGGTGACGTCGAAGCCCCCCACCGCGCTCGAGACGAGCTGGACGTGACCGCTGCCCTCGAGCAGCGAGCCCTCCCAGTGGGCGGTGGCGTTGCGGGTGGTGGCCATGATTCCTCCTGTGGTGTTGGTGACGTTCTAGCAGCGCCGCGCACTCGGCGGCTGAGCGCTCCATCAGGATGGGCGCCGGGCGTGCGACGGGCCAACCGCTAGGTTGCCCCTATGGCGCGTGTCTTCACCCCCGCTCGTGTCCTGAGCGTCTTCGCGGTCCTCGTGCTACTGCTCGCCGCCGTCGTTGTCCTGCTCGTCAATGGCTCGTCGTCCTCGAACTGCGTGGGTGGTCACTCGTCGAACGCCTTCGGCCCGGTGCCGGCGCTCAGCGGGCTCTCGAGCATCGGCGCGAACATCTCGCTGACGACCCTGCCGGCCTCGCGGGACAACGACGCGGGCCGCTCGCGGGTGCCGGACGTGACGCCGGACGCGGACAATGACGTCTACCGCGCCCGGGTGGTCTGCTCGGCACCCTGAGGACTTGACAGCGCGTCCTGGTGAGCCGAGGCTGCGAGTGTGAGGGTACGCATCGCGTGGCGGGCTGTGAGCCTGGTCCTGGCCCTCGGGGTGATCGGCTCCTCGGGCGCGCCACCGGTCGAGTCGGCGGCGGCCACGACGAGCTCGTCGACGAGCGTGCTGTATCTCGGCCAGCGCGGCCCCGCGGTGTCGAAGCTCCAGCTCGAGCTCGCCGGGCGTGGCTACTGGCTCGGTCCGATCACGGGGGTCTTCGGCGACCTGACCCAGCAGGCCGTCTTCGCGCTGCAGAAGGCGGCGGGGCTGGCTCGCGACGGCGTCGTCGGTCCCCTGACACGTGCGGTCCTGGCTCGCGGCGTGCGGCCCGTCCCGCGCAGCACGAGCGGCTACGTCATCGAGATCAACCTCGCGCGCAACCTGCTGATGCTGGTGCGTGACGGGCACCTCATCGTGACGCTCAACACCTCGACCGGTGGCGGCTACGCGTACGCGGCCAACGGCGTGAGCGGTGTCGCCGTGACGCCGCGGGGTCACTTTCGCCTCTACCGCCAGGTCGACGGCTTGGACGTGAGTCCACTGGGCGAGCTGTGGCGGCCCAAGTACTTCAGCTCCGGCTACGCCATTCACGGCTCGGACTCGGTGCCGGCCTATCCGGTCTCGCACGGCTGCGTGCGCATCAGCGACGCGGCCATGAACTGGATCTGGGCGAGCAATCGGATGCCGATAGGCACCGCGGTCTGGATCTACTAGGGCCGGTGACGGGCCGCGCTAGCCTCGGGCCAACCTGAGAGGAGACAGTGTGCCCGAGGCCCCACAGCGCATCTCCTTCTTTCCGCTCGAGCGCCTCGACGAGGCGTCGATGGCCGTCCTGTACCGCTGCGCCGAGGTGGGCACGCCGCGTCCGGAGAGCTCGGCGGTGCGCGCGCACTCGCCGGGCGCCTTCTGGGCCTTTGAGGACGCTTGGGAGAGGCTCTTTCGACAGGGTGTGGTGGAGCACTCCCTCAAGGAGATCTGTCGGCTCTACGTGTCGCGCTCGGTCAAGTGCGAGTACTGCGGCAATCAGCGCTCCGAGATGGCTCGTCGTGACGGCGTCACGGAGGGCAAGCTCGACGAGCTGCTCAACTTCGAGACCTCGGAGCGCTTCAGCGAGCGCGAGCGCGCCGCGCTGGCCTACGCGGAGGCCATCACGTGGCGCCTCGAGGTCGACGACGCCTTCTGGGAGCGACTGTACGCGCACTTCTCCGAAGAGGAGCTCGTGGAGCTGGCCGGCTTCATCGGCCTGACGATGGGCCAGCAGAGCTGGATCCGACTGCTCAACCTGCGCCACCTGCAGCTGCTGGCCGGCGACGGCGCGGCTGGACTGATCGAGGCGTCCTAGGTCGCGTTGGCCGGCGGCGTGACTCGCAGCGCGCCGGGCAGCTCCGAGAGCTGCGCCAGGACCTCGACGCCCAGATCCTCTAGCGCCACACGGGGCACGAGCTCGCTCGCCAGGCCCAGCACGCGCATCCCGGCCGCCAGGCCCGCGCGCACGCCCACCACACTGTCCTCGACGACGACGCACTCCCGGGGTGCGTAGCCCATCGCTCGCGCCGCGTGCAGGAAGACGTCGGGTGCGGGCTTGGGGTGCGCCACCTGCTCGCCGGAGAAGAGGGCGCCCGCGAAGAAGTCGAGTAGACCGGTCAGCTCGAGCTTGAGCTGGATCTGCTCGAGGCTCGAGCTCGAGGCCACGCACACCGCTCGGCCCAGGCCGGCGAGCACCTCGTGAGCGCCGTCCACCGCGCGCAGCTCGCTCCTGAAGGCCGCCACGTAGTGCGGATCGAACTCGCGCGCCCAGTTGACCGGACGGCCGACGTGGCGCTCCACCTCGGCGCGCATGTAGTGCGCCGAGCGGCCCACGAAGCGCTCGGCGATCTCCTCGCGGCTGAGGCTCCAGCCCATCTGGCCGAGGATTCGCTGCTCCACGGCCACCGCCAGGGTCTCGGAGTCCACCAGCACGCCGTCCAGATCGAAGATCACCAGCGCGGCCATCGAGCCACGCTAGCGGGCGGCACGCGACGAACCGGAGTCGAGATCCACCTGGCGCGCGTCCCTCACGCTGCGCGCAGCCCGAAGAGCTCGGCGGGCTGGTGGAGCGGCTCTGGTGGAGGGGCCCGGCCAGGGAGTGGCGTCAGGTGTCGAGCGGGCCAAGGACTTCGCGCCCTCGACCGAGCGGCGCGTGTTCTGCGCCCGGCGCACCCGGCCCGTCGAGGAGTTGGCCCGTCGCCCTCGGACCGAGTTCGCTCGCCCCGGCGCACCGGGAGCAGCCGGCGCGCGGGTGCCTCGTGCTGATGAGCGCCAGGGTCGATCTGGAGCATTCGCAGGCCCGCGGGCTCACCACGCTGCTCGCCGAGGCCCGCGACGGCGCGGCGCGCCTCGTACGGGCAGACTGGGCGCGTGGGCGGATCCGCGCCAGCACTCGGCCTGGAAGACGCCGCCCGTCTCGAGCCCGCCGACGTCCTCGCGCGACTGGGCTCGGCGAGTGAGGGTCTCGACGAGTCCGAGGCGGCCCGGCGTCTGGCCCGCGACGGCGCCAACGAGCTGCTCAGCCACCGGGTCGGCGCGCTCGGGGTCCTGGGACGTCAGTTGCGCAACCCGCTGCTCGGGCTGCTGGGGCTCGCGGCCATCGTCTCGGGCTTCACCGGGGGCACCACCAACGCCGTCATCATCGGGGTGATCGTGGGGCTGAGCGTCGGGCTGGGATTCCTCAACGAGTTCGCCGCCGAGCGGGCGATGAGCGCACTGCGCGGGCGCATCAGCCACCGCGCGAGCGTGCGCCGCAACGGCCAGTGGCGGGACGTGCCGGTCAGCGAACTGGTGGTCGGCGACGTGGTCGAGCTCACGCTGGGCGCCCTCGTGCCCGCCGACGTGCGCCTGCTGGACGCCCAGGAGCTGGAGTGCGACGAGGCGGTGCTCACCGGCGAGTCCCTGCCGGTCGCCAAGTCGCCGGCTCCGGGTGAGCCCGCGAGCGCGACCGCCTCGCAGGGCGCCATCGTGCACCAGGGAACGGGCGTGGGCGTCGTGGTGGCGACGGGGCTGGCCACGGCGTTCGGCCACATCGCCGCCGGGCTGAGCGAGTCGCCTGGGCTCACCGCCTTCGAGGCCGGCCTGGCGCGCTTCTCGCGCTTCCTCTTCGCGGTGGCCGCGGCCCTGACCGCGGGGATCTTCGTGATCAACGTGCTCCTGCACCGGCCGGTGATCGACGCGCTGCTCTTCTCGCTGGCCATCGCCATCGGCATCGCTCCGGAGATGATGCCGGCCATCGTGACCGTGAGCCTGTCGACCGGCTCGCGCGCGCTGGCTCGACGCCGCGTGCTGGTCAAGCGCCTCGTGGCCATCGAGGACTTGGGCAACGTGGAGCTGCTCTTCACCGACAAGACCGGCACCCTGACCCAGGGCGCGGTGGCCTTCGAGCGAGCCCTCGACGCGCGCGGCGAGAGCGCCGAGTCGGTGCTGCTGCTCGGGGTGCTGTGCAACGAGGCCGTGATGGGCCCGACGGGCCCGGTGGGGGGCAACGCGCTGGACCGAGCGCTGTGGAGCGCACTTGCGCCCGAGCACGCCGCCCTCGCGCGCCGGGCGGCGACGCGCCACGCGCTGCGGCCCTTTGACCACGAGCGCCAAGTCGTCTCGGTGATCGTGGAGTCTGACGGGCTCACGCGACTGCTGCTCAAGGGCGCGCCCGAGGTCGTCGTCGCGCGCTGCTCGCGGGTGTCGGGCGAGTCGCTCGCCGTGCTCGGCCAGCTCTTCGACGCGGGCGAGCGCGTGATCGCTGTGGCGAGCCGGGTTCTCGAGGTGCGCTCGACGATACGCGACGAGGACGAGGGCGATCTGGTCTTGGAGGGATTCCTCGTCTTCGCCGACCCCATCAAGCCCGACGCGGCCGACGCGCTCGTGCGTCTCGAGTGCCTCGGCGTCGAGGTCAAGATCATCACGGGCGACAACGGATTGGTCGCGGCCAAGGTCTGCGCCGACCTGGGTCTTCGCGCCGAGGCGGTGCTGAGCGGTCCGCAGATCGCCGCGATGAACGACGACGCGCTGGCCGAGGCGATTCCGCGCACCAACGTCTTCGCGCGCGTCAGTCCCGAGCAGAAGTCTCGGCTGATCCAGCTCGCTCGTCGAACCGGGCGCGACGTGGCCTTCCTCGGCGACGGGGTCAACGACGCCGTGGCCCTGCACCACGCCGACGTGGGCATCTCGGTGGACTCGGCCACCGACGTGGCCAAGGACGCCGCCGACGTCGTGCTGCTCGACAAGGATCTGGGGGTGCTGGCCGACGGGGTCGCCGAGGGCCGGCGGATCTTCGCCAACACGATGAAGTACGTGCTCATGGCCACGTCGTCGAACTTCGGCAACATGTTCTCCGCTGCGGGCGCCTCGGCGTTCCTCGGCTTCCTGCCGATTCTGCCCTCGCAGGTGCTGCTCAACAACCTGCTCTACGACGCGGGCCAGATGGTGATCCCGGCCGACCGGGTGGACGAGGAGGCCCTGGCGCGCCCGGCGGCCTGGGACATGCGCTTCATTCGCCGCTTCATGGGCGTCTTCGGCCCGATCAGCTCGGTCTTCGACTTCGCGACCTTCGGGGTGATGCTCTGGATCCTGCACGCCGGGCACGTCGAGTTCCGCACGGGCTGGTTCGTCGAGTCACTGGCCACCCAGACGCTGGTCATCTACGTGATCCGCACGCGACGGGTGCCCTTCCTGCGAAGCCGGCCCAGCCGTACGATGGCGGTCGTGCCGGTGCTGATGGCCGGTGTGGGGGCGGTGCTGCCCTACACGCCCGTGGCCCACGTGCTGGGCTTCTCTCCCCTGCCCGGCACGTTCTTCGCGGCCCTGGCGGTCATGGTCGCTCTCTACCTCGTCCTGGTCGAGTCGGCCAAGGTCCTCTTCTACCGGGCCCCGCGCGGGGCCCTGCGGCCCACGTTCGTCACCCACGCGCAGCGTCGTGAGCGACACCTGCGACGCCGGGCCGCTCGCTACACGAGCCACGGGCGCGCGCGCGGGGCCGTCAGCGCTCGTCTCGCGCGCCGTGCGCCACGGGCTGAGTAGGGCGACCGCGCACGCCCTCGGCCCAGCGGCGAGAATGGCGGCCATGGCCGCAGCGCTCAGCTACGAGGATCGCGAGGGCTTGCGCACGCTGAGCGTGGCCCACGGCGAGGGCAACCTGCTCGACCCGACCTCTATGGGCCTCCTGCACGACGCGCTGGAGCGCGCGGACGCCGAGGCGTCGGTGTCGGCGATCCTGCTGCGCAGCGAGGGTGAGGTCTTCTGCGGCGGCCTGGACATCGGGGCGATCCGCGCCGGTGCGAACCCACTTGACTTCGCGCGCTCGCTCGTGGCGCTGCTGCATCGCCTGGCGCGCCTGGGCAAGCCCATCGCCGCCGCCGTGCAGGGTGACGCCCTGGCCGGTGGCGCGGCGCTGGTCGCCGCGGTCGACTACGCGGTGGCCGTGCCCGGTGCGCGCATCGGCTCGCACGAGGTGAGCCTCGGGATCTGGCCCATGATCGCCCAGGTGCCCCTGGCACATCGCATCGGCGTGCGCCACGCCATGGAGAACATCGGCTCGGGCGTGCCCTTCAGCGCCGAGCGCGCTCGTGAGCTCGGACTGGTCCAGGCCGTGGTCCCGCGCGCTGAGCTGACGAGCACCGCCGAGCACTGGCTGCGCCTCGCGGCGCGCGGGGCCGGGGCCTTCGCGCGGGGCCGCCCGTCGTTCTACGAGTTCGCGGCCCTGCCGTACGGGGCCGCCCTGGACGGCGCGCTGGAGCGCTTTGCCTCCATGTTCCCGACTCCCTAGCACCATCCTCGAGCACGGCGCGGCCCCGCTCGTGAGACGCGAGCTACGTCGAGGCGACCGCCTCCTCCTGGGTGCAAGCCTTGAGCAGACCACGCTGCGCGCCGCGTGTCTGCACGCTCGAGCGCTTTCGTGATGACCCACGCGCCGTGGCGCGCGGGCTGACAGAGTGGTGCAGGGCCCGTGGCGCACGCGCGAAGGGAGCTGAGGTGACGAGTGATGCTCTGATCTCCCCCGAGGGTCTCGCGGCGATCCTGGGTGAGCCTGACGTGCTCGTCGTGGAGGTCTCGTTCCTGGAACCCGACGTGGCTCCCTACTTCGTGTCGCACGTGCCCGGTGCCCGCTACGCCTACTGGAAGGACCTGCTCTGGCACGAGACCACGCGGGACTTCGCCGAGCCCGACGTGCTCGCGCGGCGTCTCGGGGCACTCGGCGTGGGCGAGCAGACGCGTCTCGTGCTCATGGGAGATCGCGTGCAGATGGGCACCTACGCGTACTGGGTGCTGCATCGGGCGGGACTTCTGGGCCACGTGAGCGTGCTCGACGGAGGACGTCGGACCTGGCAGGCGCGCGGTCTTCCCCTGACGAGCAAGGAGGTCCGCGTGAGCCCGAGCACGCTGCGTGCCGGCGTCGGCGACGCCTCCACGCGCATCTCGCGTGAGGAGGTCCTGGCCGGGCTCGGCGACGCGCGTCGAGTGATCCTGGACATGCGATCCTTCGAGGAGTACACCGGCCAGCGGGTTGCTCCGCTCGGAGCGCCGTGCGATCACGGCGCGGAGCGACGCGGTCACATCCCCGGCGCGCTCAGCCTGCCGCACGAGCGGCTGCTCGGAGCCGACGGCAGCCTG
The DNA here is from genome assembly GCA_021782915.1 of Actinomycetes bacterium. Lineage (GTDB taxonomy): Bacteria > Actinomycetota > Acidimicrobiia > Acidimicrobiales > RAAP-2 > RAAP-2. Next base: position 73,711 of record JAJXUK010000003.1, on the reverse strand, counting down.
CTCGCGCCTCGAGTCATCCGTGAGACTCTGGCCGAGCTCGGCGTCGAGGAGACCAGTCAGGTCGTCACGACCTGTCGCCTGGGGCACCGAGCCGCCTTCGCCTGGTTCGTGCTGAGCGTGCTGCTGGAGCGCCGAGGCGTTCGCGTCTACGACGGCTCCTGGACCGAGTGGGGCTCGATCGTGGGGGTGCCGATCGAGCGATGAGCCGGCGCCGATCCGGGGCTGGCCCCGGATCACCCGGGATCCCTGATCACCGGCTCCGCTCTGAGAATAGGGTCGAAAGTCCCTAGTAGCCAGCAGCGGGTGGTGCCCATGATTTGGGCGGCGGCGTGGGTTGGTCGGCTGATGCCAGTGTGTGTTTCGACCGAGCGGCGCCGGACAGGGATGACGCGAGGCGTCTCCGGCGCTCTCCTCGAGAGCGCCCGTGGGGACTCGGCGACACGCGCGGGGCTGGCTCGTCCTACGGGGCGAGAGGATGTGGCCCGTCGCGCGACGAGCGCGCGAGTGCGGGCCCTGAAGTGAGGTGATGCGGCCGCGGAGGATGCCCTGGCGGTTCGACCGACGCTTGGTCGACGGTGGGTGACGTGACCGGACCCTCGGAAAGGGTGTGCTCCATGAGATTCCGGAACTCCTTGATCGGCCTGGTCGGCGCGGTGGTGGTGCTCGCCATGACCGTGAGCACCGTGGCGGCGGCACCGCCACCCAAGCCGGCGAAGACGATCGCGTTCACTGACGCCAGCTACCAGGTGAGCCAGGGCAGCCCTGCCTCGATCAGCCTCACGCGCTCGGACAGCCACGGACCGGCCAGCGTCACGTTCGCCACCAGTGACCACACCGCGTCCGCGGGCACGAACTACACGTCGGTCTCAACGACCGTCGACTTCAAGTCGGGACAGTCAACGGCCTCGGTGAGCGTGCCGACGACCCCTGTCGCCGCTCTGGCTTCATCGGGTGTGACGGTCACGCTGACCCTGAGCGCTCCGAGCCGGAAGTACTCGCTTGGAAGTCTTACTGAGGCGACGCTCACCATCTATCCGTTGCCAGCGCCGAGCGCCCCGACGGATCTGAGCGCGACGCTCGTCACCGGCTTTCAGATTCCTCACGTCGCGCTGAGCTGGACGGCCTCGGCCACGGGAACGGTGGATCACTACACGATCTACGTTGCGACGTCCCCGGGCGGCCCGTATGGCACCCTCGGCGAGGCGACGAGCGTGAGCTACGACGTGGCTCCCGCCCCGACGGTGACCACGTACTACGTCGTCGAGGCCGTTGACGCGAGCGGGCAGAGCTCCGGCTACTCCAACGAGGCCTCCGCGGCACCAATGCTCTACGGCAGCGGCCTGTACTGGGCCAATTTCTCGAACGGCACGATCATGGCGGCCAACCCTGATGGCACGGGCGTGAGGGCTCTCGTCACGGGCCAGTCGAATCCCTTCGGGGTGGCCGTGGGCGCGAGCTACATCTACTGGGCGAATGATGTCACGGCCGGCACGATCAATCGGGCCAACCTCGACGGCAGTGGCGTGACGACCCTCGTCACGGATCAGGCCAATCCCTATGGGGTGGCGGTTGACGCGACTCACATCTACTGGGCCGACTACTCGAGTGGCACCATCATGCAGTCCGACCTGAACGGCGCCAACGTGACGCGCCTGGCCTCGGGTGAGAACTCGCCCTCCGCGGTGGCTGTCGCGGGCAGCACGTTGTTCTGGACCGACACCGCCAGCAACCGGATCAGGGAGCTGGACCTCGCCTCGTCGACTGGTGCCACGACCCTTCTGAGCGGCCTCGGCGATCACCCCTTCGCGCTGGCCGCGGACGCCACCCACCTCTACTGGGCGATCACCGGTTCGAATGAGGGCTCTGATGGCACGATCATGTCGGCCAGTCTCGACGGCACCGGGGTAGCGACACTCGCCTCGGGCCAGGCGCACCCGGACGGCATCGCCGTCAGTGCCGGCACTCTCTACTGGGCCAACGCGAATGACGGCACGATTGTGCGGGCCGATCTCGACGGCAGCAACGCGACGACCCTGACGTCCGGCCAGGACCTGCCCGCTGGCGTGGCGGTCGGCTAGGAGCGACTTGACGCGTGGGACGAGTCAGAGCGGGATCTCTGAACATGACGTGAGCGACTCGGCCGTGTCGGCGCAGGAGAAGTGCGCTGACACGGCCGAGTCGTGAGGACGCGCGGGGGTTCATAGGACGTCAGTTGCTCGCCAGGGCCGATCGTGCTCACAACGCGCTCCGGTTGCTGCGGAGATGGACAACTCGGCAGCGTCAACCACTGTGCACCCCCAACGAGATGCACCCGCATCGTTACCCAGGAGGCGCTGACGAGGATGCTCGTCCTGGTGGTGAGTGATCGGAGATGTTGGGGCACGAGGAAGTACCTTTCCAGGACCCACGACCAGGTTGCTCGACGCGCGGAGCGAGTCCCGGCGAGGCGGAGCGAACGCTTTTGGGGCTGAAGCCATCTCCCGTGGCTCGTCTCGAGTTGCCGCTGACGCGAAGTGCTGGGCTCATCTGGCACGCGTTGAGCAACGCCAGAGTCACAAGAGAATGCACCGCTTCGGTCGACCTCGCCGAGGCGAAGGCGCTTTGCCAGTTCGAGGGTGCGTGGATGACTGGCTGGCGGGTGCCGTGACATCGGAGTTGCGGCCGCGCCCTATGTGACGTCACGCTAATTCGAGCCAGTCCCATGCGCCCCACCGAGTGGGGACCCAGCTGATGACGTGGTGCGACGCGGCGCGCGACATTGTCGGCGCGAGTCATCGCTGTCGGAACGTGAAGGGAGAGCCATGCCACTCACGGCAAACGGTGCAGAAGACGTCGTGGACGCGATGATCTGCTCGGACAGCGAGTTGGCCCGGGTCTATGGTGTTCCTCCTTGCGCGCATCTCTACTGCCGAGAGTGTGGGGTCTCCAGTCACGCGAAGAAGTCGACGCACGAGCGGCGTCCCTTGGTCACGTGGCCGCCAGCGGAGTGGCTGCGCAATCGTCGGTGAAAATCCTGATCAACGCGGGCTGAAGCACGGGATCGCCGGCGCGGTGCGCCGTCTGCGCTGGGTGGGCCTCCGTGAGAAGGCCCGGCGACCCGGCGACTGTGCGCGGTGGCGCTTCGACCTGCTGGCCGTCCTTCTCGATGACGCGCGTCGAGTGGCCCTCGAGGTGCAGCTCGTGTCCGTGATCGTGGTCGGGGGCACTGAGAGCATCGAGCGCTACGCGTGACCGAATGGGGCTGCCTCCCACGCTGCGCCAGGGCGCGTCGCCGCCATGTTCGCGCCATCCAGAAAGCATCGACGGTGGGAATGTGGCGGCGCTGTGACTCGGGCTCAGCTTCTGGCGTTGCCGTGCAGCGAGGAGGCAAGGTTGGTCACGGGTGCGCGCAGAACACCCTCACCCATTGTCGACACGTACACGGCGCCACTGGACCACGCGATGCCCGTGAACATCTGCGGCACGGCGTTTCCGGCAACGGAGTGCCACGACGACGAGGGTGACGTCAGGACGAGAAGTCCGTTCGATGTCGCGGCGAGCGCGAGGCCGGTTGCCGGCTCGTACGAGATCTGCCAGATCGCGGGGTACTTGACACTCGCGTCGTATTGGGCGATCGACGCGACGCCACTGTTTGCCGGTGCGAAACTCTGCCCACCGTCGGAGCTGAGCAGGATCCCTCCACCGAGTTGCGGACCCGTCGACATCCCCGCGAGTACCACGTCCGGGCTCGCGGGGTCGACTGCGACCGACGTCGGATAGCCGGTGGCGCCCCCGAGGTTCGACTGATGCCACGTCGTGCCGTTGTCGGTGCTGTAGTAGAGAATCCCGGTGCTCGCCGCACCGGCGTTGCCCGGGGTGTCGCGCGTTCCCACGTAGATCGTTCCCGATCCCGAAGGGCCGAGCGCGATCATGCTCGGGTGTGTCATGGGCCAGTCCGTGGGCTGGAAGGTGTGGCCGCCATCGGTACTCTCATAGACGCCCACCGCCGTGGCGACGTACACGACACCCGTGCTCGACACGGCGATGCCCTGCGGGGACTGGTTGTAGCTGGACGAGGGTATCGATGAGACCGGCGTGAAGTCGTGGCCGCCGTCGAAGGAGGCCTGGAGCCCGCAGCAGGCACCCATGACGAAGACGGTCGTCGGGGCCACGGGATCGATCAAGTCCTCCCCCTCCTCTCCTTTTGCTGCCGTGGAGGTCGCCTGCATCGACCACGTCGCGCCGCCGTCGAAGCTGGAGAAGGGACTGAAGTCCTGGGCGGCCGCGAAGATGGTCGCGCCTTGGACGGTCACGTTGTAGAGCAGTGACGTGGTCAAGTTCCCATTCAGGCTCGTCCACGTCGCGCCGCCGTCACTCAGTAGGTAGAGACCTTGGTCAGTGCCGGCGAAGAACGTTCCCGTCTTCGAGGGCCAGGGAAGCAGGAACCAGATGTCGGGATTGACGTTCGCCTGGCTGAAGGTGCTGCCGCCGTCGGTTGAGACCGATAGGACGGAGTTGCCACCTACGTACAGGATCTGGGGATTGACTGAGTCGAGCGCAATCGCTTGAGCGTCGAATTGGGAGGGAACGTAGGTCGTGGGCACTGACACCGTGCTCCAGGTGGCCCCACCGTCGCTGCTCTTGGTGAGGACGCGATTGCAGAATGGCTGTCCCGGGGGCTGGGGGCAGTGCACGAAGTACACGGTTGCCGGGTCCTGGGGCGCGGCCACCACCCAGGAGATCCAGTCGGTGGGCGCACCGCCCGGGCCGGGTGGCGCCTGGTAGATGACTTTCAAGCCGTTCGTGGTGGTCCAACTCGAAAGTGTTGCTTGATTCGCGACGTAGAGCACGTCACCCGCCGCAGCGAGGGCCGAGACGGGCCCCGACATCGACGCCACCGCCGACCACGTCGCACCCTGATCAGTGGAGGTCTGGACTCCACTCGAGGTTCCCGCATAGATCGTTGAACCCATGGTGGTGAACCCGATCGACTCGATCTGATCGACGCTCAGCCATCGCGCGCCGCCGTCGGTCGTCCGAAATATGCCGCCCTCCGTTGCCGCCAGCAGAGTCTGAGAATTTGATGGGCTGAGCCAGAGCGCGTTGACCTGCGTGTTGCTTAGCCCGCTGTCGACGGGGACCCAGGTGGAGCCACCATCGACGGTCTTGTACACGCCTGCCTGACTCAGCGGTCCGCGATTGTCGCCGCCGGCCGCCCCGACGTACATGAGCAGTGGATTCGTGAGATCGACCGCCACCGCCCCGATCTTCCCGGCGGCACCCAAACCTGAGGACGGAGCGACTCCTCCCGAGGTCGTCTGCAAGAAGTCCGCGAAGTGTGTGGGGCCTATGGGCGTCCACGTAACGCCAGTGGGCGCCGAGGGCGACGTGCTGGTCGTGGTCGTCGGTGGATGGGAGGAGGCTGCGGGAAGTGACCGATAGATCGCGCGGGCGAGGGAGGTCAGAGCGCCGGGAGGGGATCCGTCGGCCCACACCGAGATCCAGAGCGCGCCCTTCTCGAAGAAGATCAAGTCGTAGGGCCCCGCACGTGGTCCAAGAAGGCGGGCGACGATGAGCGTGGCGTGGGGCCCGAGACCCGTGGGGTGAGTCACGTGGGCACCCGAGAATCCGCCGTACCCGCCCAACCCCGTTCCGACAACGAGACGCAGCACCACAGATCCACCTCGTTGCTGACACTCGCGCACAGCCGAAGAGTGCGTCGCGATCTCCGAGATCGCTCCCCACGTGGTGTGTGGATTCAGAGCGATTACTGCGGCGCGCGAGGACGCCAGCATGGAGCACGGATTCGGCAGGGGAGTCACTGAACCCCGCGCGACTGGGGCGACGTCGACGAGAAGGGCCGCCGCCGCGCCCCACGTCACGAGCCACCGAATCGCTCGACGTCTCTGGTGGTGCGGAGTCGCCATGCCATGCCCTCCGGGAAGTGCGTGCCTCAATGGCGACGCCGTCGAGGCACGTGTGCCAATCATGGCACGACGGCGCAGCGACGCGCTCGCAGAAGATGAGTCACCGCTGTGGCACACGGTGCTCTTGCACCGGGAGACTGCGGGTTGACACGAGAGTCCGCCCGAGCGCTGGCACCGCCTTCGCGCTGGTGGAGTCGAGGTAGCAGTCGACGTGCCCGCTCTCGCGTACGTCGAACATGATGTCGATCCCCACCCGTGGCGAACTCCCCTCCCAGGGCCCAGGGCCGCCGTCGCGTCGCGCGTGCCACGAGAAGGCCGCGCAACGCGAAGACGGAACGCGACGAAGTCAGTTCCCACCTCCCCGCGTCTCCACGGCTCAGTCGCACCAAGCGGGACCTTCGACACAGCCACGCGACCTTGCGCGACCTGATCAGACCGTGCTGGGTCAGCGTTGGACACGCCTGCCAGGTCCAGAGGGTCTTCCTGCACGTCGTCGACGAGCACGTGCGCGTTCTCGCCAACGCCTGCAGACTGATCGCCGCCACGCTCGACCCCGCCCAGAGTTACCAGCCCGTGCGGAGGGCCAAGTGACTAGATTCAGGGGTTCACGTGTCCACGATGACGCGACACATCACACAGTGACCTGGACCCCCGAACGGGGTTCAGCCCACAGAGCACCCCCAACGGGATTCGAACCCGTGCCGCCACCTTGAAAGGGTGGTGTCCTAGGCCGCTAGACGATGGGGGCCGGACAACGGCCACGGCGCACCGTGGTTGGTCGGGCTGCCCGGATTTGAACCGGGGACCTCTGCGTCCCGAACGCAGCGCGCTAACCAAACTGCGCTACAGCCCGATGCGGGTTGCCCCACAGACTGACCATGCTACTCGCCCGCCGGGGGCCTCAGCCACCGGGTTCCTCGTGTGCACGGTGCTCGACGACCACCTCGCTGATGCGCCGTCGATCGAGCGACTGGACCTTGAGAGTCCAGTCGCCATAGTCGAAGGTGTCGCCCTCGGCGGGGATGGCACCGGCCAGGTCGAGCAGGAAGCCGGCGATCGTCACGTACTCGCCCTCCGGGATCATGAGACCGATCTCCTCTTCGACCTTGTCCACGTGGGTCTGTCCGTCGACCAGCCAGCGATCGGGCCGGATGCGCATGATCGGCATCTCGTCGCCCTCATCGAACTCATCGGACCAGTTGCCGACGAGCTGCTCGAGGACGTCGCGGATCGACACCACGCCCGCGACTCCGCCGTGCTCGTCGAGCACCAGGGCGAAGCTGCGGCGCTCCTCGCGCATCTCGGCGAGGGCCTCGAGCAGGTCCAGGGTCTCGGGCAGCAGGAGGGGACGGCGGATCTTGCGGGCGATCTCGCGTTCGCCGGGCAGGGCCACGCCGATGGCGCGCTTGGTCGTCGAGGAGCGGAAGAGGTCGTTGACGTAGAGCACCCCGGAGACCTCGTCGAGGTCACCGGCCACCACCGGGAAGCACGAGTGCCCGGTGTCGCGCACGGCCTCGGCGACCGCCTCCGGCGTGACGGGGAACCTCAGATAGGCGACGTCCACGCGCGGGGTCATCACGTCGCGCAGCTCGAGCTTGCTCAGCTGGTCGACGCGCGCGTGGATCGCCTCGGCCTCGGGCGGGACCGGTTCGGCGTCCTCGTGCCGGCGCAGGCGTCCCCAGCGCCGCGAGGGGCTCGGGTGGGCGCTGTCGCTCACTGGGCGCCGGCGCGCACCGTCTCAGGTCGCAGGGCGTCGTCCTCGTAGGCCTCTCCGGCCAGCAGGGCGCGCACGGCCGCGCGCACCCGCACCGGCTCGAGCGGCTTGACGAGGAAGCCCTCGGCCCCGCTGCGCCTGGCGAGAAAGACGTCGGGGCGCCGGTCCAGCAGCATCAGCACGGGCACCGCCTCGGCGGCGCCGTAGGACTCCTCGTTGCGCATCTCCAGGCAGATCGCCATGGCGCCCATCGAGCCCATCTGCAGGTCCAGCACCGCCAGGTCGACGCCGCCCTCGCGCACCACGTCGAGGACCTCGGGCCCGGATTTGGCCTCCTCGATGACCAGGTCGGGGCCCTCGAGCATGCTCCTCAACTCGTGGCGCAGGGCGGACAGGTCGCTCGCGATCAGGACGGTAGCCACCCCACGAGCGTAGCGGAGGGGCTGGGCTGACCCGAGGGGGCAGAAAGTCGCATCTTGCCAGGGCCCCGGGGGCGGTGATTAACTGGCAGTCTCACAGCCGAACCGGGGGGAGGGCTATGACCGCCGTTCGTGGCGTCTGGATGGACTTGGCCGCGTGTCGCTCCAGCGAGGGAGCGCTGTTCTTCGCGCCCGAGTCCAGCGAGCGTAAAGAGGAGCGCCTCGAGCGCGAGAACCGCGCCAAGCGGATCTGTCAGGGGTGCGAGGTGCGCGAGGAGTGTCTCGCCGCGGCGCTGGAGCGCCACGAGTCGCACGGCATCTGGGGTGGGCTCAACGAGATGGAGCGTCGCGTCCTGGTGCGCCACTGAGGCCCAGCTGAGCCGGCGCGCTGAGCGCGGTCAGCACGAAGAGCGCGAAGGTGATCACGTGCACGCTCGTGCACCACAGACAGATGTGGTCGATGATCAGCAGCTCGGCGGCGATGAGCCAGACGACGAAGCCCATCGAGGCGGTGACCAGGGCGGCGCGCGCCGCGTGCAGGGCGTAGGAGCGCGCCGACCACGCCCAGGGCAGGTTGAGCAGGGTCAGCACCGCGTAGCCGATCAGCCCCAGCACCGCCACCGGCACGCCGGCGACGTAGGACTGGGCCGATGTGGTGACCGTGGAGCAGTTGACGAGCCCGCCGGCTGAGCAGCCCAGGTAGTGCGAGCCGTGGAAGTGCTCCCAGGTCATGTAGATGGACACGCCCAGGCCGGCCAGGGACAGCAGCAGTGACGCGATCCTCACCCCGGGGGCGACGGGCGCCACCGCGCGGCTCACTTGATGCCCATGGCCTTCTTCGCCGCGGCCACGCCGGGGCTCGAGCAGACGGTGCTCGGCTGATTCTTCGTGAGCGTGCACATCGCCGCGGTCAGGTAGTTGGCCGTGGCCAGGATGGCGCTCGTCACCGGGCTCGACGCGTTGGCCAGGCCCGCGGCGATCTGGTCACGGCTTTGGCCCGAGAGGGTGGCCGGGGTGTAGCTCGAGCCCGAGACCAAGTACTTGTTGCCGATCGAGATGTACGGGATCGAGTGGTCCTGAGAGACCTGCATGCCCGGGATGTACTTGGACGTGTCGTAGGTCTGGAAGTTCGCCGCCTCGGTCCCCGTCGGGTTCTGGAGCTTGGTGTAGAAGCCGGCACTGGGGTCGTAGACGTTGGTGTACTGCTCGATGCTCTTGAAGACCAGGTACTTCGAGGTGTAGGTCGACTTGACGAAGGTGAAGGTCGGCGTGCCCTGGTAGACCTCGCCGGGAAGCGTGGAGCTCTCCATGTCCCCGAGGTTCTTGAAGCTGCCGAAGCGGCTCAGCGCGACGATGAGCGGCCAGCGCTCGGCGGCGCAGAACGGGCAGTACTCGGCGCCCAGGTAGAACACCTCGGGCAGCTTCGCGCCGGTCGCGCTCGTGCCGGTGAGGGCGGGGGCGCCCGAGAGGGGCACCGGCGCCGAGACCGGCGCCACGCTCGAGGTGACACCGACGTGGTCGAGCGTGCTCGCCGGCACCTTGGTCACCTCGGAGACCACCGTCGCGCTCGAGGGCGTGAAGACGCTCGAGCCCGAGGTGCTCGAGCTCGAGGTGACCTTGATGATGACCAGGGTGGCGACGACCACGACGACCAGGCCGATCGCGATCCAGGTGAACAGGCCGGCGGGCCGGCCCGCGGCCTTGGGGGCCGGGCGGGCGGGACGCTTCTGTGCGGGGGCGGTCTTGGCCACGATTCTCCTTGTTCCTAGCCCCTCAAACTTAGTGGACGCTCCCGTCAGGCCCGTTGGGCGTTGGCAAACTCTTAGGTAGGTTGGAGTATGGCCGACGTTCTGGTGCCCCGGCCCGCGGCGACGGTGCTCGTGGTGCGCGAGGTGCCGCGCCTCGAGGTGCTGATGCTCAAGCGCAACCTCAACAGCGATTTCGTGGGCGGCGCCTACGTCTTTCCCGGCGGGCGACTCGAGGAGGCCGACGTGCGCCTGGGCGACTGGGTGCTCGGGCCCAGCGATCAGGAGGCCTCGGCTCGTCTGGGTCTGGACCGTGGGGGCCTCGCGTACTATGCGGCGGCGCTGCGCGAGACATTCGAGGAGGCCGGCCTGCTCTTCGTGGTCGCCCGGGACGGTTCGGCGCTCGAGCTGGGCGAGGCTCGCGAGGAGTTGGTGGTCTGGCGCGAGGCCCTCAACGCCGGGGCCAGCAGCATGACCGAGATGCTGCGCGCCTACGACTGGCGACTGGACGCGCGCGCCATGGAGTACCTCGCGCACTGGGTCACGCCGGTGGGCCCGCCCCGGCGCTACGACACGCGCTTCTTCGTGGTCCCGGCCCCGCCGGACCAGCTGGCCGTGCACGACGACGCCGAGGTCGTCGAGACGCGCTGGATGGTGCCCGCCGAGGCCCTAGCCGCCGAGGCGGCGGGCGACTTCGAGATGATCTTCCCGACGATCCGCACGCTCCAGGAGATCGCCGGCTTCGCGAGCCTGGGCGAGCTGGTCGCCTTCGCCGCGTCGCGCTCGCCGCGCCGGCGAGCGCCGCGGATGCTCCAGCGCGACGGCGACGTCGTCATCGAACTCGACGAGGACGACTAGAGGATGCGCCGCTCGTGCGCCCAGTGGCTGAGTTCGTGCCGGTTGCTGAGCTGGAGCTTGCGCAGCACCGCCGAGACGTGGCTCTCCACGGTCTTGACGGCGACGCCGAGCTCGACGCTGACGTCGCGGTAGCTGAAGCCGCGCGCGATGAGGCGCAGCACCTGGCGCTCGCGCGGGGTGAGCGCCTCGAACTCGGGGTCCGCGCTGGTCCCGGCGGGTAGGTCGCGGAAGGCGTCGAGGACGAAGCCGGCCAGGCGCGGGGAGAAGACCACGTCGCCCGCGGCCACCGCCGCCACGGCCTCGGCCAGGTCGCTGGCGGCGATCGTCTTGGTCACGTAGCCGCGCGCACCGGCGCGAATCAGAGAGATCACGTCCTCGGGCGCGTCCGAGACGGACAGGGCCAGGAAGGCGACGGTCTCGTTGTGCGCACGCACGCCCTCGATGACGGCACGGCCACCGCCTCCGGGCAGGTGCACGTCCAGCAGGACCACGTCCGGGCTGCGCTCGAGGATCATGGCGATGGCCGCGTCAACCTCGTCGGCCTCGCCGACCACGTCGACCGTGTCGCTGAGCTCCGTGCGGATGCCCGCGCGGATCAGCTCGTGGTCGTCGACCAGGAAGACGCGCGGCTTCACGGATGCGCTCGCTTCATCACGATCTCGACCTCGGTTCCCTCGCCGATGCGGGTGCGCACGCTCGTGCGGCCCCCGGCGCGCGCCACCCGCTCCTGGATCGAGAAGGCCAGTCCCCGACGTTGCGGGTCCACCGCCTCTGGATCGAAGCCACGGCCCCGGTCGCGCACGAAGACGCTCACCTCGTCGCTGACCTCGGCGTAGACGTGCACGTCGCGCGCGCCGGACCACTTGGCCGCGTTGATGACCGCCTCGCGCGTCGCGCCGAGCACGGCCTCGAGCCCGGCGTCGAGCACGGCGTCGCCGACCGTGACGAGCTCCACGCGCACCGCGTAGTCCTGCTCGATCTCGCGCGAGAGGTCCGCGACGCGCGCGGCGAAGCTGTCGCGCGGCGCGTGCTGGTCCTCGAAGAGCCAGGCGCGAAGGTCGTGCTCGGTCGTGCGCGCCAGGCGGCGCACCTCGGCCGGATCGTCGGCGGCCTTCTGGATGAGGGCCAGCATCTGCAGGACCGAGTCGTGCAGGTGGTCGGCCACGTCGGCCCGGGCCTGGGCGCGGCTGCGCGCCAGGCGCTCCTCACTGAGCTCGCGCACGGTCTGGATCCACCACGGGGTGAAGAGAACGAGGAGGCCGGCCCCGGTCACCACGAGCCCGCCGAGGAAGTTGGACAGCGGCGTGGGCGAGGTGCGCGCGCCCGCGAGCACGTTCAGCCCGACCAGGACGCCGGCGCTGCCCACCCCCACGCGCAGGGCCGTCGCGCGCCACGAGCGGTCCCGGCCCACCCGCACGAGGGGGGCGGACCAGGAGCCCGCGAGGCGCTCGCGCTCGGCGCTGGAGGCTCCCCGCCAGACGAGCAGCGCCCCGAGCGCGCTGGGCAGGATCGGCCAGAGCACGCCGGCGCTGAGGGGACGGGTGACGCCGGACACCGCGAGGACCAGCACGACCAGCACCGCCGCGGCCACCGCGCTGGCGTGGCGCTCGCGCGGCTCCGCCCAGACCCTCGCGGCGATGCAGCGCGACTCTGCGCGCCGGGGAACGAAGACCCAGCCCGCGACGTAGGCCACGAGGCCGAGCCCGCCGAGCAGGACCGAGACGAGCCAGATCATTCGCACGAGCGAGGTGCGTACCCCGAGGCGCACGGCGAGTCCGCTGGCCACGCCGCCGAGCACCGCGCCGTGGGCCGCGCGCCGCCACGGCGTCACGGCCTGGCCCAGTCGGGGCAGGTCCTCGGCGGGGTCGCCGATGGGTGGGTGGGTCTGTGAGGCGATGTGCGTAGTGTCGCACAGTCCGGGACCCGTGCGAGCTCCGGGAAGTCCCCGAGAACGTCCCGCGCGAGTGGGCAGGTCTCAGGGTCGATCCTGATGGCGGGGCTCGCCGTCGGGGACCTACGGTGCGACCATGAGCGAGACAGCCTCGTCCGAGACCCCTCCGAGCGAGCCCGCGGGCCCCGTGTCAGGTCCCGACGCGCCCGTGGGGGACGCGCCCGCCCCGGCGCTGAGCCGTGTGCGCGAGGGACGCATCCTCGGCGGCGTGGCCGCCGGGCTCGCCCGGCGCTTCAAGGTCGAGCCGGCCATCGTGCGCGTGGGCTTCATCCTGGCCAGCGTCGCCTGGGGCCTCGGCGTGCTCGTGTACCTGGCGCTGTGGATCCTGCTGCCCCTGGAGGAAGCGGCGCCGAGCCCGCGGCGCGCGCGGCGCTTGCTGATCCTGCTCGGTGCGAGCCTCGTGATCGTCGCGGCGGCAACGCGCGCTCAGCATCCGGGCGTGCCGCACGTGCTCGTCGTCGTCGTGTTGATCACGCTGGTGATCGCGCTGTTCGATGAGGCGCGCCACCCGATCGGTGTGGCGCGGACCTTTCTGCGCGCGCTGAGCGCCCTGCTCGGCGCCGGCGTCGCACTGGTCCTGCTGGCCGGGGTGCTCGTCGTGGCGGCCGGGCCCCTGAGCGGGATCCCCCTCGGCGGCGGCGTGGGCCAGCGCGTGGTGCACCTCTCGGGCCGAGGGTCCCCGTCTGCGATACGTCTCCTGGCCGGCTCGCTCGAGATCGACCTGGGCGCTCTTGGGCCCGCGTCGCGACTCAGCCTCAGCGCCTCGGTGGACGTGGGTCAACTGAGCGTGCGAGTGCCCGCCGGCACGCGCGTGGTGCTCGACGCGCGCACCGGGATCGGCGGGGTGTTCCTGCAGCCCGGGCTCAACGCCGGTCTCGGACTCTCGGCCCCGACGCTCTATCTGCACTTGGGCGTCGGCGTGGGCCAGGTGCGGGTAACGCGCTAGGCGGAGTCGGCGAGGGCGGCCTCGACGCGCTCGAGCAGACGGGCGCTGCACCCGCTCAGGTCCCTCGGGGCCAGCTCGTCGAGCAGGCGCGCCGCCAGTGCCGCCAGCGCCTCGCCGGAGGCGCGCAGAGGTCCCTGGAGCATGTCCGGGTCCTCGTTCAGGGGGATCTGGCCGAGGAGGTCCACGCCGAGTTCGCGCGCCACCCGCTCGCCGCCGCCCTCGCCGAAGGGGGCGTGACGCACACCGGCCTCGCACGTGAAGGGGCTCATGTTCTCGATCACGCCCAGCACTCGCAGGTTTGAGCGGCGCGCGAAGTCCCCGGCGCGTGCGGCGACGGCGGCCGCGCCGGCGGCCGGCGTGGTGATGACGAGCTGGCCCATCTGGGGCAGCAGTCGCGCCAGGGTCATGTGGATGTCCCCGGTGCCCGGGGGCGTGTCAATGATCAGGTAGTCACAGCCCGACCAGTCCGCGTCCTCGATGAACTGGGCGACCGCCTTCTGCACGACGAGCCCGCGCCAGAGCAGGGCCGCGTCGTCCTCGGCCAGCTGACCCATGGAGAGCAGGCGGACCTCGCCGGCGCCCACGCGCCGCGCGACGGGCACCATGCGGCCCTCGCGCACGCGCACCGGCTCTCTCATGTCGAGCAGGGCGGCCAGTGAGAAGCCCCAGATGTCCGCGTCGAGCACGCCGACGACGCGCCCGGCCTCGGCCAGGGCGAGGGCCAGGCCCGCGGCGAGCGAGCTCTTGCCCACCCCGCCCTTGCCCGAGGCGACCATCAGCACGCTGGCCCCGTGCGGCACGCTGGTCGACGGTGCCCGGCGCTGGGCGAGCGCGCGTGCCCGGTCCATCAGCGCCGCCTTAGCCGCCGGGTCCATGACGCCGGTGCGCACCTCGACGCGCTCGACGCCGGCGGCACGCGCGGCGTCTTCAACGTCGCGTTCGATCGTGGCGCGCAGGGGACAGGCGCGCGTCGTCAGGGCTACGTCCACGACGAGCGTGCCGGACTCCTCGCGCACCTCGCCGAGCATGCCCAGCTCCTCCAGCGTGGCGCCGAGTTCCGGGTCGCGCACCTGGCCCAGGCGCGCGCGCACGGCCTGCAGGTGATCCATGGGCCGACGCTACCGGGCGGGGCGCCGGAGCGTTCGGGCGCCGGGTCGGTAACATGAGACCAGCATTTTGCGAAGGAGGGCCATGTCCGACGTGACGACGACCGAGGTGCTCGCCCCGAGCGCCGACCCCATCACCCTGACCCAGACCGCGGCCGACAAGGTGGCTGAGCTCATCGCCGCCGAGGGCGCCGAGGAGGCCCTGGCCCTGCGCGTGGCCGTCAAGGCCGGTGGCTGCTCGGGCTTCAACTACGACATGTACTTCGACTCCGAGATCGCCGCGGACGACGTGGTGCGCTCCTTCGGCGCGGTCCAGGTGGTCGTGGACGCCGAGAGCGCCAGCCTGCTGAGCGGCTCGACGCTGGACTTCACCGATGGTCTCTCAGGTGCGGGCTTTCATATCTCGAACCCGAACGCCACGCGCACCTGCGGCTGCGGCAACTCCTTCAGCTGAGTGGCTGCGACCTTCGGCCCCTACTCACCGTGGCGACGCGCGGGTGACTTCGTCATCCTCTCCGGCCAGCTTGGGGTGACCACGCGCGAGGGAGTCACGGACTTCGTCGACCCCAGCGCGCCGGCTCAGCTGCGCCAGGCCCTCGCGAACGCGGCCGCGCTGCTCGAGGAGGCCGGCGCTCGCCTGGACCAGGTGGTCAAGGGAACACTGTTCCTCGTCTCGATGGAGGACTTCAGCGCCTGCAACGAGGTGTGGACCGAGGTCTTCGCCGCGCCGCGACCCACGCGCTCGGCCTTCGCCGTGGCCGAGCTGCCGCTCGGGGCGCGCTGTGAGGTCGAGCTCTGGGCCTACGCGCCCGCGTCCTGATCGCACGGGCCGCTCGCGCGCGAGGGCGCGCCTGCGTACTGTGAGGTCGTGGCCCGCCTCTCCAGCCCCACGCTCTACGCGCTGATCGGCCTGCCCGCGCCGGGCAAGACGAGCCGGGCGCGCGAGCTCGAGGCGCGCACCGGCGCCCTGCGCCTGAGCCCGGATGAGTGGATGCTCCCGCTCTTCGGCGAGGCCGACCTCGAGGACCGACGCGACGTGCTCGAGGGCCGCCTGATCTGGCTCACCCGCCGAGCCCTGACGGGCGGCTGCGACGTGATCGTGGACTTCGGGTTGTGGGCGCGCGACGAGCGACTCGCCCTGCTCTGGCTGGCACGCTCGCTCGGGGCGCGCTACGAGCCGGTCTACGTGGCGGCCGGGCTGGCCGAGCTGCACCAGCGCCACGCGCGTCGGCGCGAGGCTGCCGAGTCGCCGCTGGCCGTGTCGGCCGAGGACCTCGAGGGCTTCGCCGAGCTCTTCGAGGTGCCCGAGGACGAGGAGCTCGCCCTCAGCGAGGCGCCGAGCGCGCCGCGGGACGTCCTCAGCTGGGAGGAGTGGATCGCCAACCGCTGGCCGAGTGCGATGGACTAGGCCCCGGAGCGCGGGTGCTCGGCCTCGGAGACGCCGCGCTCGAGGTAGCCGAACTTGTAGCCCACCGAGCGCACCGTCTGGACGAGGTGCGCGTGCTCCTCGCCGAGCTTGGCGCGCAGGCGGCGCACGTGCACGTCCACGGTGCGCGCCCCGCCGTAGTACTCGTAGCCCCAGACCCGGCTCAGCAGCGTCTCGCGCGTGAAGACCCGGTAGGGGTTGGTGGCGAGGAAGCGCAGCAGCTCGTACTCCATGAACGTCAGGTCCATGACGCGCCCGGCCACGCTGGCCTGGTAGGTCTCCAGGTTCATGACGAGCCCGCCGTGCTCGACGCGCGCACCGACCTGCTCGTTGCCCGCGCGGCGCAGCCGGTGGCGCAGGCGCGTGGCCAGCTCGGCCACGTCGAAGGGGCCCACCACGAAGTCGTCGAAGAGGTCCTCGCGGAAGGTCAGGTCGTCGAGCTGGTAGTGGTCCAGCAGCAGGATGATGGGGCTGATCGGGCGCTCGCGGTTGCGCAGCTGTCGACACAGGTTCATCGCCTCGTTGAAGGGGAAGCCCGCCGCGTTGATCACGGCGCCGGCGTAGCCGTCGGCCGGCTCGAGGCTGGCGACCTCCTGGATGCGCCCGGTGCCGGCGACGCTCGGCGTCACGCCGGTCACCTCGAAGGCCTTCTTGACCGGGCCCTCGCAACTGGGCACGCACAGGACGACGTCGCTCACAGCAGCGGCAGGTACCGATCGAGCTCGAAGGGGGTGACCTGGCCCCGGTAGGCGTCCCACTCGGCGCGCTTGTTGCGCAGGAACCACTCGACCTGGTGCTCGCCGAGGGTCTCGTGCAGCAGCTCGGAGCGCTCCATGAGATCCAGCGCCTCGGCCAGTGACTGGGGCAGCGCGGCGGTGGCCTCGCCCTCGCCGGGCAGCTCGTAGGCCCCGCTCACCCCGCGCAGGCCCGCGGCCAGGATGACGGCGAAGGCCAGGTAGGGGTTGGCGGCCGGGTCCGGGGCCCGATACTCGACGCGCGTCGAGTCGAGCCGACCCGGCTTCACCGAGGGCACGCGCACCAGCGCGGCGGGGTTCAGGTGGGCCCAGTCGGCCCCGACCGGGGCCTCCACGCCGGGCACCAGGCGCTTGTAGGAGTTGACCCACTGGTTGGTCACGGCGGTGATCTCCGGGGCGTGGGCCACCAGGCCGGCGATGAAGCGCGAGGCCAGCTCGCTGAGCCCGTACGGGCCGTCACCCACGAAGGCGTTGAGCCCGTCGCGCCAGAGCGAGAGGTGCGTGTGCATGCCCGAGCCCTGCACGCCGGCCAGGGGCTTGGGCATGAAGGTGGCGTAGACCCCGGCCTGGCGCGAGAGCTCCTTGAGCAGCAGGCGGGTGGTCATGACGGTGTCGGCCATCGTCAGCGCGTCCGTGTAGCGCAGGTCGATCTCGTGCTGGCCCGGCGCGTCCTCGTGCTGGGCGTGCTCGACGCCCACGCCCATCTCCTCGAGCATCAGCACCGCGCGCCGGCGCAGCTGGCTCGGCGCGTCGTCGGCCAGCAGGTCGAAGTAGCTGCCGTGATCGAGCGGCTGGGGCGGCCCGGCGGCCGACTCGAGCAGGAAGAACTCGATCTCCGGGGCGACGAAGAACGTGTAGCCCTCGCCCAGGGCCCGGTCCAGGACCCGGCGCAGCTGCTGGCGCGGGCAGCCCTCGAAGGGCGTGCCGTCGATGTTGACGATGTCACAGAAGACCCGGGCCACCCGGGCGCTCTCGGGGTACCAGGGCAAAAGCTGGAACGCCGGCATGTCCGGACGCGCCAGCACGTCGGACTCGCGCACCCGGGAGAAGCCGTCGATCGAGCTGCCGTCGAAGGTCATGCCCTGGTCCAGGGCGTCCTCCAGCTCGGCCGGGGTGACGTGGAAGGCCTTGGGCCGACCGAGCACGTCGGTGAACCACAGCTGCACGAAGCGCACGCCGCGCTCTTCGACCGTGCGCAGCACGTACTGGGCCTGGCTCTGCATGCTGGACATTCTCGCACCTTCCCCTCGGCCGTTGAGATGGCCACGCCCGCCGGGCGGCGGCGGGCTTCGGGCGCTAGCGCCGCGTCGTGGCCCTCGCGGCCGGGGCCTTCTTCGCGGCGGCCTTCTTCGCGGCGGCCTTCTTTGCGCGCGCCGTGGCGGCCGGGGCCTTCGCGCTCGCCGCGCCACAGACCGTCTCGACCATCAGGCGGGCCACGACGTAGGGATCGATGTTGGCGTTCGGGCGCCGGTCCTCGAGGTAGCCGCGCTTGTCGCGCGCCACGGCGCCCGGGATGCGAATCGACGAGCCGCGGTCGCTGACGCCGTAGGAGAACTTCGTGTAGTGCGCCGTCTCGTGCGCGCCGGTAAGGCGCTCCTCGATGCCCACGCCGTAGTTGGAGATGTGCTCCTTGACCCGCGTGCCCAGGGCCTCGCAGGCCGCGATGATCGCGTCCCAGCCCCCGGGCGCGCGCATCTGCTTGGTCGAGAAGTTGGTGTGCGCGCCCGCGCCGTTCCAGTCACCCTTGATCGGCTTGGCGTCCCAACTCACGTCCACGCCGTAGTCCTCGGCGATGCGCTCGAGCAGCCAGCGCGCGGTCCAGAGCTGGTCGCCGATGGCCACGGTGTCCAGCACCCCGACCTGGAACTCCCACTGGCCCATCATCACCTCGGCGTTGGTGCCCTCGATGGCGATGCCGGCGCGCAGGCAGGCCGCCGTGTGGGCCTCGACGATCTGACGTCCGGGCAACTTCGCTCCGCCGACGCCGCAGTAGTACGGGCCCTGGGGCGCGGGGTAGCCCACCTCGGGCCAGCCGTAGGGCCGGCCGTCCTGGAAGAAGGTGTACTCCTGCTCGATGCCGAACATCGGGACGAAGCTCGCGTAGTGCTGGGCCACCGCCACGGCGGCCGCCCGGGTGTTGGTCACGTGCGGAGTCATGTCCGGGTTGAGGACCTCGCACATGACGAGCACGTCGCGGGGCCCGCGCAGCGGGTCCGGGCAGCTGAAGACCGGCATGAGCACGCAGTCCGAGAAGTGGCCCGTGGCCTGGTTCGTGCTCGAGCCGTCGAAGCCCCAGATCTCGGGCTCCTTGGCGTCGGCGACGATGCGTGTCTTGGAGCGCAGCTTGCGCGTGGGCTCTGTTCCGTCGATCCAGATGTACTCAGCCTGGTACGCCACAGTTACTCCTTGTCCTGACCGCTGCGGGTCACTCTCCAGTCTGCTGGGCCCGTCGCGCGCGATGACCGCATTGTGTTAACCGCGTGTGAATAGTTGCCCGGACCCCCACAAAATCACGGTTGGTAGGCTGCGCTCGTGCCGGCCGTGCGACTCGCCCTCGCCCAGATGAACGCCGTCGTGGGCGACTTCGCGCGCAACGTCGAGACCCTGGATCGCTTCCGCCACCAGGCCGCCGGCGTTGGGGCCGACGTGGTACTCAGCCCCGAGCTCGCCCTCACCGGCTATCCCCCGGAGGACCTGCTGCTCAAGGAGGGCTTCATCGACGCGGCCGAGCTGGCCCTGATCAGCCTGCGTGATGCGGAGGGCCTGCCCCCACTGCTCGTGGGAACGGTGGTGAGCGAGGCCGAGGGGGCCGTGAGCCTGGCGCCCTCGCCCGACGCGCGCAACGTCGTCTCCGAGGAGCCCTGGCCCCACGTGGCCAACGCCCTGGTCGCCCTGAGCGACGGCGTGATCGCCACGGCCACGAAGCGCCTGCTGCCCAACTACGAGGTCTTCGACGAGCAGCGCTACTTCCACGCCGGCGTCGGCCCGCACTCGATCATCAACGTCAACGGTGTGGCGCTCGGCCTGCTGATCTGCGAGGACGTGTGGATGGCCGCCGGGCCGGCGGCCGAGCTGGCGGCCCAGGGCGCAACGCTGATCGTGGTGGCCAACGCGTCGCCCTTCGCGCGGGGCCGGCGTGAGGAGCGCGAGGCCATGCTCGCCGAGCGCGCCCGTGAGACCGGATGTCCCATCGCCTACGTCAACCTCGTCGGTGGCCAGGACGAGCTGGTCTTCGACGGCCAGAGCGTCGTGGTCGACGCGACGGGCGCCGTGCTGGCGCGCGCGCGGGCCTTCGCCGAGGAGCTGCTCGTCGTGGACATTGAGGCGCGCGAGTCCGGCGCGGGCGTGCGCCTCGACGTGGCCTACCCGCGCGATGAGCGTCGCGCGCGCGCGGCCAGCGTCAACTCGCTGGCCGAGCCGGCCAGCGAGATCGCCGAGATCTACGACGCCTTGGTGATGGGCACGCGCGACTACATCTGGAAGAACGGCTTTCGCTCCGTGGTCCTGGGCGTGTCCGGTGGGGTCGACTCCTCCCTGGTGGCCACGATCGCGGTCGACGCCGTGGGCGCACGCGCGGTGCGCGGCGTCGCGATGCCGAGCCGCTACTCCTCGCCGGGCTCGCTCACTGACGCCTACGAGCTGGGCGCGCGCCTGGACGTCGAGGTCACGACGATCCCGATCGAGGCGGCCCACGCGGCCTTCGCCGAGATGCTGGGCGCGGGCCTCGGCGAGGTCCCGAGCGGGCTGACCGACGAGAACCTGCAGTCACGCATCCGCGGTGTCATCCTGATGGCGATCTCCAACGCCACCGGGGCGATCGTGCTGACCACCGGTAACAAGTCCGAGATGGCGGTGGGCTACTCGACCCTCTACGGGGACTCGGCCGGGGGCTTCGCCGTCATCAAGGACGTGCCCAAGACGATGGTCTACGAGCTGTGCCGGCACCGCAACGCCCGCGCGCGCGAGGCCGGGGACCCCGAGCCCATCTCGATCGAGGTGCTGAGCAAGGCGCCCTCGGCCGAGCTGCGCGCCGACCAGCGAGACGATCAGTCCCTGCCCCCCTACGAGCTGCTGGACCCGCTGCTGGCGGGCTACGTGGACCGCGACGCCACGGCGGGCGAGCTGATCGCCGAGGGCCACGACCCGAGCCTGGTGGCCCGCGTGGCGCGACTGGTGGACGCCGCGGAGTACAAGCGCCGCCAGAGCCCGCCGGGCGTGCGCATCTCGAAGAAGGCCTTCGGTCGCGACCGGCGCATGCCGATCACCAACGGTTTTCGCGTGCCGCGCCCGTGAGCGGCGAGGTCGAACACGTCGCCTCCTTGGTGACGGGCGTGCACCAGGGGCTCGAGCGCGAGGTGCCACACCTGGAGCACGGGCCCTACGTCATCTGCCTGTCGCGCGCGGCGCGCGCCTACGCCGAGCTGAGCGTGCAGTTCGACCCCGCGCCGGCGCACCCGGTGGTCACCGAGATCCTGGCGCGCGCCGGCGCGGAGCCCTCGGGGGCCCTCGCCCTGTACGCCTTCAGCGTGGTCATCGGCCCGCGCCTGCTGGTCAGCCTGGTCGACCTCGGCCCGCTCGACGCGCGCTTCGAGGCCGTCGCCGAGGTCACCCGGCGCCAGCTGCGCGCCTGCGCGGGCCTGGCGAGCCACCCGGGCTCCATCGACGAGCCCGGCTTCGCCGTGGCGGCGAGGTCCCTGGTCAGACTGGCCGAGCAGACGGGCAACGCCGAGAGCTTCGTCCTCTCCCGCTAGGGTTGCCTACCCCCGTATAACTCTGAGTGGCGGAGGAACCGGCGAGGGAGGCTTCAGATGGCGAAAGACCGCGTGGACCGCGACGATGAGGACCTCGTCCGGCTCTACCTGTCCGACATCGGCCAGTACACCCTGCTGACCAAGGACGATGAGGTTCGCCTGGCCCAGACCATCGAGGAGGGTCGCGAGGCCAAGGCCGAGCTGGAGTCGGCCGAGGCCGACAAGAAGCTCAAGATGACCCCGACGCGCAAGCAGGCCCTCAAGCGCACCATCCACCGCGGCGAGCAGGCCGAGCGTGACTTCGTGCAGTCGAACCTGCGCCTGGTGGTCTCCATCGCCAAGAAGTACCAGGCCTCGGGCCTGCCGCTGCTGGACCTGATCCAGGAGGGCAACCTCGGCCTGATGCACGCGGTCGAGAAGTTCGACTGGCGCAAGGGATTCAAGTTCTCCACCTACGCGACCTGGTGGATTCGCCAGGCCATCACGCGCGGCATCGCCAACACCGGGCGCACGATCCGCCTGCCCGTGCACGCCGGGGACACCCTGGCGCGCGTTCAGAAGGCCCAGTCGCGCCTGGAGCTCAAGTTCGGGCGCCCGCCGACCATCCGTGAGCTCTGCGAGGAGTGCGAGATGCCCGAGGACAAGCTCATCGAGGCCCTGCGGTTTCGCTCCGAGCCGATCTCGCTCTCGGAGCCCCTGCGCGAGGACGGCGACGCCGAGCTCGGCGACGTGGTCGAGGACCGCTCGGCCGAGTCGCCCTTCGACGTGGCGGCCAAGGGCATGATGCCCGACGCCATCGCGCGACTCCTGCAGCCGCTGGACGAGCGCGAGCAGCAGATCCTGCGCATGCGCTTCGGCCTGGACGGCGCCGGTGAGCAGCGCACGCTCGAGGACGTGGGCGCGGTGATGGGCCTGACGCGCGAGCGCATTCGCCAGATCGAGGCGCGCGCGATGTCCAAGCTGCGTCACCCCTCGTCGGACACGGGCGCGCGCGAGCTGCTGACCCTCTAGACGCCCCGCTAGGGCCGTCGGCGCAGGCGCGCCTGGCCGGCCAGGGCGGCGAAGCCGATGATGATCGCGCTGAGCAGGAACGGCGTGCGAGTGCGTGAGCGGTCGTGCGCGCGCACCGGGTGGGTGAAGCTCAACACCGGCCAGTTCCGCTCGGCCGCGATGCGCGCCAGGGTGCGGTCCGGGTTGACCGCGAAGGGGTGCCCGACGACCTCGAGCATGCCGACGTCGGTCTCGGAGTCCGAGTAGGCGTAGCACTCGCTCAGGTCCAGGTCGCGGCTCTTGGCCAGCTCCACGATCGCGTGCGCCTTGTTCTCGCCCTGGGCGAAGAACTCCATCTCCCCGGTGAACTTGCCGTTCTCGTCCACCGTGGCGCGCGAGGCGATCGCCCCGGTGATGCCCAGGATCACCGCGAAGGGCGCGACGATCTCCTCGGGGGCCATCGAGACGAGCCAGACCTCGTCGCCGGCGATGCGGTGCTGGTCGATCAGGTCCAGGGCCTCGTCGTAGATGAGCGGCTCGATCACGTGGTTGATCGTCTCGTCCACCAGGGCGCGCACCTCGTCGCGGTCCCAGCCCTTGGTGACCTTGAGCACCGCCTCGCGGTACTTGGTCAGGCGCTTCTCGTCGGCGCCGAAGCGCATGAAGAGCAGCTGGCGAAAGACCGCCCAGACCAGCGTGCGTCGCTGCAGCAGCCCGCGCGCGTGGAAGGCCGGGCCGAGGGCGACCAGGGAGGACTTGGCGATGACCGTCTTGTCCAAGTCGAAGAAGGCCGCTCTCACGGGCCAATGCTAGGTCTCGGGGCCCGCAGGGGCCCCTCAGCCGATGAAGGCGTCCGCGCAGTCCTGGGTCGCCCCCGCGCGCGCCATCAGGATGACGTGGTCGTGCTCGAGGAAGCGCATCGTCGGGCTCGGGGTGAGCGGCTGCTCGGCGCGCACGACCACCACCACGCGTACCGCGTCGCTCAGGCGCAGCTCGTCCAGCGTGAGGCCCTGGGCCACCGCGGGTGCGCTGGCGGCCAGGGTGACCTCGATGAGCTTCATCTTGCCGTCGACCAGGTCGAGGAGCTTGATGATCGAGCCGACCTCGACCGCCTCGTCCACTAGCGAGGTGATCAGCGCGGGCGTGGAGACCGAGACGTCCACGCCCCAGCTGGCGTTGAAGAGCCACTCGTTGCGAGAGTTGTTGATGCGCGCGATGACGCGCGGCACGCCGAACTCCTGCTTGGACAGCCAGGAGACGACCAGGTTGTCCTCGTCGTCGCCGGTGGCCGCGATCACCACGTCGGCGCTGCGCAGGTCGGCCGTGACCAGGCACGCGTACTCGCAGGCGTCCGCGGCCATGACGTTGACCCCGGGCAGGAAGGCCCGGATGCGCTCGGCCCGGTCGCTGTCCTGCTCGAGCAGGGCCACGTCGTGGTGCCGGTCGATGAGATCCAGCGCGATCGCGGTGCCCACGGATCCGCCCCCGGCGATGACGACTCTCACGAGGGGACCTCCAAGAACGCGCGCAGCTCGTCCATGCCCTGGTGGCCGAGGACCATGAACTCGAGCATGTCGTCCTCCTGGGCGAACAGGCCCTCGAGGTCCACGCGCCCGGTGCTGCCGCGGATGAGGCCCACCACCCGCACGCGCGCGCTGAGGCTGAACTCCTCGAGTCGGCGCCCGGCCAGGTGGTCGGGCACGATGCGCTCGACCAGGTGCATGGAGCCGGCCCCGTCGGTCCACTCGACGGACTCGTCGCTGGGCAGCATCCAGCGCTTGACCTGCTGGGTTGTCCACAGCGAGGTGGCCACGGTGGGGATGCCGAGCTTCATGTAGATCTCGGCGCGCTGGGGGTCGTAGATGCGCGCCACGACGTTCTTGATGTGGTAGTTGTCCCGCGCGATGCGCGCGCAGAGGATGTTGGTGTTGTCCCCGCTGGTCACCGCGGCCAGCGCGTCGGCCTGAGAGGCCTCGGCCTTCTGCAGCACGTCGCGGTCGAAGCCCGAGCCGTGCAGGGTGCGCCCGTGATAGCGCGTCAGGCGACGGAAGGAGTCCTTGTTCTTGTCGATGATGACCACGGAGTGACCGTCGTCGGAGAGCTGCATGGCCAGCTCCGAGCCCACTCGGCCACAGCCGACCACCACGATGTGCACCGGGACATTGGACCACAGCGGGTCCGGCCCGTGCAAACACGGCGTCGTACGTGGTCCGCCCCGCCGCGTCGCTTAGTCTTTTGCACGTGTCAGAGGCCGACAAGCAGATCGCCGAGTCCACCCGGGTCCTGACGAGTCACGCCAACGTCAACATCGTCTATCCGGAGACCCTGGGATACCGCCTCAAGCGCCTGCTGCTGGGACGTCCCTACGTCACCGAGCAGCTCGGCGGCGAGCGCCTGAGCAAGCTGGCGGCCCTGGGCGTGCTCGCGCCGGACTGCATCTCGTCCTCGGCCTACGGCACCGAGGAGATCCTGGTCCAGCTCACGCCCTTCATCGGCCTGGCCGCGTTCTCGCTGGTCGTGCCGATCATGTTCGTGATCCTGGGCGTGCTCTTCTTCGTCACCACGTCCTACATGGACGTGATCAAGTACTACACGAGCGCCGGGGGCTCCTACGTGGTCGCGCGCGACAACTTCGGGCCCCGCATCGCCCAGATCGCCGCGGTCGCGCTGCTGATCGACTACATCGTCACGGTGGCCGTGCAGTGCTCGGCCGGCACGGCCGCGCTGACCTCGGCGGTGCCGGGTCTGACCCCCTACACCGTGCCCATCACCGCGGGCATCGTGCTCGTGCTCATCTACGGCAACCTGCGCGGGCTGCGCGAGGCCGGCAGCTACTTCGCCCTGCCCACCTACTTCTTCGTGGCCATGATGGGAACGACGATCATCGTGGGCTACGTGAAGAAGGCCCTGGGCACCCTGCACGTCATCGCCCAGCCCCCCCTGCACCTGCTGGTGGACGGACGCCTCGGCCAGCGCGGGTCCGGGATCCTGATGGGCCTGGCCTTCATCACGCTGATGCGCGCCTACGCCAACGGGGGCTCGTCGCTGACCGGACTGGAGGCCATCTCCAACGGTGTGGCCAGCTTCCGGCGCCCCGAGTCGCCCAACGCGCGCGTCACCCTGGTGGTCATGTCCAGCGTGCTGGCCTTCCTGCTGCTGGGCGTGACGCTGCTGGCCGCCTGGACGCACGCCCTGCCCTACGCGGCGGGCACCCCGACGGTGGTCTCCCAGGAGGTGCTGGACGTCTTCGGGAGCCACGGCGTCGGCCACGCGATCTTCTACCTGGTCCAGTTCGCCACCCTGCTCATCCTCTACACCGGGGGCAACACGTCCTTCAACGGATTTCCGTTCCTGGCCAACTACGTGGCCAGCGACAAGTACCTGCCGCGCCAGCTCACCAAGCGCGGGCACCGCCTGGCCTTCTCCAACGGCATCATCGTGCTGGGCATCGTCTCGCTCAGCTTGATCATCGTCTTTCGCGCCCAGGTCAACGGGCTCATCTCGCTCTACGCGATCGGGGTGTTCACCGGGTTCACGATGGCCGGCCTGGGCATGGTGAAGCGCCACCTGCGTGAGCGAGTCGGCCGCTGGCGCTTCGGCGCGATCGCCAACGCGACCTCGGCGACGGTCACGGCGATCGTCGTGCTGGTGTTCGCCGTCGCCAAGTTCACCGAGGGCGCCTGGATCGTCGTGGTGGTCGGCCCGCTGATGTACTGGGGCCTGGTGCGCTTCAACCGCCAGTACGAGCGCGAGGACGCGGCCTTCGCCGCCACCAGCGCGCGCGCGCCGATGCAGATCCGCATGAACCGCGTGCTGGTCTTCGTGGACAGCTACGACCTGGTCACCGAGCGGGCCCTGCGCTACTGCGCGACGCTGAACGCCTACTCGATCCGCGCCGTGCACTTCGACATCGACCCGGCGGTCACCAAGCGCCTCGAGGCCGCCTGGGGCGCGCCCAACACCGCCTCGGCCGGCATCAGCCTGGAGATCGTCGAGTGCGAGGACCGACGCGTGGACCGCGCCGCGCTGGAGCTCGTGGCCGACGTGGTGCGCGACCCGGACGTCTTCTGCATGGTCATCCTGCCCCGCCGGGGCTTCTCGAGCCGCCTGCAGCGCCTGCTGCACGACCGCACGGCCGACGCGATCGCCGGGGCGGTCATGCACGTGCCGCGCACGGCGGCCACGATCATCCCGTACCGGATGGGCCCACCGCGCGTCGTGGCGGGCACGCACGCCCCGGAGGCCATGAGCGACGAGGTCCAGCGCGGGGGCCTGCGCGAGGACGCGCACCTGGGCCCGGACGTCAAGCTCGCCGAGCGCTCGGGTGGGGCCTTCCCGATCGGGGCGCTCAAGGAGCGCCAGTACGCCGAGATCGCCGGGCGCGTGCGCGCGATGGCTCTGAGCCACGAGTTCGGCGGCCAGGAACTGCGCTGCGTGATCGCGGACCACACCGGCTCGGTGACCCTGGTCTTCCAGGGCCGCAGCCAGGTCCCGGGCATCGAGCGCGGCACGCGCCTGCTGGTCAAGGGGACCGTCACCGCGATGCGCCGTGAGGCGGTGATCCTCAATCCCCAGTACGAGATCGTCGCTGGTCCGGCGGGCGAAGAGTAGGCCGCCGCGACCCCGGTGCGCCGGGGGGCTCGCTCGGTGTGTCTAGGTTGTAGGGCAAATTGTGACCCCGGGAGGTGGTGAATGGCCCGAGCGCTGGTGATCGTGGAGTCCGTGGCCAAGGCCACGCGCATCCAGGGCATGCTGGGCCCTGACTACATCGTCAAGCCCTCCATCGGCCACGTGCGTGACCTGCCCGAGAGCGCCGCGGAGATCCCCGAGTCGGTCAAGGGCGAGAAGTGGGCGCGCCTGGGCATCAACGTGCACGACCACTTCAAGCCGGTCTACGTCGTCAGCAGCGATCGCAAGAAGGTTGTCAGCGAGCTCAAGGGTGCCCTCAAGCAGGTCGACGAGCTCTACCTGGCCACGGACGAGGACCGCGAGGGCGAGGCGATCGCCTGGCACCTGCGCGAGCTGCTCAGCCCCAAGGTGCCCGTCAAGCGGATGGTCTTTCACGAGATCACCCCGGGCGCCATCGAGCGCGCGGTGCGCGAGACGCGCGAGCTGGACCTGCGCCTGGTGGACGCCCAGGAGGGTCGGCGCTTCCTGGACCGCCTGGTGGGCTACGAGGTCTCCCCGGTGCTGTGGCGCGCGGTGGACAAGGCCCGCTCGGCCGGGCGGGTGCAGTCCGTGGCCATCCGCCTGGTCTGCGAGCGCGAGCGCGAGCGCATGGCCTTCACCTCGGCCACGTGGTTCGACGTCACCGCGACGCTTGAGGTGCGCGACGCGAGCTTCGAGGCGACCCTCGAGAGCGTCGACGGGGTCCCCCTGGCCAGTGGCAAGAGCTTCGACGCCTCGGGTGAGCTGGTGGCTCAGGACGTGACGGTGCTGGGCGAGGCCGCCGCCGAGGCGATCGCGCACGGCCTGGACGGCGCGAGCGCGCGAGTGGAGTCCGTCACGTCCACCCCGCGCACCCAGCGGCCCCAGGCGCCCTTCATGACCTCGTCGCTGCAGATCGAGGCCAGCCGCAAGCTGCGCTTTGATCCCGAGCGCACGATGCGCGCGGCTCAGCGGCTCTACGAGCAGGGCTGGATCACCTACATGCGCACGGACTCGACGACCCTGTCGGGCGAGGCCATCGCGGCGGCCCGGGCCATCGCGGCGGCGACCTTCGGCGACGACTACGTGCCCGAGTTGCCGCGGCGCTACGACCGCAAGGTCAAGAACGCCCAGGAGGCGCACGAGGCGATCCGCCCGGCCGGTGAGGAGTTCCGCTCCCTGGAGGAGGCCGCGGCGCTGCCCGGTGACGAGCGCGCGCTCTACGAGCTGATCTGGAAGCGCACGATTGCCTCGCAGATGGTCGACGCCCAGCTGACCCAGGACCGGGTGCGCCTCAGCGCCGTCGTCACCGGCGTGGCCGGCACCACCGAGGCGCGCGTGGTGGGCCTGGTGGCCAGCGGGCTGCGCATCGGCTTTGCCGGCTTTCGGCGCGCCTACGTCGAGGGCGCCGACGACCCGGAGGCCGAGCTGGCCGACCAGGAGAGGATCCTGCCGGTGCTCGCCGAGGGCGACACGGCCCACGTCGGCGCCACCGAGGCCAAGGGCCACGACACCCAGCCCCCGGATCGCTACTCGGAGGCCACGCTGATCAAGAAGCTCGAGGACCTGGGCATCGGGAGACCCTCGACCTACGCGTCGGTCATGAAGACGATCGATCGGCGCGGCTACGTGTGGAAGAAGGGCAAGTCCCTGGTGCCGGCGTTCCGAGCCTTCGCGGTGGTGAACCTGCTGCGGACCTACTTCGCGGACCTGGTGGACTACCAGTTCACCGCGGCCATGGAGGACGCCCTGGACGACATCGCCGAGGGGCGCGCCGAGCTCGAGCCGTGGCTCGCGCGCTTCTACTTCGGCGACCCGCGCGCGAGCACCGAGTTCGCGCGTCAGGGCCTGGAGCGAGTGGCCCACGCCGAGCACGACTTCGACTTCGCCGCGATCAACTCGCTCGAGCTGGGCGTGGCCCCGGACGGACTGGCCGTCTCGGTGCGCTCGGGGCGCTACGGGCCCTACCTGGTGCACGGCGAGGACCGCGTCTCGATCCCCGAGGCGACCGAGCCCGACTCGCTCAGCGTCGCGCGCGCCCTCGAGCTCTTGGCCGCGCCCTCGGGCGACCGCGAGCTCGGCCTCGACGAGGCGGGCGTGAGCATCCTGGTGCGCACCGGGCGCTACGGGCCCTACGTGCAGCGCGGCGAGGCCGGCGAGGGTCAGGAGAAGCCCGCGACGGCCTCGCTCTTCAGCTCGATGAGCCCGGAGACCGTCACCCTCGCCCAGGCCCTGGCCCTGCTGAGCCTGCCGCGCGAGGTCGGTGCGCACCCGCAGAACGGCGAGGCGATACTGGCCCAGAACGGCCGCTACGGGCCCTACCTGACGTGGGGCAAGGAGACGCGCTCACTGGCCAGCGAGGAGCAGATCTTCACGATTCAACTCGACGAGGCCGTGGCCCTGCTGGCCCAGCCCAAGGCCCGCGGGCGCCGCGCGGCGGCCGGGCCGCTGCGCGAGCTGGGCGAGGACCCGGTGACCCGGCGCGCGGTCCTGGTGCGCACCGGTCGCTTTGGCCCCTACGTCACGGACGGTGAGTCCAACGCCACGCTGCGCCTGGGCGACACGGTCGAGTCGATCACGCTGGACCGGGCCTGTGAGCTGCTGGCCGAGCGGCGCAACGCCGAGCCCTCCACGCGCCGACGCCCCAGTGCGGCCACGGCCGCGGCGAAGAAGCCGCGCGCCAGCAAGGCGGGCGCGAAGCGGTCCGCGACGAAGAAGGCGTCGTCCACCAAGGCGGGCGCCAAGACGGCCGCGACCACCAAGTCGAGCGCCGCCTCGGCGACCAGCACCGCGCAGCGCCGCTCCAGTGTCGGGCGGGGCAAGGCCAGCAACGCCGCGCTGCTGGCGGCGGCCGAGGCGCGAGAGTCGTGAGCGTCTTCGTCGCCTTCGAGGGCGGCGACGGCTGCGGCAAGTCCACCCAGGCCCGGCGCGTGGCCTCCGCGCGCGACGCGCTGTTCACCTTCGAGCCGGGCGACTCGCTGATGGGCGCCGACCTGCGCCGATGGGTGCTGGACGCGGCCACGCCGATGTCGCCGGTCACGGAGGCGCTGCTCATGCTGACGGATCGCTCGCATCACGTGCGCACGCTGATCGAGCCCGCCCTCGAAGCCGGGCGCAGCGTGGTGAGCGATCGCTTCGCCGCGTCGTCTCTGGCCTACCAGGGCTACGGGCGCGGGGTGGACCTCGAGGAGCTGCGCGCGGCCACGGATCTCGCCGTCGGCACGTGCTGGCCGGACCTGACGGTGCTGCTCGACATCTCGCTCGAGGTGGCCGTCGAGCGCCGAGCGCTCGATCACCGGGATCGCTTCGAGTCCGCCGACGCGGCCTTCCACGAGCGGGTGCGCCACGGCTACCTCGCCATGGCCGCCGCGGAGCCGTCACGCTGGTTCGTCGTCGACGCGTCGCTCGATGTCGAGCAGGTCGCTCGCCTCGTCGACGAGCGCCTCGACGAGCTGGACTGGTCGTGAGCGACGTCTTCGAGGTCCTCGTCGCCCAGCCCGAGGCGGCCGCGGCGCTGCGCCACCACGCGCGCCATCCCGGGCACGCCTATCTCATCACCGCCCCCGCCGGGGTGGGGGCCGAGGCGGCGGTGACGGCCCTCGTCGCCGGCCTGCAGTGCCCCGATCACGGCTGCGGGCACTGCGAGCACTGTCGCCGGGTGCTGGGGGGCACGGACCCGGACGTCTACGTGGCCGAGCGCGCCGGGGTCTCCTGGCGCGTGGACGAGCTG
The DNA here is from genome assembly GCA_021782915.1 of Actinomycetes bacterium. Lineage (GTDB taxonomy): Bacteria > Actinomycetota > Acidimicrobiia > Acidimicrobiales > RAAP-2 > RAAP-2. The sequence continues at coordinate 42,767 of JAJXUK010000003.1, read as the reverse complement.
CGCGAGGCCGAGCGCGTGGCGCGTCGGCGCCCGATCGGCGAGGGCTACCAGGTCGTGGTGATTCCTGACGTCGAGCTCACGACCAGCGGCGCGGCCCCCTCGGCGCCGGCGCTGCTCAAGACGCTCGAAGAGCCTCCCGGACGAACGATCTTCGTGCTCAGTGCGACCGAGACGCCGCCCGAGCTCATCACGATCGTCTCGCGATGCGTCGAGGTGCGCCTGCGGGCGCTGGGCGAGTCGGACCTGCTCGAGAGCCTGGTGCGCGAGGGGGCCCCCGAGGCTCGCGCCCGCCTGGCCGCCGGGGCGGCCGGTGGAGACCTGCAGCGAGCCCGCGTGCTCGTGGCCGACGAGGCGCTGGCCCAGCGCATCGCGACCTGGCGCGAGGTCCCCGAGCACCTGGGCGGCACCCCGGCCTCGGCGATGGAGCTGGTGGGCCAGATCACCAGCGCGCTCGACGGGGCGATGGCGCCCCTGGTGGCGTTGCAGGAGAGCGAGCTCGCCCGGCGCCAGGCCGAGGCGGTGCGCGTGGGCACCAAGCGCGAGCTGGAGGCCCAGTTCAAGCGCGAGCAGCGCCGCTTTCGCCTCGAGGAGTTGCGCTTCGGCCTGAGTGCGCTCGCGCGCGTCTACCGGGACCGACTGGCCATCGCGCTCGAGGATCCCAGTGCGCGGGGCCGCCAGCGCGCGAGCGGCGCCCTCGGGGCCCTCGAGCTCATCGACGCCGCGGCGCGACGCCTGTCACGCAACGTCGACGAGACCCTCCTGTTGGCCGACTTGATGATCTCGCTGGGCGCCCTCTAGCGCGGTCTCGGCTAGGCTGACGCCCTACGCCTGGGTAGCTCAGCCGGCAGAGCAGCGCATTCGTAATGCGCAGGTCGTGGGTTCGATTCCCACCCCAGGCTCCACTGCGCGTCGCACGCTGGTGCCCCGACGCGTGCGGGCATTCTCGGGGTTCGGGCTTCGCCGAGGTCCTTCCTGAATCAGCTTTCGAAGTCTCCGCGCTGGCGACAAAGGAGCGGGCGTGACCGCTGCGCGCTCGCGCGATCGCGTACTGTTCGTGGAGCACATTCGCAAGGGGGCCGGCATGCTGAGCACGCAACGACAGACGAGCACGCGTCGCCGAGGTCGCCTCGTCGAGCGTCTCGGCGTCGCCGTCGGCGCGCTGGCCCTGCTCGGGGGCACGGTGCCGGCCGGTGCGTCCGTGAGCGGCATCTACACCGGCACCGGATACGACGTCTCGTACCCCAACTGCAACTCGCCGCTGCCGAGCAGTGCGTCCTTTGCGATCATCGGCGTGGGCGGGGGTCGACCCTTCACCGCCAACACGTGCGCTAGCGACGAGTGGACGGCTGCTTCGAAAGTAACGAGCATCACCAGTCGGTCGCTGTACTTCAACACCGGCTACGCCGGCGGGTACGCGAAGAGCATCAACCCGACGTGCGTGACTGACCTTGGCTCGGCCGCGGTCGCGTGGGGCAGCTCCCGGCACGAGAAGTCCCAGGAGCAGCAGGCCTGGGAGATCGGCTGCTCCGAGGCGCTCTACGCCCAGGGCGTGCAGCCGGGGAGGCCCAGCGCGTGGTGGGCGGACGTCGAGACCCTCAACAGCTGGTCCGCCAACACGACGCTGAACCGGTACGTCATCGACGGGCTCTCCTCCGGCATGTCTAGCGCGGGCGTTCCCTTCGGCTACTACTCCTCACCGGCAATGTGGGGATCGATCACGGGCTCGCTCACCTGGGCGCCACCACGTCCGGTGCCCGCGCTCTCGGGGGTGTGGGTGGCCGGCGGTGCCTGCCCGAGCACTACGGGCTCCTCCCAGATGGCCGGCGGGCCCACCTGGCTGGCTCAGAGTGGCACGAGCAGCGCCGGTGTGGATCTGGACAAGGGATGCTGAAGGTGGTCGGCGGCGACCTCGCCCTGACGTGAGGAGGCTCATGTCCTCTATGGCACGTGTGAGCTGTTCCGAGGGTGGTGTCTAATGAGGTCCTTGTCGCGGAGTCTCTAAGTCGGGAGAGCGAGATGGCGGAGCGTGGGCTGAGCGGCTGGCTAGCGCAGGTACGTCACGCCCGCGAGGACGAGTGGTGGGTGCAGCGCTCGCTCGCTGTCGCCTTCTCCTGGTACATCGTGTGGCAAGCGACCATCACGCCGGCCCGTCTGTGGCCCGACACCACCCTCTACCAGGCCCAGGCGGGACTGCCTATCTGGAGCGCTCGATTCTGGTACGGCATAAAGCCACCGCTGACGTCGCTGTTGTGGAAGCTCACGGGTGGTGCGTCGGGTTTCACGCTCGCCCAGTCGGTCATCTTCGTTGCGTCGTGGCTGTTCCTCGCTTCAACGTTCGCCACGTTCTTCACCGGGCTTCTGCGCCGAGCATCAGCCACAGTCCTGGTGCTCGTATTTGCCTCCAGCGCACCCGTCATGATCTGGAACCGATCGGTCCTGTCGGATTCGTTGGCGCTCAGCGCGGTCGCCGTGCTGATGGCGGCAGTTCTGAGATACGCGGGCGGGGGCTCCACTCGTCAGGCCGCGTATGTCGTCCTGGCGGCACTCCTGAACGTCCTTGTTCGCTACTCCCAGATCGTCCCCGTGGCTCTCGTGGCTCTCGTCGTGCTCGTTGTTGATGTCAGCCGACGACGCCCGGACCGCTCTCGCAGGCGGGGTGTCGTCCTCTTCGGGCTGCTGCTCCTAGTGGCTCTGCTCTCGAGCGGGCTCGCGAAGCAGTCCGGCGTCACCTCGCTGGAGATGCCGTCACTCTACGCGACGCGCGTCTTCCCGCTTCCCGGCCGAGTGGCGTGGTTCGCCGCCCACGGCATGCCGGATGCGCCCGGCATCGATCGGCAGGCGGCACGGACGCCGGCCAGCCCATCGGGCAAGGTGGTCATCGCCACCTCGCCGGTCGTCACTTCGTGGCTGGCGTCACACGGAGAATCACTGTACGTGCAGTGGCTCCTCACGCACCCACTCACACTGCTCAGTGATCCGATCGCTCACCCGGGCTGGGCGTACTACTCCGATGGGGGCAACGTGCTCGTGTACGCGGCGCCCAACCGCACTGATGCACCGTGGTCCGCGCTCCTCTATCCCGGCTGGCGCTGGTGCGTGGGCGAGGCTCTCCTCGGCATACTTCTCGGATTCATGCTGCTGAGGAGAGTGGATCGCACAACGTGGATCCTGATCGCACTGGGTGTGATCGGCGTGGCAACCATGCTGGCCGCGTGGGACACCTCCGGTCAGGAGACGGACCGGCACATGCTCGAAGGGGCAGTCATGTTCCGGATGAGCGCGTTGATGCTCCTGGCGTGGGGTGCCCTACGGTGGCGCCGGGCCACTGTCAGCGCCCTGGGCGCCCGACTCACGTCGAGCGAGGCTGCGGACGTTGCGTGAGATCGAAGTGCCATCAGGAAGCGCTCGTCCGGATCTGTGCCGCGTAGTCATCACTTCTCTCCAGCCAGTTGCGATAGCGGTCGAAACTCGGTGCCGCGGGTGAGAAGAGGACCACGCCGCCCGCCACGAGAGCCTCGCGAGCCGCTGCGACCGCCTCGGCCATATCCTGCACGCTGCGTACTCGCAACCCGCTCTGTCGCGCCAGGGACCCGAGCCGCTCACCGGCCGCTCCCATCGTGATCAGAATTGTCGGAGAGGTGCGCTCCAGGAGGGCGTCCACGAGGGGCGCGTAGTCGACGCCACGATCGAAGCCGCCGGCGATGAGTGCGAGTGACTCGTTGGGGAAGACTTCCAGGGCCGCGATGGTGGGAAGGGGTGCGGTGGCCAGACCATCGTCGACGTAGCGCAGCCGCCCGTGTGTGAGATGCTCCTCACCCAGTAGCGTGAGTCGACCGCGCAAGGGCACGAAGCTCTCGGCGTCCTCGGATACGGCAGCGAGTACGTCGCCGTGATCTCGCCTGAGCACGTTGGCGACGACGGTGAGGGCCAGGGCCACGTTGGACCTGTTGTGCTGACCCAAGAGGCCGAGTCGTTCGGCGAGTCCCGCGTCATCGGGCTCGACGACGTGGATCTCGCCACCGAGCTGGTCTGCCGCGAGCGAGAGGACTGACGGCGTCACGTACGTGTGGTGCTCGCCGCGGGCGCGAGTGAGGGAGAGCTTGTCCGCCCAGTACTGCTCGAGCGAGCCGTGCCAGTCAAGGTGGTCGCTGCCGAGTGAGGTCACCACGACGAACGCGGGAGCTCGGTCGAGGTCCACGGCCTGGAAGCTCGAGACCTCCAGGACGAGCCAGCCCGCCGGGCTCGGCGCCTCAGGATCGTAGGGAGGCCGTCCGATGTTGCCCAGACTGGCCGCCTCCTGGCCCAGGCTGTCGAGAAAGAAGCTGATGAGACTGGTGGTGGTGGACTTTCCCTTGGTGCCCGTCACGGCGATCACTCGCTCGCGCGGCGCCTCGTGCAGCCAAAGGTTCAGTGAGGAGGTCACGATCACGCCCGCTGCCTCGAGCTCGAGCACGTCCGCGCGCCGGCGTGGGATGCCCGGGCTCTTGAGCACGACCTCGCACGTGGCTAGGGCCGCGAGGCCCCCGGCGCTCGTGACCATCACCTCGTCGCTGACTGGCTCGTCGTCCACGATCACGAGGCTCGCCGCGACGCTCGCCAGGCGCCTCGCGCTGGCGCGGCCCTCGACGCCGTAGCCGAAGACGCCCACGCGCCGGCCCGCGAGCTCAGCGAAGCCAGTGGGCCGGCGCACGGCTGGGTCCTCGGGGCGTGAGCAGTTCGTCGAGACTCTTCGGCGAGTTCAGGCGCACAGCCACCTCGTGCAGGTAGTCGACATCGGCCCAGGCCGGATCGGCCGCCACCGCGGCCAGCGCGGCGGCACTCTCGTGCGGGTCGCCCACGCACTCGAAGGGCTTGGGCGTCGCACCCAGGCCGACGAGCACCTCGAGCTGGTCGCGACGCTCGGGGTTGGCCAGGGGCTCGGAGCCGAAGATGCCCGCGAGGTGCTCGCGGGCCACGAAGGGAGCCAGCACCAGGGCGATGAAGAGGCACTTGTCGCACTCGCCGCACCAGTTGCTCAAGCGGCGCGCCGGGTCCTGGGCGAAGGCGCGGTTGCAGCTGCGAAAGACCGGGTGGTAGTCGGTGAGCCGGCTGAAGCGCTCGGCGACCCAGATCTCGCTGCGACTGCGCAGCAGGCTCGCCACGCTGAGCGACGTGACGCTCTCGTCCAGGGCGTTGGACAAGAGGACCTCGGCGGCCAGGGACTTGCTCCACTGGTGGTTGATCGGCCGGCCCCGCCAGGTCAGATTCGGCACCGACGCCGAGTGCTCGTTGCTCATCACGACGCCGCCGCGTGCGCTGGCCACCGCCGCGGTCGCCGCGAGCAGCGTCACCATCGCCGTGACCGGGACGTGCCCGCGCAGAAAGGACGCGTCTCCGCTGAGCAGTCGCTCGTCCAGGGATCGCGTGGCGCGCACGATCTCGAGGCGGCTCAGCGCCGCCGTCGCCTCGAGGGCGCTGAAGCGCCCGCTCGCCGGTGACACGATGAAGAGCGCGCGCTGAAGGGACGGGCTCAGCGACTCGAGGCTGACGACCGAGTCGATGCCGCCGCCGAAGGGCACGAGCACCCGCGTCGCGTCCAGGTCGGCCGATTCTCGCGCGCCGCGCGCGCCGCCGATGATCTGAACGTCCTCGAGGGACAGGTCGTTGACCACGCTGAACTCGCCGAGCCCGTCGTGCAGGCTGGCCGCGAGCAGGGCGCGCGCGGCCGGACCCACCGGCGTCTCGCCCAGGTCGATCACGCGGGCGGCCCCGGCCTTGTAGTAGGAGAGCCCGGCCACGAGGTACCAGAGCGTGGCCACCGCGCGCGCCGGGGCCCCGAGGCTCTCGACGCCCTCGAACTCGACGAGCTCGGTGAAGTCGATCTCGTCGAGGCGGTAGTGCGCAGACAGGGTCGTGCCCTCGACCTGCAGGCCGCGGTAGGCGAAGACCTCGGCGCGGCGCGGCGTCGTCATGGCGCCCTCATGCTAGGACTCGTGCGCTGAGCGCGAAGCGACCGGTGGGCCGACTTGCGCGGTCCGAGAAGAAGCGCGCACCGCCGTCGGTGGCCGCGGGCACGTAGCGCACTCGCTCGGCGGCCAGGCCGGCCGCGGCGAGTTGGGCGAGGGCCACCACGCGCAGGTCGAGACGTGAGCGGTCCCCGTGGTCGGAGGCCAGCGCGCCGGGCACCTCGGAGAAGTGGCGGGCGACCTCCGGGCCGACCTGGTAGGCCCGCACCGAGATCCCCGGCCCGACGACGCCGAGGACGCGGGCGGGATCCTCGAAGCGCTCCACGGCTGCCGCGATGACCCCGGCGGCCAGGCCGCGCCAGCCGGCGTGCACGACGCCCACGCGTCGCTGCGCCGCGTCCACCAGCAGGATCGGCAGGCAGTCGGCGACCAGAACCATCACGGCGAGGTCTCGCGAGGAGCTCACGAGCGCGTCGGCCTGGCCCGTCACGGGGCCCTCGACCTCGAGCACCTCGTTGGAGTGCACCTGGGCCACGCTCACCAGGCGCTCCGGGCCGACGCGCATCGCCGCGGCCAGGCGGGCCCGGTTCACCTGGACGCGGTGCGGGTCGTCTCCGACGTGCGTGGCCAGGTTGAGCGAGTCGTACGGGGCCTCGCTGACGCCGCCGGCGCGCGTGGTGATGACCGCGTCCACCCCCCATTCGCGCAGGCCCAGGCTCAGCACCCCGAGGGCCCCGCGACGCTCCCAGCTCGGGTTCAGCTCGTCTGGCACGCGGGGCAGATCCCGGAGAGTTCGAAGACGTGGCGCACGTCGCGGTAGCCGAAGCGCGTCGCGATCTCGCGCGACCACTGGTCGAGGTCGGGGGTGGGCACCTCGATGGTCGCACCGCAGTCGCGACAGGCCAGGTGGTGATGGTGCACCTCCACCCCGCAGCGACGAAAGAGGCTCTCGCCGCGATCGCTCATGATCACGTCCAGCGCGCCGTCCTCGGCCAGGCGTCTGAGCTGGGCGTACACGGTGGCCAGCGAGATCCGCCCCCCCCGCTGCACGATCATCGCGTGCAGGTCCTGGGCGCTCAGGAAGCCCTGAGCGCGCTCGAGGGTGGCGATGACCTCGCGGCGCTGGAGCGTGTTGCGCGTCTGGACCACGTCGACAGTCTATCGACGGCGGGCTTGCTATCTAGAATGATTCTGGATACACTGACTGGAATGATTCCGAGCAAGTCGCTCCTACGCGTGGTGGCACTCGTGCTGGCCCTGGGGGTCATGGCCGGCATGGCCGTGCTCGGGCTGCGCGTGCCGAGTTCTCGCGTGCCGGTCGTGGTCTCGGGGGTCACCCAGTGGGGTGCTCTCGCGCGCGACGTGCTGGGCCCGTCGGCCAACGTGGTGACGCTGCTGAGCGATCCCAACGCCGACCCGCACGACCACGAGGCCACGACCACGGACGCCGCGCGGGTCGCCGAGGCCACCCTCGTGATTGAGAACGGCGCCGGCTACGACACCTGGCTCAGCCAGCTGGTCGCGGCCCGCCCGAGCCCGCCGCCGGTGATCGACGTGGCCGCCCTGGTGGGCGTGAGTGCCGGGCGGAACCCGCACGTGTTCTACGACCTGGCCGCCGCGCGGCGATTCGTCGAGCGCCTCGTGGCCCTGGAGTCGCCGCGCCTGGGCGCGAGGCGCCTCGAGGCGAGCGCGAGCGCCGTGCTCGCCCGGATCGCTCGGCTGCAGGCCCAGGTCAGCGACCTGCGGGCGAGCTGCGCCGGGGTGCCCGTGGCGGCCACCGAGGACGTCACGGGCTACCTGCTCAGTGCGATGGGCCTGCGCGTGGTGACCCCGGAGGCGTTGCGCCTCGCGGTGGGCAACGGGGTCGACCCGTCGGTGGCCGATCTGGCCACGGCGTTGGGCCAGCTGCGCCAGCACCCGGCCCTGCTGATCGACAACGTTCAGACCGCCACGCCGCTGACCGCCCAGATGGTGTCCGTGGCCGAGGCCAACGGCGTGCCGGTCATCCGGGTGACCGAGACGATGCGCGGCAGTGACTACCCGGCCTGGATCGGGCGCACGATCACCCAGATCCGTGCGGCGTTGACCACGGAGGGATGCGCGTGAAGGCCCTCGAGTTCGACGACGTCGCGGTGAACCTGGGCGGGCGCACCGTGTGGCACGGCGCGACGTTCTCCATCGAGTCTGGCTCGATCGCCGCGGTGCTGGGCTCCAACGGCGCCGGCAAGTCCACGCTGCTCAAGGTGGTCCTGGGCCTGATCGAGCCGAGCCACGGCAGCCTGCGCGTGCTCGGCGAGGCGCCCCGGCGCGGCAATCCGCGCGTGGGCTACATGGCCCAGTCGCGCCGGGCCGACTCGCTGGGCTCCATCACGGCGCGCGACTACGTGGGACTGGGCCTGGACGGGCCGCGCCTGGGCTGGCGCCGCCAGGCCGACAAGTCCCGCGTGGTGGCCGAGGCGTTGAGCCTGACCGGCACCACCGCCTACGCCGATCAGCCCCTGGCCACGCTCTCGGGCGGTCAGCGCCAGCGCGTGGCCCTGGCGCACGCGACGGTCTTTCGCCCCGAGCTGCTGTTGCTGGACGAGCCATTGGCCGGTCTCGACCTCGCCGCCCAGGCCGAGATCGTCGATCTGATCAACCTCATCCGCACCAGCACCGGTGCCAGCGTGCTGGTCGTGGCCCACGACCTCAATCCCTTGTCCCCCATCGTGCAGGGGGTGCTGTGGATCGCCCGACGCCAGGTGCGCTGCGGCACGCCGGACGAGGTCGTCAACGCCGAGGTCCTCAGCGATCTCTACGGGCACCCCATCGAGATCTTCACCACCGCCCACGGGCGACGGGTGATCGTCGGGCTCGAGGAGGAGCTGGCCCACCCGCACCCGCACGGACACCAGCACGAGCTCGACGCGCCCGGCGAGCACCACGATGACGAGCCGGCCCACTCGCACCACCTCGAGGAGGCCTACGACGAGCAGACGAGGTCGACGACGTGAGCTTCTGGCAGCTGCTGTCCACGTCCTTCGTGCAGAACGCCTTCTGGGCGGTCACCGTCGTGGCCCTGGCCGGGGGTGCGGTGGGCTACTTCGTCGTGCTGCGCCGCCAGGCCTTCGCCGCCCACGCGGTCGGGCACATCGGCTTCGCCGGCGCGGCCGGCGCGGTCCTGCTCGGGCTCTCGCCGATCTTCGGCCTGCTCGTCTTCTGCCTGGGTGCCGGACTCGTGATCGGCGCGGCCGGCGCCGAGCTCGACGACCGCGACGCGGTGGTCGGCGTGACGCTGACCGCGGCGCTGGGTCTGGGCGTGCTGTTCATCTCGCTCTATCGCGGCTACGCGAACGCGACCTACTCGATCCTCTTCGGCCAGATCCTCGGGGTCTCGAGCAGCGACCTGCGTCTCGTGGCCCTGCTCAGCGTGCTGGTGGGTCTCGCGGTGAGCGTGGTGTTCCGCCCGCTCCTCTTTGCCTCGGTGGACGCCCAGTCGGCCGCGGCGCGCGGGCTCTCGGTGCGCGCGATGTCCCTCGTGTTCATGTCGCTGCTGGCCGTGACGACAGCGGTCGCGGTCCAGGTGGTCGGCGTGCTCCTGGTCTTCTCGCTGCTGGTGGCCCCGGCGGCGGCGGCCGAGGTGCTCACCAGCCGTCCGCTCGACGCGCTGATCGGCTCGATGGGCCTGGCGCTGCTCAGCGGCTGGGTCGGGCTCTTCCTCGCGGTGGGCGTGGGCGGGCCGGTGAGCTTCTGGATCACCGCGCTGGCCTCGCTGGCCTACCTGCTCGCGCGTCTGCGTGCGGGGGCTCTCGCGCGACGCGCGCGACAGCCTGCCTAGTCTTGGCCCGTGACGAGCGACGCGCTCTTGGCCTCGTGCCGGTTCCCGGCGCCCGGCACGCCCGTGGACCTCGCGGTCTCGGGTGGGCCCGACTCGCTCGGACTGGCCCTGCTCGCGCGCGAGGCCGGGCTGCTCGTGCACCTGCACCACGTGGATCACCACGCGCGTCCCACGAGCGGCGCGGACGCGGCCTTCGTGGTCGAGCTCGCCGAGCGCTGGGGCGTGCCGGTGAGCGTGCACGACGTGCGCGTTGGCCCGGGAGCGAACTTCGAGGCCCGCGCACGCGCCGCGCGTCGCGCGGCGCTGCCGGTGGGGGTGATGACCGGGCACACCCTTGACGACCTGGCCGAGACGGTCCTGCTGAACCTGCTGCGCGGCGCGGGCCTCGACGGGATCTCCCCGATGGTGGGCGACGAGAGCAAGCCCCTGCTCTACCTGCGCCGTGGCGAGGTGGCGGCGGTGGTGGAGGCCGCCGGGTTGCAGGCGCGTCGCGACGAGACCAACGCCGATGCGCGCTACCGGCGAAACCGCGTGCGCGCCGAGGTCCTGCCGCTGCTCAACGACGTCGCCCAGCGCGACGTAGCGGTCCTGCTCGCGCGTCTGGCGCACCTGGCGGGCGAGGAGCGGGCCTGGCTGGGCGCCCTCACGGCCGAGGACGCCCGTCTGGGCCTGGGCGAGGCCGACTGTCGCGAGCTCGCGACCTGGCCCGTGGCTCGCCTGCGGCGCTGGCTGCGCGTCGTGCTCGCGCGCGAGGAGCCCGACGGCGTGCACCCTCCCTCGGCCGAGGAGGTCGAGCGCGCGACGCGCGTGGTGCTCGGCGAGGTGGTGGCGACCGAGCTCAGCGGCGCGCGTCGGCTCTCGCGACGCCGCCAGGGCCTGAGCCTGCGGGAGACGACTCCACTACGCTGAGCCCTCATGGGACCCGACGAGCACGCGGACACCGCCTGGGCCGCGCACGACCTGGGCCGCGTGATCGTCTCGCAGGTCGAGGTGGCCCGCCGCGTGCGCGAGCTGGGCGCGCAGATCACGCGTGACTACGAGGACCACCCGCCGCTGCTGGTGTGCGTGCTCAAGGGCGCGATCAACTTCATGAGCGACCTGATGCGCGCCATCGCCCTGCCGGTCGAGGTCGACTTCATGGCCGTGTCCTCCTACGGCGCGGCCACCAAGACCAGCGGCGTGGTACGCATCGTCAAGGACCTGGACGTGGACCTGGCCGAGCGCCACGTGCTGATCGTCGAGGACGTGGTCGACTCGGGGCTCACCCTGAACTACCTGCGCCAGTACCTGGGCGCGCGCGCGCCGGCCTCGCTCGAGGTCTGCGCGCTGCTGCTCAAGGAGGGCGAGCAGCGCGTCGAGCAGGACCTGAAATACGTGGGCTTCACGATCCCGTCGGACTTCGTCGTGGGCTACGGCCTGGACGTCAACGAGCGATACCGCAACCTCGGGGCCATCTACACCTTCGTGGGCCAGCCCTGATGGTGGACCGGGCGCGGGTCGAGGCCCTGGTGCGCGAGCTGCTCGACGCCATCGGTGAGGACCCCGAGCGCGACGGGCTGCTCGAGACGCCCCGTCGCGTGGCCGACATGTACGTGGAGCTCTTCGAGGGCTTGGAGAGAGATCCCGGCGAGCACCTGCGCGTGAGCTTCGAGGCCGGCCACGACGAGATGGTCATGGTGCGCGACATCCCCTTCACGACGCTCTGCGAGCACCACCTGGTGCCCTTCACCGGCCTGGCGCACGTGGCCTACCTGCCCGGGCCCGAGGGGCGCATCACGGGCCTGAGCAAGATGGCGCGCCTGGTGGAGGGCTTCGCGCGGCGCCTGCAGGTCCAAGAGCGCATGACCACTCAGATCGTCGAGGCGATGGAGCGCGAGCTCGCCCCGCGCGGCTCGATCTGCGTGATCGAGGCCGAGCACTTCTGCATGTCGATGCGCGGCGTGAAGAAGGAGGGCACGACGACGGTGACCAGCGCCGTGCGCGGGGTCTTCCGCGACGACGCGTCCTATCGCGCCGAGGCGCTGCAGTACATCCACCAGAGGCGCTCGACGTGGCGCTGAGCCCGCGGGTGATGGGCATCGTCAACGTGACGCCGGATTCGTTCTTCCCGGACTCGCGCACTCAGAGCGCCGAGGCCGCGATCGCGCGCGCCCGGTCGCACTTCGCGGCCGGGGCCGACGTGGTGGACGTGGGCGGTGAGTCGACTCGCCCCGGGGCCAGCCCGGTCGACGTGGCCGAGGAGCTGGCCCGAGTCATCCCGGTGATCGAGGCCCTGCGCGGCGCGGGCGAGATCTCGGTGGACACCCAGAAGCCCCAGGTCGCACGCGAGGCCGTGCTGGCCGGGGCGCGGATCATCAACGACGAGTCCGGCCAATTGGTCGAGCTGGCCGGCGAGCTCGGCGTGGGCTACGTGGCCATGCACCGGCTCGCGCCGAGCATCACCGAGGGTGACGCGCGCTACGAGGACGTCGTCGCCGAGGTGCTGGGCTTCTTGGAGTCGGCCGCGGGCCGCGCGCGGGCCGCGCACGTGCGACGCCTCTGGCTCGATCCGGGCATCGGCTTCAACAAGGACGTGGCCCACAACCTCGCGCTGCTCGCGCACCTGGACGAGCTGGTCGAGCTGGCGCGACGCTACGGCGCCGAGGTGCTGGTGGGCACGAGTCGCAAGCGCTTCCTGGCGCACCTGGGCGAGCGGGTGCTGCAGGTCGAGGAGCGCCTGGAGGGCTCGCTCGCCTCGGAGGCCTGGGCGATGCTCTGCGGGGTGGATCTGGTGCGCGTGCACGACGTGAGCGCCGCGGTCCTGGCGCGCGAACTGCTGGTGCGCGAGCCGAGCCAGGTGGGCGCGTGAGGGGTCGCTGGGCCGCGGGCATCGAGCCGCGCGGCTTCACGTGGGTCTTCCGCGGGCGCCTGGCGGTGGCCGAGCGACCCGGGGGCTCGACCTCGGTGCACCGGCGCGTGCGCCGCGACGAGGAGCTGCTCTGGCTGAAGAACCAGGGGTTCAACCGCATCATCTCGATCCTGCCGGCCAACGCCAACGTCACGGCCTACGCCGAGCACGGCCTGGTGGCCGCGCACTACCCGCTGCGCGCGGGACCGCTGCAGCGTGACGTGCTCGCGGCCTGCTTTCGGGATCTGACCGACTCCGCGGCCGCCGGCCAGGTCGTGCTGCTGCACGGCGACGAGGTGTCGGACCGGGTCATGGGCGTGGTCGCCGGCTACCTGGTCTGGACCCAGCGCGTGCCCAGCGTGCCCGGCGCGGTGGCACTCGTGGAGCGGCTCTTTCGGCGCAGCGTGGGCCCCGACGGTCGCGAGGTCCTCGTGCACCTGCCGGTGGAGGACGCGTGACGGACCGCATCGAGCTGCGGGGCCTGCGCGTCAGCGCGGTCATCGGCGTGTTGGACGAGGAGCGCGAACGCGCCCAGCCGCTCCAGCTCGACCTGGAGCTGGAGCGCAACTTCCTGGACGCGGCCCTCTCCGACGACGTCACCCTGACCACGGACTACGCGGCGGTGAGCGCGGTGGCCGTCGAGGTCGCCACCACCGGGCGCTTCTTGCTGCTCGAGACCCTCGCGCACCGCGTGGCTCGCGAGGTGCTCGCCCTGGACGAGGCGATCGAGGCCGTCACCGTGAGCGTGGCCAAGCTGCGCCCGCCGGTGCCCCAGGACCTCGCCACGGCGGGGGTGCGCTGCCGCGTGAGCCGATGAGGGCGTTCCTCTCGCTGGGCTCGAACGTCGGAGACCGCGCGGAGCACCTGCGAGCCGGTGTGGGCCTGGTGGCCGGGTCGGACCCGGTGCGCGTGTCGCGGGTCTATCAGAGCGAGCCGGTCGGTGGGGTGCTTCAGGAGGACTTCTGGAACCTGGTCATCGAACTGCAGACCACGGCCGGTCCGCGCGAGCTGCTGGAGCGCGCCCGGGCCGCCGAGGCCGCGCGCGGGCGCACCCGCGAGGTGCGCTGGGGCCCGCGCACGCTCGACGTGGACGTGCTGCTGGTCGATGAGCTCGTCAGCGACGACCCGCAGATCACCCTGCCGCACCCTCGCATGTTCCAGCGCCGCTTCGTGCTCGCCCCCCTGGCCGAGCTGGCCCCGGAGCTGGTGAGCGAGGGGGCCCTGGCGGGTGCCGTCGGGGCGGTGGCGCCGATCGGTACACTCGAGTCGTTGCGATAGCCGAACGGCACCTGCGGGGCCGGAACGGAGGCACGATGCAGATCTCCATTGTCGGAGCCGGCCGAGCCGGCCAGTCCTTCGCGCGTGCCCTGGCCGGGGTGGGCCACGAGGTCGTGCTCGTTCACCACGACGAGCTGGATCAGGTGCGCGGAGAGCTCGTTCTGCTGTGCGTTCCCGACGACGCGATCAGCGACGTGGCGCACGCTCTGGCGCCCGAGGCGGGCCGCGTCGTGGCCCACGTGGCCGGCTCGCGCACCCTCAGCGTGCTCGGCGCGCACCCGCGCGTGGCCTGTCTGCACCCACTCGCCGCGCTTCCCAATCCCGAGCGCGGCGCCGCTCGGCTCGTCGGGGCGACCTACTGCGTGGCCGGTGACGTCGTGGCCGAGCGGGTCGTGGCCTCGCTCTCGGGACGCGTGATCCGTCTCGCGGACTCGCAGCGCACGCTCTATCACGCCACGGCCGCGGTGGCGGCCAATCACCTGGTGGCCCTGATGGGTCAGGTCGAGCGCCTGGCCCAGGAGGCGGACCTGGAGCTCGAGGACTTCCTGGGCCTGGCGGCCCAGGCGCTGCAGGACGTGGTCCTCGACGGGCCGGAGCGGGCCCTCACCGGGCCCGCCTCGCGTGGGGACGTCGAGACCATCGACGCGCACCTGGGCGCGATGCCCGAGGCGGAGCGGCCCGCCTACGTGGCGCTGGCGGCCGCGGCCTTCGAACTGGCCGAGCGGGCTCGCGCACGCACGCCGGCTTGATGCGACGCCTGAGCCAGCTGAGTGAGTGGCGCGCCGCGGCCGAGGCCGCGCGCGCGGCGGGTCGGCGGGTGGGCCTGGTGCCGACGATGGGCGCGCTGCACGAGGGGCACGCCTCACTCGTGCGCGAGGCCACGAGCCGCGGTGACGTGGTGTTCCTGAGCGTCTTTGTCAATGAGCGCCAGTTCAACGACGCGGCGGACCTGGCGCGCTACCCGCGCACGCCCGAGGCCGACGCGCAGATGGCCGCGGCGCTGGGCGTGGACGTGCTGCTCGAGCCGAGCCGCGACGTCATGTGGCCCGACGGGCCGGCCACGGCCACGACGGTGAGCCTCGGTGCGCTGGGCGAGGTGCTCGAGGGCGCGGACCGGCCCGGACACTTCGACGGCGTGGCCAGCGTCGTCAGCAAGCTCTTCGTCGTGAGCGGGCCGTGCCGGGCGTACTTCGGCGAGAAGGACTACCAGCAGCTGGTCGGCGTGCGCCAGCTGGTCCGCGACCTCGGCTTTGACGTCGAGGTGATCGGGTGTCCGATCGTGCGCGAGAGCGACGGGCTGGCCCTGTCGAGTCGCAACGTGCGCCTCAGCTCACGCGGGCGACGCCAGGCCCGGGCCCTCTCCGCGGCCCTGGCCGCGGCGGCGGAGACGCCGGGCCCGGCCAGCGAGCTGCGCGAGCGCATGCGCGCGAGCCTCGAGGCGGCTGGGGTGCACGTGGCCTACGCCGAGGTGGTCGACCCGGTGCACCTGCGGGCCCTGAGCGACCACGAGAGCGGCGTCGCCCGGGCGCTGCTGGCCGGCTGGGTCGAGGGCGTGCGCCTGATCGACAATGCTGAGGTGCGAGTGGAGGGGGTGCGCGGTGCTGCTGGCGATTGACGTGGGCAACACGGAGACGGTCGTCGGGCTCTTCGGCGAGGACGGTCCGGACGCGCCCGACGCGATGGGCTTCGCGCGCGCCTCGGGCGAGCGGGGCCTGAGCTATCACTGGCGCCTGTCCACGCAGCTCGAGCGCACCCCGGACGAGCACGCCATGATGCTCACCCAGCTGCTCGACCTCGAGGGCCTCGACCTGCGCGGGGACGTGAGCGCGATCGCCATCTCCTCCTCGGTGCCCCCGGTGACGAGCCAGCTGCGGCGCATGGCCAACCGCTGGTTCGCCGACCTGGACGTGACGGTGCTGGGTCCGGGGGTCAAGTCGGGCATGGCGATCCTGTACGACAATCCCCGCGAGGTCGGGGCCGACCGCATCGCCAACTCGGTGGGTGCCTACGACCTGTACCCCGGGGCCTCCATCGTGGTGGACCTGGGCACGGCGACGACCTTCGACGTGATCAGCGAGCGCGGTGAGTACCTCGGCGGGGCGATCTCGCCGGGTGTGGCCATCTCGCTCGAGGCCCTCTACACGCACGCCTCGGCGCTGCGCTCGGTCGAGCTGGTCACCCCGCGCTCGGTGGTGGGCCGCTCCACGGTCGAGTCGATCCAGTCCGGGGTCCTCTACGGCTTCGCCGCCCAGGTCGACGGCGTGGTCGCGCGCATCGTGGACGAGATGGGCCCGGCCACGGTGATCGCCACCGGGGGCCTGGCCGGGCTGATCGCGCCGCACACTCTCAGTGTCGAGCACGTCGAGCCGTGGCTCACCCTGCACGGGCTGCGTATCATTCATGGACGCCTGCACGCGTCCTGACATGACCACTCCGCACTCCTTTCCCCACAGCGCCTACTGCGCCCAGATCAGTGAGGGCTACGCGCACCTCGCCCCGGGCGAGGAGTCCGGCGCGATCGTGGCCGTGGCCGGGCGCGTGATGCTGCTGCGCACCCAGGGCAAGCTGGCCTTTGCCACCCTGCGCGACTCGAGCGGGGAGATCCAGCTCTTCGCCCTGGCCAGTGCGACCGAGCAGTTCGAGGACTTCGCCCGGCTGCACCTGGGTGACTGGCTGGGCGTGCACGGCGAGGTTGTGCGCACCAAGCGCGGGGAGCTCTCGGTCAAGGTCTCCTCCTGGGTCCGCCTGGCCGAGGCCCAGCGCAACTTCGGCGACAAGTGGGCGGGCATCACCGACTACGACCTGCGCTACCGGCACCGCGAGGCTGACCTGTGGGCCAACGAGGACACGCGCCGCAGCCTCGCGCGCCGCAGCGCCCTGACGCGCGCGGTGCGCGAGCGCTGCTGGGCGGCCGGCTTCACCGAGGTCGAGACGCCCATCCTCAACGCCGTGCCCACCGGGGCCGCCGCGAAGCCCTTCGTCACCCACCACGAGGCCCTGGGGGCGGACTTCTACCTGCGCATCGCGCCCGAGCTCTGGCTCAAGCGCCTGGTCGTCGGGGGATTCGAGCGCGTCTTCGAGCTCGGGCGGGTCTTTCGCAACGAGGGCATCAGCCCGCGGCACAACCCGGAGTTCACCTCGCTCGAGCTCTACGCGGCGTACTGGAACTACCAGGATATGATGGCCTTCACCGAGGAGCTCGTGGCCGGGGCCGTCGCCGACGTGCTGGGCACCACGCGCCTGAGCTACCAGGGCCGCGAGCTCGACCTCGCCGCGCCGTGGCCCCGGGTGAGCATGGCCGAGCTGACCAGCCAGAAGGTGGGCGAGGCGGTCTCGGTGGCCACGCCCCGGGCGCGCCTGGTCGAGCTGCTGGACGAGCGCGGGGTGCCCGCTCACGCGCACTGGGGACCCGGACGATGCCTGGCCGAGCTCTTCGAGGCCAGCGCCGAGGCCGACCTGTGGGAGCCGACCTTCGTCACGCGCTACCCGGTGGAGATCTCCCCGCTGGCCCGGCGCGACCCGTCCGAGCCCGAGCTGACCGAGCGCTTCGAGGCCTTCGTGGCCGGCCGAGAGCTGGCCAACGGCTTCTCGGAGCTGACCGACCCGGTGGACCAGCGCGAGCGCTTCGCCGAGCAGGCGCGCCTGGGCGCGGCCGGGGACGAGGAGGCGATGCGCGTCGACGAGGACTTCATCAAGGCCCTCGAGTGGGGGCTGCCGCCCACCGCCGGGCTCGGCGTGGGCATCGACCGGCTGGCCATGCTGGTGGCCGACGCGGCGAACATCCGCGAGGTGATCGCCTTCCCGACGCTCAAGCCACTCGCCGAGGAGTAGCTAGGCCGGCAGGTCCTCGAGCAACCAGGTGATGAGCGAGGAGAAGCCCTCGGCCAGGCGCGCCTGGGGCAGCACGGCGAGCGCCGTGTGGGCCTCGTCGAGGAAGCGCTGGGCCGCCTGCCTCGTCTGGGCGACCCCGTCGGTGGCCACGACCAGCTTGCGCGCGCGCTCGCGGTCGTCGTCGTTGAGTACCTGACCGAGCAGGGCGCGCAGCTCGTCGCCCACGTGCTCGTCGCGCAGCGCGTAGAGGGTGGGCAGGTTGTAGATGCCCTCGGCCAGGTCCTGTCCGGCGGGCTTGCCCAGTTGGTTGTCCACGGCCGTGACGTCCAGGATGTCGTCGCGCAGCTGATAGACCATGCCGAAGCAGCGCCCGTACTCGGTCAACGCGGCCAGCTGGTCCTCGGGGCGCCCGGCGGTGAGGGCCCCCACGCGGCAGCTGGCGGACATGAGCGAGGCGGTCTTGCCGCCGATGGCCTCGAAGTAGTCGTCCTCGGTGCGCTCGGTCGAAAAGGCCGTGCGCACCTCGGAGACCTGGCCCCGCGTGAGCCAGGCCAGGGTGTGGGCCATCAGCCCGGCGATGGCGGTGCCCAGGTCGGCGGCGATGCCCGCGGAGCGGGCCATGAGGTAGTCGCCGGCCACGATGGCCACCAGGTTGCCGTAGCGCGCGTTCACGCTGTCGACGTTGCGGCGCACCTCGGCCTCGTCCATGACGTCGTCGTGGTAGAGCGAGGCGAGGTGCATCAGCTCGAGCGAGACGCCCCCGAGCAGGTCCTCGCGCGAGGCCTCGCGCTCGCCCCCGGTCGCCGAGGCCAGCGCCAGCAGCGGGCGCAGGCGCTTGCCGCCCGCGTAGATCAGGTGCGTCGTGACCTTGTCCAGGTACTCGTCGCCGTAGATGACCGACTCGGCCAGCAGGGATTCCAGGCGCAGCAGGTCCGCCTCGACTAGGGGCAGACGAAGTCGATCGAGCGGATTCACGTCACTACCTTAGATGAGGCCCCGCGCGGCCCAGCGGGGTGGGAACGATGGGTCAGCACCCACCGGTACACTGCGGATAGCGGCGAGTTAAGGAAGAAATGTTCGAACGATTCACTGACCGGGCCCGGCGAGTCCTCGTGCTCGCACAGGAGGAGGCTCGCGACCTCAACCACGCCTTCATCGGGACCGAGCACATCCTGCTCGGGCTCATCCGAGAGGGCGAGGGGGTCGCGGCCAAGGCACTGGACGCCCTGGGAGTGACATTTGACGTGGTGCGCGAGAAGGTCGAGGAGGCCATCGGCACCAACACCAATCCCTCTCCCGGC
Organism: Actinomycetes bacterium; assembly: GCA_021782915.1. Taxonomy (GTDB): domain Bacteria; phylum Actinomycetota; class Acidimicrobiia; order Acidimicrobiales; family RAAP-2; genus RAAP-2. Next base: position 23,708 of record JAJXUK010000003.1, on the reverse strand, counting down.
TCGCCTCCCTTCACCCCGCGGGCCAAGAAGGTCCTCGAGCTCTCGCTGCGCGAGGCGCTGCAGCTGGGCCACTCCTACATCGGCACCGAGCACATGCTGCTCGGCCTCGTGCGCGAGGGCGACGGCGTGGCCGCCCAGGTGCTCAACGACCTCGGCGCCGACATGGCGCGCGTGCGCGCCCAGGTGATCCAGATGATGTCCGGCCAGGGCGGCAAGGAGCCGGGCGCGGCGGCCTCCTCGGGGGCCGGCAAGGCCGACGCCGAGGCCTCGGGCGGCTCGGCCGTGCTCGATCAGTTTGGGCGCAACCTGACCCAGTACGCGCGCGAGGGCAAGTTGGACCCGCTGGTGGGACGCGAGAAGGAAGTCGAGCGCGTCATGCAGGTGCTCAGTCGGCGCACCAAGAACAACCCGGTGCTGATCGGCGAGCCGGGCGTCGGCAAGACCGCGATCGTCGAGGGCCTGGCCCAGCGCATCGTGGCCAACCAGGTGCCCGTCACGCTGGCCGATAAGCAGCTCTACACGCTGGACCTCGGGGCCCTGGTGGCGGGCAGCCGCTACCGCGGCGACTTCGAGGAGCGCCTCAAGAAGGTGCTCAAGGAGATCCGCACGCGCGGGGACATCGTGCTCTTCATCGACGAGATCCACACCCTGGTCGGCGCGGGAGCGGCCGAGGGCGCCATCGACGCGGCCTCGATCCTCAAGCCGATGCTGGCGCGCGGCGAGCTGCAGACCGTCGGGGCCACGACCATCGACGAGTACCGCAAGCACATCGAGAAGGACGCCGCCCTGGAGCGGCGCTTCCAGCCGGTCAAGGTCGAGCAGCCCTCGATCGCCATGACCATCGAGATCCTCAAGGGTCTGCGCGAGGTCTACGAGGAGTTCCACGCCGTCAAGATCACCGACCAGGCCCTCATCGCCGCGGCGAACCTGGCGGATCGCTACATCGCCGACCGGTTCCTGCCCGACAAGGCCATCGACCTCATCGACGAGGCTGGCAGTCGCCTGCGCATCCGGCGCATGGACACCCCGCCGGCGGCGCGCAAGGTCGACGAGGACCTCGCGCGGGTGCGCGCCGACAAGGAGTCGGCCATGGAGAAGGGCGCCCTGGAGCAGGCCAAGGCCCTCGAGCAGCGCGAGCGCGAGCTCAGCGCCAAGCGCGACGAGCTGAACGTCTCGACCAAGTCCGCGGGCGGCGTGTCCTTCGACCTGGTGGACGAGGAGACGATCGCCGAGGTGCTGGCCAACTGGACGGGCATCCCCGTCTACCGGCTCACCGAGGAGGAGACGACCAAGCTGCTGCGCATGGAGGACGAGCTGCACAAGCGCATCGTCGGCCAGGACGAGGCGATCATCGCCCTGTCCCGGGCCATCCGGCGCACGCGCGCGGGGCTCAAGGACCCCAAGCGCCCCGGCGGATCCTTCATCTTCCTCGGCCCGACCGGCGTGGGCAAGACCGAGCTGGCCAAGACGTTGGCCGAGTTCCTCTTCGATGACGAGGACGCGCTGATCCAGCTGGACATGAGCGAGTACATGGAGAAGCACTCGGTGAGTCGCCTGGTCGGCTCGCCGCCCGGCTACGTGGGCTACGACGAGGGCGGTCAGTTGACCGAGGCCGTGCGGCGCAAGCCGTTCTCGGTGGTCCTCTTCGACGAGGTCGAGAAGGCGCACCCGGACGTGTTCAACACCCTGCTGCAGATCCTCGAGGACGGACGCCTGACCGACTCGCAGGGCCGGGTCGTGGACTTCAAGAACACGATCCTCATCATGACCTCGAACCTGGGCACCGCAGATCTGCGTCGCGCGGCGATCGGCTTCGGCAAGGGCTCGGACCTGCTGACCCACGAGCGCATGAAGGAGAAGGTCCACCAGGCCCTCAAGGCTCACTTCCGACCCGAGTTCCTCAACCGCATCGACGACACGATCGTCTTCCACGAGCTTACGCGCGACGAGGTCATCCTCATCGCCGACATGTTCATCACGCGACTGCGCGAGCAGCTGGCGGTGCAGGGCCTGGGCCTGGAGCTCTCGGCCGGGGCGCAGAACTACCTCGCCGACAAGGGCTACGACCCCGAGCTGGGCGCGCGCCCGCTGCGCCGGGCGATCCAGCAGTACGTCGAGGACGTGCTCAGCGAGAAGATCCTGTTCAAGGAGTTCCGCGCGGGTCAGACCATCGTGGTGGACGTGGCCGAGGGTCCCGAGGGCGAGCACCTGACCTTCGAGGGCGTCGAGGGCCTGCCGCCGTCAGTGGACTTCGAGGGCCTGTCCGGCACGCTCTAGGACGGCCTTCCAGTCCCATTAGTCACAGCTCCGCTCTAGGGTTCGGGCCGTGAAGAATCCTCACGTCTGCACGCGCTGCGGCTCGCGCGCCGCGCGCTGGGAGGGACGCTGTGCGGGCTGCGGGGAGTGGAACACCCTGGTGGCGAGCACGTCACGTTCCGCCGGCGCCAGCGTCAGCGTGACTCGCCTGGCCGACGTGGACGTCTCGGGCTTCGCGCTGGGCCCCACGGGCCTCGGCGAGTTTGATCGGGTCCTCGGCGGGGGCTTGGCGCGCGGCTCGAGCACGCTGCTCTTCGGCGAGCCCGGCGTGGGCAAGTCGACCCTGGCGCTCATGGTGCTGCTGGGTCGCTGCGCGCGTGGGGACCGGGGCCTGCTCGTCGCGGCCGAGGAGTCGCTCGCCCAGGTCGCCCGGCGCGCGCGACGCCTCGGCGCGGTGCCCGCGGGCCTCGACGTGGTGGCCCTGAGCGACCTGGCCGGCGCGGCCGAGATGGTGCGCGCCCGGCGCCCGGACGTCGTCGTCGTGGACTCTCTGTCGGCCATGAGCGACGCGAACCTGACGGGCACTCCGGGCTCGGTCGCCCAGTTGCGCCACGGGGCCGAGCGACTGAGCCAGGCCGCCCGCGAGGTCGCCAGCGCGCTGGTCCTGGTGGGCCACGTCACCAAGGACGGCGACCTGGCCGGCCCGCGCGCCCTGGAGCACCTGGTCGACACGGTGGTGCGCATCGAGGGCGATCGTCAGGGTCCACTGCGGATCCTGCGGGCGGTCAAGCACCGCTTCGGTCCCACCGGCGAGGTCGGACTGCTGGAGATGCTCGGTGATGGCCTGGTCGAGATGGCCGAGCCGGTCCTGCGCGCCGGTGATGCGACGTCGGGAGTCGTGGCCGGCGTGACAAGTGACGGGGCGCGCAATCTGGTGGTCGAGGTGCAGGCCCTCGTCGTGGGCTCGGTCGGCGCGCCACGGCGCGTCGCGCACCAGGTGTCCTCCCAGCGCCTCGCACTGCTGCTGGCGGTGCTGGAGGCGCGCTGCGGGGTGGTCTGCTCCGGCAGCGACGTCTTCGTCGCGACGGCCGGCGGGCTGCCGGCCACGGACCCGGGTATCGACGCGGCTCTCGCCCTGGCGGTGGCCTCGGCCAGTCTCGGCGTGCCGGTTCGGCGCGACGTGCTGGCCCTCGGTGAGGTGGGCCTGGCCGGTGAGCTGCGCGCCGTGCCGGCTCTGGAGCGACGCGTGCACGAGGCCGCCAGACGCGGAGCGGCCACGATCCTGGTTCCCACCGAGGGTGACGTCGAGGCGCCCGAGGGCGCCCAGCTCGTGCGCGTGGGCACGCTGGGCGAGGCCATCGCGGCTCTCACGTCACAGAATTCGGCCCTTCTGGTACACTAGAAAATCCCCCATTCGCCCGGAGTGTCTCTCCAGGAGGACCCATGACCGCCCGTAAGTACAAAAAGGGTGACCGCCTCGTGTACCCCCACCACGGGGCCTGCACGGTAGAGAAGATCGAGAAGATCACGGCCTTTGACGTCAAGCAGGACTACCTGAAGCTCAAGGTGGCCTACACCGACCTCGTCCTGATGGTCCCCGTCGCCAACGCCGAGAGCGTGGGCCTGCGCGAAGTGATCAACGACGCGGAGGTCGAGGAGGTCTTCGCGGTCCTGCGCAAGAAGGAAGCGCGCATGCCGACGAACTGGTCGCGGCGCTTTAAGAACCACTCGGAGAAGCTGCGCTCGGGCGACATCTACCAGGTCGCCGAGGTCGTGCGCAACCTGTCGATTCGTGACAAGGACAAGGGCCTGTCGGCCGGCGAGAAGCGCATGCTGACGCGGGCGCGCCAGATCCTGGTCTCGGAGCTGACGTTCGCCCTGAACGTCGACACCCAGGCCGCCGAGGAGAAGCTCGCCTCGGTCCTGCCGTAGCGATGTCGGTCGCCGCCGTCGTTGTCGCCGGTGGCCGGGGAGTGCGCTTCGGCGGCCCGAAGCAGTTCGCCAGCCTTGGGGAGGAGAGCGTGGCCGCCATCAGCGTGCGCCACGCACGCAGCGTCGCGCAGACGGTGATCCTCGTGGTGCCGGCCGGCTACTCCGGTTCGGGCGAGGGCGCTGACGTGGTGACCGAGGGCGGCGCGAGTCGCGCGGCCTCGGTGCGCGCGGGCCTGGCCTACGTCGGTGAGGCTGACGTGGTCGTGGTGCACGACGCGGCTCGTCCGCTGGCGCGGCCCGAGCTCTTCCGCGCGGTCGTGGCCGCGGTGCGCGACGGGGCCGACGCCGCCGTGCCGGGACTACCCATCACCGACACGGTCAAGCGTGTGCGGTGGGTGCAGAGCACGTGCGTCGTGGAGGACACCGTGGCGCGCGAGGAATTGGTGACGGTCCAGACCCCCCAAGCCTTTTCACGCGTGGCGCTGCAGACCGCGCACGCTCACGACGCTGAGGCGACTGACGACGCGGCCCTGATCGAGCGCGCCGGCGGTCGCGTGGTGGTCGTCGCCGGTCAGAGGGACAATCTGAAGATCACCGAGCCCGCCGATCTCGAGTGGGCTCGCAGCGCGGGAGTTGCCTCGTGAGGATCGGACACGGTATCGACGTGCATCGGTTCGCTGAGGACGAGCGAGCGCTGTGGCTGGGGCTCGTGCACGTGCCGGACGGTCCGGGACTGGTGGGCCATTCGGACGCTGACGTCGTGACCCACGCGCTCTGTGACGCGTTGCTGGGGGCGGCCAATCTCGGAGACCTCGGGCGGCACTTTCCCGACGACGATCCGGCGATCGCGGGGATCTCCTCGCGGCACCTCCTCGAGTCGGTCCTGGAGCTCGTGCGCGCCGCCCACCTGCGCGTGCTGAGCGCTGACGTGACGATCATCGCTCAGCGCCCACGTCTGGCCCTGTACATGCCGGCCATGAGTCACGAGCTCACCTCTCTTCTGGGCACACTGGTCTCGGTCAAGGCGACCACGAGTGAGGGTCTGGGCGCTCTCGGGCGCGCCGAGGGCATCGCCGCTACCGCCATCGTGCTCCTGGAGGAGACCGCGTGAGTGCGCGACCCGTTCCTTCGCGCGGCCCTCGTCGAGGGGCGCCGCCTCGCCGAGGCGGAGCCGGTGCTCGTCCGGAGGTCCGGCGCACGGCCCCTGAGGGAGTGGGTGGTGAGCAGGTGGAGGGCCGACGCGCGGTGCTCGAGCTGCTGCGTGGCGGACGGCGACGGGTGCAACGCGTGCTCGTCGCGGACGCTCAGGACCCGTCGGAGATACTTGACGAGATCGAGCGCGAGTCACAGCGCCAGCGCGTTCCACTCCAGTCGGTCTCGATGGCTCGCCTGGATCGAGAGGCCCGCACGGAGGGGCATCAGGGTGTGGTCGCCTTTGCCGCACGCCTGCCCACGCGGAGTCTCGAGGCGCTCGTGGAGCGACCTGACGCGTTCCTACTCGTCTGCGACGGGGTAACCGATCCGCGCAACCTCGGCGCGATGCTGCGCAGCGCCGATGGGGCCGGGGTGACCGGCGTGATTCTGCCACGTCACCGGACAGCGAGGATCTCCCCGACGGTCACCAAGACCGCGGCCGGAGCCATCGAGTATCTCGACTTCTGCGACGTGGGTGGCATTCCGACGGCCATCGACCAGCTCAACCGCGCTGGCGTCCTCACAATCGGCCTCGCTGGGGAGTCTCGGCAGTCTCTCTACGATCTCGACATTGGATCGAGTCCTGTGGCGATCGTGGTTGGTGGCGAGGAGAAGGGCCTTGGCTCGCTGACTCGCAAGCGCTGCTCAACAGTGGTCTCCATCCCTCAGCTGGGTCAAGTGTCATCCCTGAACGCGGGCGTCGCCTATTCGATCGCGGCGTTCGAAGTTGCTCGGCAGCGCCTTTTGTCGAGGTAGTGAGATTCACATACTTGGCAATGGGCCATTAGTCCGTGCGGCCTTGGGAGAATGTTGATAATTCTCATGGTAGTTAACAATGCTACTAACTGTCATAGAGAGTGATTTCCCCCTGCATCATTATTTACTAGTGGTCTACAACGGTGCACATTAGTGACGAATGACTAGAGGAAGATGTAGTTTTGATCTCTCGTTTTGACGACTAAGAGAAGTGTCAAAAGTGAGGAGAGATCGTGGAGAATATTGCCACTCGCACATCGGTCATCGGCTTTACAGTCCGGAGAACGATGCGGATGTTGCTCGTCCTCTCTGCTGCTTTCATGACTTTGTTCAGTCTTGTTTCTGCACCTGCTAGTGCGCTTAGCGTATTCAATAACGTAACCTTCTGTGAGAATGTCTCGAGTTCTTGTGCTATTAGCACATTTGAGCAAGCGGATACGAGCGCTGCTTTGACGCTCTTTGCGAATTTGTCAATAAGTTTCTCTAATCCGGGTTATACATTCTCGGATTGGAATACAGCAGCCGACGGCTCCGGGACTGCGTATGCGGATGGGGAGGTCTACTCCTTCTCGGCGAATCTCACGCTGTTCGCCCAGTGGGTTCCGAATCAAGTGACTTTCTACGAGAATGACTCGCCGACTGACGCGGTGACGTCAGTGCAGAAGGGGACAACCTCACAGCCCTTGACGCCGCTATCGTCACTCTCTCCCACCTTCTCAAATCCGGGCTACTCCTTTTCTGGGTGGAACACCGCATCTAATGGCAGCGGTTCGAGTTTCGCGGACCAAGCTACGTATGACTTCGTGAGTGGAAGCGTGAAGCTCTACGCACAGTGGACCCCCAATCAGTACACGGTTACCTACGACCCCGCCGGAGGTTCAGTCGCGACAACGACGGCTGCGTTCGTGACGGGTGGCACGCCGCTGGTGTTGCCGGCACCGTCGCGAGCCGGCTACCTCGCGACGGGTTGGTTCACTGCGGCCACCGGTGGCTCGCTTGTGGGAGCGGGCGGCTCGAGTTACGCGCCAGTGGCATCGCTGACGCTGTACGCGCAGTGGACCCCGATCCAGTACACGGTCACGTATGACCCCAACGGGGGGACGTCAGCCACGATGACCGCGTCGTATTCCACCGGCGGTGCGAGCCTCACGCTGCCATCTCCGTCGCGAGTCGGCTACGCCACAACCGGGTGGTACACCGCCGCATCCGGCGGCACCCTGGTGGGAGCGGCTGGCTCGTCCTTTGCGCCGGGGGCGTCGATGACCCTCTACGCGCAGTGGAACCCGAACCAGTACACGGTCACCTACGACCCCAGCGGCGGAACCCTGACCACGCTTAGTGCGTCGTACTCGACGGGGGACGTGGCTCTCACGCTGCCGACGCCGACGCGCGCCGGGTACGTGGTGACCGGGTGGTACACCGCCGCATCCGGCGGCACGCTCGTGGGCACCGCTGGCTCGAGCTACGCGCCCGCGGCGTCGGTGACGCTCTACGCGCAGTGGAGCCCAAATGTCGAGACGCTCACTCTCATGAGCGAGGGCGGCACCGGCGTCCCAAGCGCCGTCTCCTTCACGACAGGGGCGACGTCACTGGTGTTGCCCGTGCCAGTGCTCGATGGATATCAGTTCCTGGGGTGGTTTAGCGCGCCGACCGGCGGAGCACCCGTGAGTGGTGTGGGCGCAAGCTACACGCCGACGAGTTCGCAGACCCTGTACGCCCAGTGGGCGCCGGGGACCTACACCGTCACACTGAACCCGGAGAAGGGGACGGTCAGCGCGACGACGCTTCACTACACCACCGGTGCACCCGCCCTTAGCTTGCCGACGCCGGTCCTCACCGGTGAGTCGTTCCTCGGCTGGTTCAGTACGCCGAGCGGTGGTGGGCTCGTCGGAGTGGGGGGATCGAGCCTGGTCACGACCTCAGACGTCACGTTGTACGCCCAGTGGCAGTCGCTGCCGAGCTTCACCGTCGCCTTCCAGTCGAACGGGTCGCCGACGTCGCTGGCGCCACTGGTGGGAGTCATCGGTGACACGGCGACGATCCCGACCAGCGACGCACTGTCACAGAGCGGGGTGACGTTCGGGGGTTGGAACACCATGCCCGACGGCAGCGGCGTGACGTATCAGCCCGGTGCGACGCTCTCCCCGCTCGGGGACACGACGCTCTACGCCGTGTGGCAGGCACTGCCGACGATGACCGTGAGCTTCAACCTGAATGGCGCGCCTGGTTCCATGACGTCCCTGCACGCCGCGCAGGGCTCGGTCGTGAGCCTGCCCACGAGCGCCGGCGTCGCCCGGTCGGGTTACCGATTCACCGGCTGGGCAACGGGCCGCTCGGGCGGGACACGCTACAGCCCGGGCGCCCACGTGAGCCTGAACAGCAGTCTCACGCTCTACGCGCAGTGGCGCGCCGTCGGAGCGCACTACGCCTTGAGCCAGGTCGGTCCCTTCGCGGCGCACGCCGTGTCGCTCAGCGGCGCCCAACTCACACAGGTGAGCCGCCTGGCCGAGCGGGTGCTGAGCCAGCACGTGCGTCGCGTGGTGCTCTACGGCTACGCCTCGAGCGCGGACGGCCGAGCCCTCGCCGCGTCGCTGAGTCGCGCGCGGGCCCTCGCGGTGGCCGGGGTGCTGCAGGCGGACCTTCGGGCAATGCACGCGCCCCGGATTGTCGTCTTGGCCCGAGGAGAGGGCGCCATGAGCGGGCGTGTCGGCGCCCCGGCTCGGCTCGTCGAGGTCTTGACGACGTAGCCGGGACCGGGAGCGGGCGTCGGGGACGCCGGACTTTCTCACGGTCCTCAGCGCGGCGCTCGTCGCTACGCGCACTCGCGCCCGGCGCCCGGAGAGCTCCCCGAGAGCCGGTGGAGGGATTCGAACGTTGTCAAATCCCATCTTGATATTCGTCTCGCCCAGTGACTACCGAGGGATCATTGTGGTGGTTGGCGAAGTCTCGTGCCGCATACGGCACTCTGTCGAAAAAGACGACCAAAGATGTCGCGACACCTGCAGGCGCAAGAGGCCTAGCAATTGGGTCTGCTCAGGTCTCCGGCGACACCGTCTGTGTCTGATCATGCGGGTTGTTCGAGGAGTTTCCAGCGGCAGCTCTCGATGAACGGGCTCCCGGGATCGATGGACCGGATGGACGCGCCGGCTGACAACGCCGCTATGAAGTCTTTCCACCCGCTCCGCCAGAAGAACGCCCTAGACCAGTGCCGCGTCTAAGAGAGCCGCGAGCAACTTCACCTCGCCTTCGTCACCGGGATCGTGTATACCTACAAAAATCGTCGCCGCCAGCGACGCTTAGGCAGGCTCACGCCGGTCGAGTTCGCGCTGGCCTTCGCCGCCACTCAGGCGGCAGGACGCCTGCAACCGGTGTCCAGGAGAACTGGGAGGCAGGTCCGTTTGACTCGTCTGAACCGTAGGGCATATCCTTCGCTCAACCAGAGCGTGCCATAGGGGAAGAGTCAAATGCGATCGTCCGCTGTTGCAGCAGCAATTGATGCATGGATACTAGACTCGGAGAGTTCCATTCATGAACTTGGTCCGAAGCTTGGCGCCGACGCATTTAGTTCTGAGTATTTGAAGGTCTTGCAGGCTGGACATGAGCAAGTCGACCAATTAGCCGCTCGCCTCGTGGCGATTGTCGAAGGCGTGTTATCTGGAGAACGGGTTGAATCGGCAAGCCTTGATGAGTATGTGGAAGCGATGTCAATTCAGTACAAAGGTGATGCGACTTTTCTCCCTAGCTTCTCTGATTCATGCCTAAAGGACCTCAGCGTAAATTCACCTTTCCGTGGGTTGCTGGTCTGTTGGGCGCTGGGCCAAGCGACGCTCGCGCTGAATCGTGGTGACCTGAATACCGCTCATGCTGAGTTGACAGGATTAGCTTCAAGACTTGACGACAGCGCATCACCAACGCTCAAAGAAGTGACCGTCGAGGAGCTAGATCGAGACATAGTTCAAATCAAAGGAATGGTGCGCGATGTAGTGATGAAGAGGAAGAATGAATGGACCCATCCGTTCCCCTATCCATCGCGAACGTCAACGCACTTCTATCTTTCAGGTATAAGGTTCTATTGGTGCCCTCTGATCGAGGGCCACTGGCAGTCTTCTAAGGAAGTGCGTCAAAAGCGAGCCATAGCCGATCGATATTGTGTCCAGTCGAGCTCCAGTGGTTTGGTTTCAATTTCGGAGAGATACGGCTATCTCCTCGAAACCGATAGCTCCCTAAATGATAGGCGGGCACGCGCACAGAACCTCCTGAATCAATTGCCTGTTGGATGCCTCGCACTCGATCTGGATTGTAATGTGCCCACAGAGGCAGATCGAACAGCCGCACGGTATTTCTCTGTCTGGAGCAATCTTGTAGAGCAGTGCACAAGGCCAATTGTAGGGGAAACAATTGGCAACTGCGAACGAGCTCTTAGTGCGCCCAAAGAGAGTCGTCTCGAGGAAGAACGTAAGACGCTGGCAACGTTTAGTCGCCATGCGGCAAAGAACCCAATGCGGACGTTCTATTTTGACTGCGGACTTCTGGCAATGGCGCGCCGACATAATCGAGATGTAACTGCCAATCCACCAATTCAATATGTCACAACCAAGACAAGTGATCCTCGAGACGATCCACTGGGCTTGGGCATGGACCTGTATGAATCTGTGCGGGAGTTCTGTGGATCGGGGTTGCAACTATACGTTGAACCAGAAGTCCAATTTACTCACGCGGAGTTTCCTTCGTGGACGCTTGTCCCTATCGGTAGTGGCTTCGATGGCGCGCGTACAGTCTGGTCTAATCGCTCCCCCGTTTCATCATCCATCGTGCATGGCTTCGAGGCAGTTACTCCGCACTTGTTCACTGAGATGTCCAGGAAATTCTCAGCGAGATCCGTCAAGCATGTAGTTGCTGAGCATGGTGTGTTTGAAGCTGTGAACTTCAGCATTGGTAACAATCCAACTCCAGAGGTGATAGGGGCGCTGAGCGTTATTATCTTGATTGCAGGGATACAAGGATTCGTGATGCCTGCGCACCGTAAGGGCGGCGTGCATCGTGAACTCGAGGGAATGCCTCGGTCTGCCAAGTACGTGCATATCGAAACGCCAGATGACTGGACTCTGCTCGATTGACTCCTTTGGGTGGCCTTGAGCATGACCGGCCCAAGACGGATAACTCGCGTCGTGAGGCGTCGAAGAAGTATCACTCTGTGCCCGGGTGCCGCGTAATGTACACGAGATGTCCTCGCTGGCGTGGCGGATCGAAGCCTCAGAGCCGAGCCTGGTAGCTCAAGTTCCCTATGCGAGGTCGTCGTCACACGAGGTTTGCGAAAAGATCGCAGTGCTGGAGGTGCTCCGATACCCCTCTCCGTACCTGACCAGTCCAAGCGCTCTCGTCATTGCGGGTGACCTTCAATTCTGGTCATTCGCGTCATCAGAGGGACCGCGCATACCGTTAGGGGTGCGACTGAGCGAGGAGCTTGCGCGGCTATCGGCGCAACATGTCCTCCCCGCCCCTTCCGATGTCGCTGTCATACTGACGGGTGATCTCTACGCCGACGAGGTTGGCACCATGGGCGCCTCCGGGCCGGTGCAGATGGTCTGGAGGGCATTTCATTGGAGATTCCCCTGGGTAGTTGGAGTGCTCGGCAACCACGATGAAGTAGACGAAGGGTTCCGCCGTCTCGCGACCGGTCCCGACGCATTCCCACAGCTGCTCGATGCGTCGATCGTCCAGGTAGGGGGCCTGCGGGTCGCTGGGGTTGCAGGCATTGTCGGTAACCCGCGCAAGCCCGGCCGGCGACGTGAGGAGGACTACCTGGAGGTTGTCCGCCAGATGGGCGCGATGAATCCGGACGTCTTGGTGATGCACGAGTCACCGAGCGGGTTCGGGGCGGGCCAGCCGGGGAATCAGCGGCTCCGAGAGCTTTTCGACATCATGCCCCCCATGCTCGTGTGCTGCGGCCACGTCCACTGGTCGGCTCCGGTCGCTCGCCTAGCGTCGGGCACCGTTATTGTCAACGCTGAGACGCGATGCGTGATCCTCGCCCCCTAACGGGTTCGATTTGGTGGTCGCGATCGGCCTGGCTTGCCTGCGTGGCGATCATCGCCGGGCAGGGGTTCTCCCGCTTCAGCTTCGGACTGCTATTCCCGCGAATGAGCCACAACCTTGTAGGGGGCGTCTCTGGCTGAATCGTCCTGGCCGCTTCCTACGCCGCGTCGTACCTCCTAGGCATTTGCGCGCTTCTCCTGGCATCCAGGAGAGCACGTCGTGCGCATCATCTCCTGCTCATTGGAGTGGCCGCGAGCGCGGTGGGACTGGGCGAGCTGGCCATCGCCACGGGCGCCGTTGAGGTGGCGATCGGACTGATCGTGGCGGGCGCAGGCGCCGCCTTCACCTACGTTCCCGCGTTCGCCATCGCGACGCGTGACGCCGGGTCCTCCAGGGCCGCCCGTTGGCGCTCCTTAGGGATCGCCAGTTCCGGCATCGGCATTGGAATCGTCATCGCCACGGTCATGGCCACACTGACGCGCGCGGAGGTCAGCTCAACCGGTTGGCGTTGGGTGTGGGCCAGCGAGGCGGTCTTCGCCGTGCTCACCGCCCTGGTCGTTACTCTGGACGCCCGTCGGCGTGACCTGGATCTCGTGGCGCTTAGTGGCCGAGCGCGACGCCTCAGTTCACCGCGTCACTGGCGGACTCGGGGCCCCGCATACTTCTGCTTCGGCGTCGCGTACGCGGTCTTCGCCAATCTGTCGGTGAAGACCTGGGAGCTGGGTGGCCTGAGCAAGGCCGCAGCTGCAACTTCGCTTCTCATCGTCGCCCCTGCCATCATCGTGGCGGGCTTCGCGACACCCTTCGCCATGACCCACTGGAACCCTCGAGTTCTCTTTTCGGGATCGTTCGCGGTCATGGCCGCGGCGGTGACTCTCGTGGCGGTGAGCGGACATCGGGTGTGGGCCGCGTGGTGCGCCGCCGCTCTCGGGGGCATGGTCAGCTCCTCCATCCCCGTCCAGCTAAGCGGAGAAGTGCGAAGCGAGCTAGCTGATCGCGCGGACGCGGACGTGGTGTTCACTTCGATGTTCGGAGCGTTGAGCACAATGTACGCAACCGGCGCACTGATCGGACTGCTTGCGGGCGCCATTTTCGATGGACAACTAACCGGACTGACATGGACTTTCCTGGCAGCTGGTGTATTGCCACTGGTTGGTGGTGTCCTCGTTTTCATTAATTGAAGTCCCTCCTAGTTGATCGGTGCTATCTCATCCGTAGACTCCTTATTCAGTTCCCTGCGCGCCGCTTAGTGGCCGCCAACCTTCGTTTCCACCGGGAAACCCGTCGGTTGGATGCGATCAACCTCCACGATGCCTTCCACCACGAACGCTCCAATTTCTGACTTCTCTCGTACTGGCACTAGAGACCACCCACATGTATTGTCCACATAGTGCCAAATGAGAGTCAAGCCTCGAACGCACGACAAGCTCTAGCCGGAGCTATTGCCGTCTTGGGCACCACAATTTTCTTTTCAACTCGTACAACTTGGCCGCACGTTTTCGGCATCCTCCTAATGCTGCTCGGCGTCATTGAGCTCACATGGGAGTTTTTCATTGGGAAGGGAAGTGTCCGGGTACTTGGGATTACCGGACACATTAAGCATGGCTTGGCAGAGTCACTTGCGTTTCTCCATCTGGGCGGAAAGCAATACAAGATTCGTGTTGACACGAAGGACTCTGGTCACATGTTGCCGCGCCGCTCGAGCGCTAGACCAGTCGCGTACTCTCTTGACGCCGAAAGGGAAGTGATATCGACGCTGCGCGCCAAGGTCCGGACCGCGTCATTTCTCGGAACAGACACTCACTGCCAGTTCTATCCACCGGAGTATTGGGGACAGCTTCCCTATAGGCCGACTTTCAACTGTGATGAAGATCAAGCAGAGCATCGCCATCTGGTCAAGACGTGGGTTGACAGGAATATCCCCCTGCCTCTCAGCCAAGATCTCTTCTTAGAGCAACTCAAATCACTTTCAGAAAATCCCGATAATCGGTCCGGCATCACTGAACTTGCCAAGAATGTTTACGACGACATAATTGAGCATAATATGAATGGTTATCCGCGATATGTTGGACTTCCGAAAGTACTGGATGACCATCTTGTCATTCCTCTTGCGCCCAGTTACTACGGTATCCACCAACTTGCCACTCGAGGAATACTCGTGCCAAGTTGGCCGCACGACTCAGTACCATATTCTTTGGGTGTCCGGGTCGCCGTGACGTACAGGCGCGAGGGACGTTGGTACACGCTCTTTCATCAACGCTCCTCAGACAATGGTGACTACGCGCTGGCATGGGATATTGGGGCTGCGGGATACCTAAACCCGGATGAACGTAGTCCGAACGTTTCGCTCACGGATGGGTACCTCTCGCCATACGCTCAGGCGGTGCATGAGTGTTGGGAGGAGCTGGGCTTTCCTAGGATTGGTGCGGCAACGAACGCCGAGGTTATGGAGTTCTTCGGGGTAACCCGCGATACTCGGTTAGGGACAACAACCTTGTGCGGAGAGTGGAGGATGCCCGAAGGACTCATTCCGAATGTTGGGGAACTGAATGGTGAACGCCTTTCACGTAAGGTCGTACGGATTCGTGAGTGTGAATTGACTCCAGATGCTGTCGCACGATTCTTTGTCCAACCGGAGCCTGGATCTATCTCTGCTCCGAGAGTCGTTGCTGAGGCGCTCCTACTCACAGTGCTAGTGTTGAACTCCCACTCCTTTAATTGGAGCGATATTGAAGCAACTTTTGCAGCTCAGAAAGTAATGCATGTTGTTGATTTCAGGCCATCAGTCACATAGCCAGCGCTTTGCCTCCTCGGGACACAACCGCACTTCGGCGGTCATGCCAAAGGCCCCCTTCTCGGTTAGGTTCGCGGCGAACGGTGCCGGCGGGCCGGAATCCGTGCACATCATTCGGTCAGGTTTGCTGCGGTCGTCAGAATAGTTAGAGACCGCGAACTTCTCGGGGCAGTCTCGCGTAGAGTTCTCCCCTCGCAATCGTGCCTTCGAAGTTCGGCCGAGCGCTGCTCCGGGTGAGTTTCTGGCGACGTTGTGGCCTCGTTCGACAACTGACTGGGTCCAGATCGGATAGGAAATGGCTAGCCATGGGCTAGCCGCGAGACGCCTGACTGCGCGATCCGTCGACCTGACTCTCGCGGTGAAGTTCTGTTTGGCGGACTGGTCGCGGGTCGCCGCGTGATCAGTTTGACCTGGAGATCCTCGGACGAATCGTCGAAATAGGTGGTCGAAGATGACGCTCGCGACTTGCCTAAGCGCTGGGGTCGTTATGGTTCCTGGGGCGTCGATTCGTCCTTGATTGAGCCGGTGGAGGGATTCGAACATTGGTTGGCTCACTTCGTGGTGGCCGTCATGCCGTGCGAGTACTGGGCGGCCATCGCATTGACTAGCCACGTGTGACGCTCTCGGAAGTACC
>JAJXUK010000003.1:0-8096 GCA_021782915.1 Actinomycetes bacterium | reverse complement strand
GAGCCAGCCGTGGAGCCGGTGGAGGGATTCGAACCCACGACCTGACGATTACAAATCGCCTGCGCTACCACTGCGCCACACCGGCCGGTCGTCCCAGGCTAGTGATTCGCGAGGTCCACGGCCTAGAGTGTGGCCGATGAGCGCCCCCGAGGAGCCCCCGGTCACTGGATCGCACTACCAGCCCCGCCTCGGGGTGGTCCTGACACTGCTCGTGATCTTCGTCGTAGCCACGTTCCTCGTCCTGCGCCCCAGCAGTTCGGCGCCCACCACGAACTCGGTCGCGCCGACGAGCACGACCACCGCGCCCGGGACCCACGCGACCACCACCACCACGGTGCGCCCAGCGCGTTCGCGCGTGCGCGTCCAGGTCGCCAACGGGACGCTGGTGACCGGGCTCGCGCACACCTACACCCAGAAGCTGTTGGTGCTCGGCTGGGACACGCTCACCGAGATCAACGCCCCGCACCACGCGACGCGCACCCTCGTCTACTTCGGCGCCGGCTACCAGTGGGCGGCCCAGCGGATCGCCAGTGAGATCAAGGTCCCGACCTCGGCGGTGGTGCCCCTGGGTCACTCGAGCCCGGTGCCCGGGGCCTCGGGCGACAACGTGATCGTGATCCTCGGACCCGACGTCGCCGGCGGCTGATCAGTCCGCGCGCAGCGCGACGCCGGAGCGCTCCAGCACCGCGCGCAGGACGTCGCGCGCCATTGGGCCTAACTCGTCGAGGCTGCGATTGCGGTGCCGGCGCACGCCCAGATCCACTTGGGCCAGGCTCCCGGGCCCGAACTTGCGAGCCACGTCGATGAGCAGGCCGATCTCCACCGCGTAGCCGGGCTCGAACTCGATCGCGCTGAGCGCCTCGCGCCGCGCGGCGGTCTCTCCGGCCAGGGGCTGATAGAGGCCCGCCAGCGCGGGGTGCAGCAGGGACAGGATGGGCCGCGCGGTCAGCTCGGTCACCCGCCCGCCACCGAGGGGCGCCTCACCGAGGGGCCGCTCGTAGTAACCCTTGACCAGCTGGACGTCCTCGTCGACGACGAGCGGGTACGCGAGTCGCGCGACGTACTGGTCCACGGGGCTGGTCACGTCCCCGTCGAGGAAGACGACCAGCTCGCTCGTCGTCGCGGCCAGTCCGGCGGCCATCGCGGCGCCCTTGCCGCGCCCGTCGAGCTCCAGCACGCGCGCGCCGGCCGCCCGGGCCACGTCAGCCGTGTCGTCACGCGAGCCGTCGTCGACCACCACCACCTCGTCGACCAGATTGGACGCGTAGACCGCGCCCAGGATGGGCCCGAGGGTGCGGGCCTCATCGCGCGCCGGGACGACGACCGCGAGGCTCGGGGGCGTCTCTCGCGTGAGTGCGTCGGCGCTCCCCAGCTCCGCGGGTCCGAGCGTCCAGGGTTCCTCGCGGCGCATGACCTGCAGGCTAGGGGACGGCGTCGGGACCCGCACTTGACAGCCGCTCGCCGGTCGGCCACTATGGAAGCGTCATCAAGAGCGACTGAGGGACGGGCCCTACGACGTCGCGACAACCAGTGCGGGGAGTTTCTTCGCATCAGGTGCCAAAGCCCGTGCGATGAAAAGGGAGTTATGAGTTTCGCCACTGGTCTTATTTGCCGAGAGTGCGGCACCACCTATCCCGCCGAGGCTCGCTACTCGTGCGACTTCTGCTTCGGGCCCCTCGAGGTCGCCTACGACCTGGTCGCGGCGCGCGGGGTGCTCACGCGAGCCTCGATCGAGGCCGGCCCACTGTCGATGTGGCGCTACGGCGCCCTGCTGCCGGATCCGGGCGAGGCCCCGGTGGACCTGGGCGCGGGCTGGACGCCGCTGCGCCGGGCCGACCGGCTGGCCGAGGAGCTCGGGCTCGCGGAGCTCTGGCTCAAGGACGACACGCGCAACCCGACCGGCTCGTTCAAGGATCGCGTGGTCTCCGTCGCCCTCTCGAGCGCGCGGCGACTGGGCTTCAGCACCGCGGCCTGTGCCTCCACGGGCAACCTCGCCACGTCGGTCGCCGCGCACGCGGCGGCCATCGGCTGGCCGAGCGTCACGATCATCCCGTCGGATCTCGAGAAGTCCAAGATCGCCATGGCCGCGATCTTCGGCGGCACCGTCTTGGGCGTCGAGGGCAACTACGACGACGTGAACCGACTGTGCGTGGAGCTGGTGGCCGAGCACGAGGACTGGGCCTTCGCCAACGTCAATCTGCGCCCCTACTACGCCGAGGGCTCCAAGACGCTGGCCTTCGAGATCGCCGAGCAGCTGGGTTGGCGGGCGCCGGACCAGGTCGTCGTGCCCATCGCCTCGGGCAGCCAGTTCACCAAGGTGGCCAAGGGATTCTCCCAGTTCCTCGAGCTGGGCCTGATCGAGGGCCCGGCGCCGGTGCTCTTCGGGGCTCAGGCCACGGGGTGCTCGCCGGTGGCCACGGCCTTCGCCGAGGGCGCCGACGTGGTGACGCCCCAGCGCCCGCACACGATCGCTCGCTCCCTGGCCATCGGCAACCCGGCCGACGGGCCCTACGTGCTCGACGAGCTGCGCGCGCGCGGCGGGGACTGCGGATCGGTCTCAGACGAGGAGACCCTCGAGTGCATCGGGCTGCTCGCGCGCACCGAGGGCGTCTTCGCCGAGACCGCCGGCGGCGTGACCATCGCCTCGCTGCGCCAGATGATTCGGCGTGGCACGCTGGATCCGAGCAAGTCCACTGTCGCCATCATCTCCGGACACGGACTGAAGACCCTCGACGTCATCGTCGACACCGCCACGGTCAGCGCGACCATTGCGCCCACCCTCAGCGCCGCTGAGGCCGCGCTGGCTGAGTTCACCCTGGCGGGCGCGTCGTGAGCGTCGTGGTGCGCCTGCCCAGCCAGTTGCGCGTGCTCGTCGGCGGCGCCGGTGAGGTCGACGTCGAGGCCCAGACCGTGCGCGAGGCCATTGAGGCCGTCGACGCCGCGTACCCGGGCATCGCGTCGCGCGTGCTGGACGACCGTGGCGCGCTGCGGCGCTTCGTCAACGTCTTCGTCGCTGACGAGGACGTGCGCTTCCTCGACGGGCTGGACACGGCCCTGGCCGCCGGCCAGACGGTGTCGCTGGTGCCGGCCGTCGCCGGCGGCTAGGCGTTAGCACTCTCCAGAGTCGACTGCTAATATCGACTACGCACCACGTTCGGTGCCCCGATTCTGGAGGACACAGTGGCGAAACTGATCGCATTCGACGAAGAGGCACGTCGCGCGCTCGAGCGCGGCATGAACAAGCTGGCCGACGCCGTGCGCGTCACCTTGGGGCCCAAGGGACGCAACGTCGTGCTGGACAAGAAGTGGGGCGCACCCACGATCACCAATGACGGCGTCTCGATCGCCAAGGACATCGAGCTCGAGGACCCCTTCGAGCGCATCGGAGCCGAGCTGGTCAAGGAAGTGGCCAAGAAGACCGACGACGTGGCCGGTGACGGCACGACGACGGCAACAGTGCTGGCCTGGGCCATGGTCCGCGAGGGCCTGAAGAACGTGGCTGCCGGGGCCAACCCGATGTCGCTGAAGAAGGGCATCGAGGCCGCCGTGGAGGCCGCGGTCGCCTCACTGCAGGCCCTGGCCACCCCGGCCGACACCAAGGAGCAGATCGCCCAGGTCGCCTCGATCTCGGCGGCCGACACCGAGATCGGCTCGATGATCGCCGACGCGATCGACCGCGTGGGCAAGGACGGCGTCATCACCGTCGAGGAGAGCCAGTCCTTCGGCATGGACATGGACCTCGTGGAGGGCATGCGCTTTGACAAGGGCTACATCTCGCCGTACTTCGCCACCGACACCGAGCGCATGGAGGCGGTGCTGGAGAACCCGTACATCCTGTTGGTCGCCACCAAGATCAGCGCGGTGCGCGACGTGCTGCCGGTGCTCGAGAAGGTCATGCAGTCGGGCCGCCCGCTGCTGATCATCGCCGAGGACGTCGAGGGTGAGGCGCTGGCGACCCTGGTGGTCAACAAGATCCGCGGGACCTTCAAGTCCGTGGCCGTCAAGGCCCCGGGCTTCGGCGAGCGGCGCAAGGCGATGCTCCAGGACATGGCGATCCTCACGGGCGCGACGGTCGTCTCCGAGGAGGTCGGCCTGAAGCTCGAGAACACCAGTGTCGAGCTGCTGGGATCGGCCCGCAAGGTCGTGGTGACCAAGGACGAGACCACCGTCGTCGAGGGCTCCGGCGCCGAGGAGGACATCAAGGGTCGCATCTCGCAGATCAAGGCCGAGATCGACAACACGGACTCGGACTACGACCGCGAGAAGCTCCAGGAGCGCCTGGCCAAGCTCTCGGGCGGCGTGGCCGTCATCAAGGTCGGCGCGGCGACTGAGGTCGAGCTCAAGGAGAAGAAGCACCGCATCGAGGACGCCGTCTCCACGACCAAGGCGGCCATCGAGGAGGGCGTCGTGCCCGGAGGTGGCGTGGCCCTGCTGCGCGCCAAGAGTGCCATCGAGGCCGTCGTCGCCACACTCGTCGGTGACGAGGCCACGGGCGCGAAGCTGGTGGCCAAGGCCGTCGAGGCTCCGCTGACTCAGATCGCGGTGAACGCGGGCCTGGAGGGCGGCGTCGTGGTCGAGAGGGTGCGCAACCTCAACTCGGCCACCGAGGGGCTCAATGCCGCGACCGGTGAGTACGAGGACCTCATCAAGGCCGGCGTCATCGACGCGGCCAAGGTGACGCGCTCGGCCCTGCAGAACGCGGCGTCGATCGCGGCGCTCTTCCTGACCACCGAAGCGGTCATCGTGGACAAGCCAGAGGAGAAGGCCCCGGCGATGCCCGGCGGCGGCATGGACGACTACTAAGTCGACCCGACACGTTCGCCCGAGGGCGCCGCGAGTCGTCGCGGCGCCCTCGGGCTTTTTCGCTCCTAGCATGGCCCCATGACGACTCCGGAGCCCCTGAGCCCCACGCGCGGGCTCAATGTCCTGCACCTGTTCTGTCACGTCGTGGACGTGGTGGACCGTCCCGAACTCAGCGCGGCGATCGAGAAGGCCCGCGCCGAGGGCGTGCAGATCATCACCGCGGCGCTCCTGGGCGCCAAGGCCGACGTGGCCTTCATGATCCTGGGTGAGGACCTGTGGGCCCTGCGCCGACTGCAGTCGGCCATTCGCGACGCCGGCCTGCAGATCTCCGAGAGCTACGTCTCGCTCACCGAGGTGAGCGAGTACGCCCAGGGCATGCCCGAGGCGATGCTCAACGCGCGCCTGTACCCAGTGCTGCCGCCCGAGGGCATGAGCGCGTTCTGCTTCTATCCCATGTCCAAGCGCCGCGGCGAGGTGCACAACTGGTACGCGCAGGACTACGCGCGCCGTGAGGAGATGATGCGCGAGCACGGCGCGAGCGGCAAGAAGTTCCGCGGACGCGTGCTGCAGCTGGTGACGGGCTCGACGGGCCTGGATGACTGGGAGTGGGGGGTCACGCTCTTCGCGCTGCATCCCGACGACCTGAAGGACTGCGTCTACTCCATGCGCTTCGACGAGGCCTCGACGCTCTACGGCGAGTTCGGTCCCTTCTACACCGGCCTGGTGGGCGACCTGGAGACGGTGCTCGACGCGGCCACGGCCTAGGCATGGACGCGGGCGTTCCCGAGAAGACTCTGCGGCGTTGGGCCGAGTCGCTCGCCGGCGTGGCACGCACGGGCCTGGGCTTCACCGAGAGCCAGTACGAGCGCGAGCGCTTCGAGGAGGTGCTCAAGATCGCCGCGGACATCCGCGCGGCGGCCGACGAGGGCCTCGAGGGCGTCGCGGACGCCGACGGGATCGTGGTGGAGTGGATGAGGGAGATCGGCCACGGCGTGCCCGGCTACGCGACGCCCAAGGTCGCCGTCGGAGCGGCGGTGGCCAACGACGAGGGCGAGCTGCTGCTGATCCAGCGCGCGGACTCGGGCGTATGGCTCTACCCGACCGGCTGGTGCGACATCGGCTACTCGGCGCCCGAGGTGGTCGCCAAGGAGGTCGAGGAGGAGACGGGTGTCCAGGTGCGCGTGGAGCGGCTCATCGGGGTGCTCGACGGCATGCGCCTGGGCGCCTCGCGCATCCCGCTCTACTCGCTGCTCTTCCTCTGTCGCGCGACCGGCGGTGAGCTGCGCGCGCACCCGCTCGAGGTGCGCGATCTGGGCTGGTTCTCTCGCCACGCCCTGCCCGCGGGCACCCTGGGCGCCGAGCGCTGGGGCGAGCCCGTCTTCGCCGCCATCGACGGGGAGTTTCGTGACGTCTACTACGACGATCTGCGCCGCCCGGTGTGGCGAGGCGAGTCGTGAGTGTCGACGTCGCCGTCGCCGAGGCGGCTACCGACGAGCTGCTGGAGGCGATGAACCGGCTCCTGCCTCAGCTGTCGAGTCGCGCGGGAGCCTTGGATCTGGCTTCTCTGGCGGACCTGCTCGGACAGGACGCGCTCACGCTCTTCGTGGCGCGCGCCGAGGCGCGCATCGTGGGGGTTCTCAGCCTGGTGGTCTTCGACATCCCGACGGGCCGGCGAGCCTGGATCGAGGACGTGGTCGTCGACGGCGCGGCACGGGGTCTGGGAGCCGGTGAGGCTCTCACGCGCGCCGCCGTGGCACACGCGTCCGAGCGGGGACTGAGCGAGGTGGATCTGACCAGTCGGCCCTCGCGCGAGGCCGCCAACTCGCTGTACCAGAAGGTGGGCTTCGAGCGACGCGAGACGAATGTCTACCGTTTTTTCATAGAAACTCGGTCTCATTGATTGAGAGGTATTAGGTCCGGTAGGGGAAGGTGTGTGTGGTGACCGCCTACGAATTAGGCCCTTGCTCCTATTTGCTCTTCGCCATCCCGACTTGGCCATGCCAGATAGAGACGTTCGCCTAACGTGTTAAAACTCTTCCACCAATTGCCAGACGCCGAACCAATCGTTGTCTCACGGGGCAATCACGAAGGAACTCCGTTTCTCCGCCGAGCGGGCCGAAGGTCGCCCAGACGAGAACCCTTTGATCCGTGATGACCACGATCCGACTCATGCTCTTCCTATTCCAGACCGTGAAATACAAGACGATGAGAACGATGATGCAGGCGCCGAAGATGAATGGAAGACCATGATCGATGGAAGGGTTCAATGAGTAATAGCGGCAGGTACGAGAACATTCAGAGTGGATTAAAGGTCTGGACCGGCGCGAAACTTCTGACGCGCTCGCCTGGTTCAAGGTAGGGCAACGATATCGAAAGGACCCTTCTCCATCGCTTCTTATCGGTATTGCTCACCTGCTACCCCCGTGTCAAGGAACCGTAACAGGTCTCCACGTGGCCGAGACGGCTCATGGGATCTCTACGCCCGTTCGATTCGCTTTGTCCGCGTGGCGAGGACCGATCGCGAGACCCAACTCTCTGCTTTCGAAATGCTTGAGTGCTCGTTCGATCACATGGCCTATGAATGCGTACAGATACCGGATCGAGGAATGACGGACCTCCGACTGTTGTGTGGTCGTGAAGGTGCGAGAGATGATTGGCGAACTGAACGCGGACGGCTGGTTTCAGGTCAGGCAATCCGGAAGTCATCGCATCTTCCGACATGCGGAGAAGAAGGGATCAGTGACCGTGCCCGGAGCGTTGGGCATTGAGCTCTCGAAATCAACACTGGCTAGCATTGTGAGGCAGGCAGGTCTTGAGCGGAGGTCGCGATGAGCAAGTACGCGGTCATTATTGAGGATGCCGGACCGAATCTCTGCGCGTACGTTCCCGACCTGCCGGGCTGCGTTTCTGCGGGCTACTCCGTTGAAGAAGTCACCGCCAACATCCACGAGGCAATTGAATTGCACATTGCGTCGATGATTGAGCACGGCGAAGATGTCCCGCCGCCGTCGTCGCAGGTGGTGCTTGTCGAAGTCGCTTCCTAACAGCATCGTACTTTTATCAACCAGCGGTAGACAAATGTTTATCGAAAGGGGGGTCTCCAGCTCACGGCCACTCGCCTTATCTGGCAAGGATCCCTGGACCGATGGGTCAATAATCTCAGCGGCGCAGGAAGCAGTTCAGGACAAGGTTATCCCCGGTCCCGAGTTCAACAGGTGACCTTTCGCCGAGGCCCTAAGCCAAACCCTTACGGGAAGCGCGTGCCGAGCACGACACCCGAGGTGAGCGTGCTC
>JAJXUK010000030.1 GCA_021782915.1 Actinomycetes bacterium | reverse complement strand
CCTCGATCAGCGCGCCGGCGCCACCCACGGCCACCAGCGTGCGCGCGCCCAGGCCGATCATCTCCTCGGCGAAGCCCGCGGCCAGCGGCGCGCCCACGCCCGGGTGCACGACCGAGACGCTCCCGGCGCTCGTGGTGAGCTCGTAGATGGGGTTGAGGCCCATCTCGCTGCGCAGTCGGTAGCGCTCGACGAGCTCGCCGCGCGCGGCGAGGTCCTCGAGCACGTCGCTGAAGAAGCACAGCACCGCCACGTCGGCCAGCACCGGGGCGTGCCGGTGCAGCATCGTCGCCTCGATGACCCCGGGCTCGGCCCGGTCGTCTTCGAACAGGGGCAGGTCCCTCACGCGGGCCCGTGCGCGCCGAGCAGGAACTCGAGCGCCTCGACGATCGCCTCGACGTCGCCGAGGACCTTGACGCGCCCGCGGCGCAGGGCCTCGGCGCTCGTCAGGGCGCCACCGGCCAGCTGGCGCGCGTCCTCGTAGCTCAGCGTCAGGCGGGCCGCCGCCTCGCTCGACGCGTCGGCCCGCTCCACGCGCGCGCTCTGGGCGCCGAGGCTGAGCGCCAGGGCCAGCGGACCCTCGGGCGCGTCGGGGATCACGAGAAGGACTCGTCGCGACGTCAGCTCGGGCCCCGCGTGGCGCGCGAGTCGCTGGTTGAGGTCGTCGAGCCAGTCCGGGCTGAGGAAGGCCACCGGCTAGGGCGCGGGCTGGACCGCGGCCTCGTCGGCGCTGCGCTTGGTGCGCCGACGGATCTTGCGCCCGAGCCAGGCGATCGGGTCGTAGTGCGCGTCCACGACGCGCTCCTTGAGCGGGATGATCGCGTTGTCGGTGATCTTGATGTGCTCGGGGCAGACCTCGGTGCAGCACTTGGTGATGTTGCAGTAGCCCAGGCCCATCTCCTCGCGCACCAGGTCGCGTCGGTCGTTGGTGTCCAGCGGGTGCATCTCGAGCTCCGCGTAGCGGATGAAGAAGCGCGGGCCCGCGTAGTGGGCCTTGTTGTCCTCGTGGTCGCGGATGACGTGACAGACGTCCTGGCACAGGAAGCACTCGATGCACTTACGGAACTCCTGGCCGCGCTGGACGTCCTCCTGGTACATGACGTAGCCGCCCTCGGGCATCGGCGGGGGCAGCAGGGCCGGGACCTTGGCGGCCATGGCGAAGTTGAAGGAGACGTCGGTCACCAGGTCCCGAATGATCGGGAAGGTGCGCATGGGCGCCACGGTGATCGGGCCTTCGGGCAGCTCATCGACGCGCGTCATGCACATCAGGCTGGGCTTGCCGTTGATCTCGGCCGAGCACGAGCCGCACTTGCCGGCCTTGCAGTTCCATCGACAGGCGAGGTCGCCGGCCTCGGTGGCCTGGATGCGGTGGATGAGGTCGAGCACGACCTCGCCCTCGTTCTTCTCGAGGGCGTAGGCCTCGAAGTCCCCGCCGCTCGCGTCCCCGCGCCAGACCCTGACGGTCACGTTCGCCATTACTTCGCCTCCTCCAGCAGTTGGGCCAGCTCCTCGGGCATCTCCAGCAGTGCGCTGCGCTCGGTGCGGATCTCCCCGTCGAAGTTGCCCCCGCTCAGCGAGTGCACGAAGTTGTACTTGCCGTACTCGGGGTCGGCCTTCGGGAAGTCCTCGCGGGTGTGCCCGCCGCGCGACTCCTTGCGCTCCAGGGCGCCCAGCGTCGTGCAGCGCGACACGCTGATCATGCTCGGCAGGTCGGTGGCCAGGTTCCAGCCCGGGTTGTAGGCCCGCCCGCCGGTGACCTTGAGGTTGCGCACCCGCGCGGCGAACTCGCCGAGGGCCTCCTTGGCCGTCTCGAGCTCGCTCTGGGTGCGGATGATGCCCACGTTGGTCTGCATCATCTCCTGCAGGTCGCGCTGGACGTCGTAGGGGTTCTCGCCGGTCTCGTTGTCAAAGGGCGCCAGGGCGTCCTTGACCGCGGTCTGCACCTCGGCCAGGTCGAAGCCGCTCGGCCCCGCGCCGCCCGCGATGTACTCGGCCGCCCCGATGCCGGCGCGCCGGCCGAAGACGACCAGGTCGCTCAGCGAGTTGCCGCCCAGGCGGTTGGCCCCGTGCATGCCCCCGGCGACCTCGCCGGCCGCGAAGAGGCCCGCCACGCTGGTCGCCGCGGTCTCGGCGTCGACCTTCACGCCGCCCATGATGTAGTGACAGGTCGGTCCGATCTCCATGGCCTCGCGCGTGATGTCCACGCCGGCCAGCTCCATGAACTGGTGGTACATCGAGGGCAGGCGCCGGCGGATGAACTCGGCCGAGCGGCGCGTGGCGATGTCGAGGAAGACCCCGCCGTGCGGGCTGCCGCGACCGGCCTTGACCTCGGTGTTGATCGCCCGGGCGACCTCGTCGCGCGGCAGCAGCTCCGGCGGGCGTCGTCCGGCCGAGTGGTCCTCGTACCAGCGATCGCCCTCCTCTTCGGACTCGGCCGTCTCGGCGCGGAACATGTCGGCCACGTAGTTGAACATGAAGCGCTCGCCCTCGGCGTTGCGCAGCACCCCGCCGTCGCCTCTCACGCCCTCGGTCACCAGCAGCCCGCGCACGCTCAGCGGCCAGACCATGCCGGTGGGGTGGAACTGGATGCACTCCATGTCGATCAGCTCGGCGCCGGCCCACAGGGCCATGGCGTGCCCGTCGCCGGTGGACTCCCAGGAGTTCGAGGTGAACTTCCAGGACTTGCCCACGCCGCCGGTGGCCAGGATGACGGCCTTGGCCGAGAAGGTCACGAACTCGCCCGTGGGGCGCCAGTACGCCACGGCCCCGGCGACGCGCCCGTTCTCGTCGTGCACGAGGCGCAGGACCTTGCACTCCATGAAGACGTCGGTGCCCATCGAGACGACCTTCTGCTGCAGGGTGCGGATGAGCTCGAGGCCCGTGCGGTCCCCGACGTGGGCCAGGCGCGCGAAACGGTGCCCGCCGAAGTCGCGCTGGAGGATCTTGCCGTCTGCGGTGCGGTCAAAGAGCGCGCCCCACTGCTCGAGCTCCCAGACCCGGTCGGGGCTCTCCTTGGCGTGCAGCTCGGCCATGCGGTAGTTGTTGAGCATCTTGCCCCCGCGCATGGTGTCGCGGAAGTGGACCTTCCAGTTGTCCTCGGAGTAGACGTTGCCCATGGCCGCGGCCATGCCGCCCTCGGCCATGACGGTGTGGGCCTTGCCCAGCAGGGACTTGGTGATGATGGCCACGCTCAGTCCGCGCTGCTTGGCCTCGATGGCCGCGCGCAGTCCGGCGCCACCGGCGCCGATGACCAGGATGTCGTAGTCGTGGTGTTCGTAGGGGCTGTTCACGATGAGATCCTTAGAAGAGGCGGTAGTCGGTCAGGGCGCCGGAGGCGACGAGGCGCACGTAGACGTCGGTCAGGGCCACGAAGATCAGCGAGGTCCAGGCGAGGTTCATGTGCTTGGGGTTGAGCTTGGAGACCACCGTCCAGAACGCGTAGCGCACGGGGTGCTTCTTGAAGCTCTTGACCTGGCCGCCGACGATGTGCCGGCAGGCGTGACAGCTCAGCGAGTAGAGCCACAGCAGCGCCGCGTTCACCACCAGCACGAGCGTGCCGACGGTCACGCCCAGGCCGATGCCCGGCTGGTTGAAGGCCAGGATCGCGTCGTAGGTGAGGATGACGTTCAGCACGAGGCCGAAGTAGAAGAAGTAGCGGTGCGCGTTCTGGATGATGAGCGGGAAGCGGGTCTCGCCCGAGTACTCCTTGTGCCCGTCGGCCACCGCGCAGGCCGGCGGCGACCACCAGAAGGCCCGGTAGTAGCTGCGCCGGTAGTAGTAGCAGGTCATGCGAAAGCCCAGCGGGAAGAGCAGGATCAGCAGCGCGGGCGAGATCGTCCAGAAGTGCAGGATGAGCCCGTGGCTCGCCCCGGGCTCGCAGCTGTTGGCCAGACACGGTGAGTAGAACGGGCTGATCAGGTCGCGGTGCGCGCTGGCGCCGACGTAGTAGTTCTTGTTCTGAAAGGCCGCCCACGTCGAGTAGATGATGAAGGACGTGAGGATCGACACGGTGACCACCGGCTGAACCCACCAGCGGTCCTGGCGCAGCGTGGCCACGTCCGGCCCGCCCCGCCGTCCGCCCAGGACCACCTTTGACGAATGCTCCACGGTCGCCACGTGACACCTCGCTCTCTCTCGTCGCGGGGCCTCCCGCACGACGCCGCGCCCGTCTGCACCACCCGGCGGGCCTTGCCGTCTCTCAAGTTAGCCCACGTCAGAACCCCGTCCTATGTGGCCCCGGGGCCCGTCGGCGGATGAAAAGTTCTCACGCGCCCACAGCGTGCGTGGTGCCGAGCGCGCCGGGTCCGCTGAGCTCGGAGTGGGCCCGTCCGGGCCAGCCGCGCTGGAGCAGGTAGTCGCGCAGCTCGCTCTCAAAGACGGTGGCCGCGCGCGAGAGCGGGTGGTTGCGCAAGCGCACCAGTCCGATGGTGCGCTCGATCATCGGTGACTGCAGGTGCAGAACGTGCAGGCCGGTGTGCGTGGTCGCCACGAGACTGGGCACGATCGCCGCGCCGAGGCCGGCGGCGACGTAGGCGAAGCACGTGCCGATCTCGGCGCCGTCGAGGGCCACGCGCGGGGCGATGCCGAGGGAGTGAAAGGCGCTGAGCATGGACTGGCGCAGCCCGTAGCCCTCGGCGAAGACGATCATCTCCACGTCGGCGAGGTCCAACAGGTTGACCTTGCTGCGCGAGGCCAGCGGGTGGCTCGTGCCCACGATGACGACCAGTCGCTCGTCGGCGAGCGCGCTCGACTCGACGTTGGCCGCGTGCACGGGCAGGATCGCCAGGCCCAGGTCGAGCTCGCCGTCTTCGAGGCGACGGGTGATCTCGGCGGTGTCGCTCTCGACCACGCGCAGCGAGATCGCCGGATGGCGCCGGTGGAACTCGGTCAACGCGTGGGGCAGCAGCGTGGCCGCGAGGCTCGGCGTCACGCCCAGGGTGAGTTGGCCGCGCAGCACCTCACCGACCTCGGCCACCACGGTCATCACGTCCTCGAGCCCGCCGAGCACTCGTCGAGCCACCGGCAGCAGGGCGCGCCCCGCGTCGGTCAGGGTGATGGGGCGCTGGTCGCGGTGAAACAGGGGCCCACCGAGGATCTGCTCGAGGCGGTGGATCTGGCTCGAGATCGAGGGCTGGGCCACGTGCAGGGCATCGGCGGCCGCGGTGAACTGCTGCTCGTCGGCCACGGCCACGAAGCATCGCAGCTGCTGGACCGTCAACTCACGGCTGCTCAACATAGGTAACTCCTATCTATATCAGAGCCCCAATTGATTTGAAATCTGTACTGATTAACTATACGTTTTTTGTATGACCTCAACACGCAACTTCCTCCGAGTCGTGGTAGCCCCCGTGGCCGCCCTCAGTCTCACCGGTGTCGCGCTCGGCCTGCCAGCCCCTGCGGCGAGCGCGGCGCCGGTGTCTCACGTGATCAAGGTGGTCAAGGTGAACTTCAAGGGCACCTACACCGGCACGATCGCGATGCTCTGGTCGGCCAACACCGTGCGGGCGACCTCAGTCAAGGGCACCGGCACCGGGACCTGGCTGGGCAAGAGCACGGTGGCCGGCTCGGGCACCGCCTCGACGTCCAGCACGTGTGACCCGCTGTGGGGAACCGGCTACATCGTCGGCTCGGGCTCCAAGCTCCTGCTCAGGGTCGTCCAGTCGAGCACCACCAAGGCCTGCGCGGCCGCCGAGAGCGCCCCGACCACGGTGACGGTGACGGGCGTGGCCAAGGTGATCGGCGGCCTGGGCAAGTACAAGGGCGCCAGCGGGACCCTCAAGATCTCCGGAACCTTCCAGATCAAGTCCAACCAGGCCGGCTCCTCGGAGACCGACACCTTCAAGGCGTCCCTCTCGGGCGTCATCAGCATTCGCAAGTAGCGCGTCTTAGTCAGGAGGACATCTTCATGAAGCGCTTTATCTCACTAGCCACGGCGGGGGCGATAGCCCTCAGCGGGGCGTCGATGATCGGAGTCGCGGCGGCCGGGGCCGACACGACGACGACCACGTCAACGACGACCACCGCGCCAACGACGACCACGACGCTCGGCCCGCCCATCCAGGGCGCGTCGAACCTGCCGATCTACCTCAACGTCGACACAGTGGTGGGCAGCAGGGGCACCCCGACACCGGCGATCGGCTGCGCGATGACCAATGAGTTCTACGTTGGCCAGATGGTTGTCTTCCGCATGTCGGGCGTCAACGTGGCCACCGGCGGCACGCCGCTGACGCCGAAGAACGTCGTGAGTGCCAACGTCGTCATCCCCGGCGTCTCCACGCCGCTGCCGATGAACTACGGCAACCACGGCACGGTCGCCTTCTGGACGGTCGGATGGTCCACGGTCGGCTACTCGACGCTGGGCATCGTCAACTTCAAGATCGTGGTCACCACGGTCAAGGTGCCCGCGGTCACCAAGCGGGTGCGCGTGAAGCTGCCCAACGGCAAGTACGTGATGCGCACCAAGGTGATCAGGAAGGCCATCCCCGGCGCGACGTTCACCTACACCCAGGCCGGCACCGCCCCGCCATCGCAGTTGACGCTCAACGCCGTACCCAAGGTTTAAGCACCAGAGTGCCCGGGCCGCGTGCCCGGGCACTTCTGTACTCGCCCTCACATAATCATCACCTCTGAAAAGGATCAGAACAATGAGGATCTCCTTATCACGCGTCGGACGCCTGGCCGGGCGCTCGGGCCTCGGCTCGGTGCTCGCCCTGACGCTCTTCGCCCTGCCCAGTGGCGCCGACGCGAGCTCGCCGACGCCCGTGACCCTGACCGCGCCCAGCATCCCCGGCGTCGCCGCGCTGCCCTTCACGGGCGTCAAGGCGGCACCCTTCACGGTGGCCAGCAACGTCGCCAACCTCAGCCTGAGCCCGTACTCGGGCGTGGAGGGCAAGCCCTTCACCGTCGCCGGGTCGGGTCTTCCGGCCAACACGAACGTCGAGCTGACGTGGTCGACGGCCAACGTGTCCTGGAACGTGGACCCCGAGCCGAACTCGGTCAACTACCTCGGACGGGCCCAGACGAACTTCAACGTCGTCATGGCCACGGTGACCACGAGCGCCACCGGGTCCTTCTCGGTCGCCGAGACCGTGCCGGTTGACTTCGGCGGCACGCACGACATCTACGCCGTCGTGAACGGGGTGGCCGTGGCCCACGGCGGCTTCGAGCTGTTCCGCACCCTCACGGTGAGCCCCAAGAGCGGGCCCATCGGCACGCCCATCACCATCACCTACACCGGCATCGGCGCCTCGCTGTACACCGGTGGCGGCTCGGTGCTGTGGGACAACCATTTCACCGGCGAGATCATGGCCAACTGGACCCGCGGCACGGCCAGCGTGCAGATTCGCGCGGCCGGCCCGGTGGGCAAGCACGTGATCCAGGTCGGTGACGGCATCGGCATCCTCTACATGAACATCATCCAGTCCCCGGTGCCCTTCGCCAACGGCTCCTCGGCGATCTTCACCACGACCAAGGGCACCCTGAAGCTCGCGCCGACGATCGTCTGGCCCGACAAGCTCACGCCGACGCTGAGCCAGGTGACGACGCTCTCGAACGCGGGACTCGACCCCAACAGCTCGGCCACCGAGACGCTCTCGCCCTCGGCCGGTCCGGTGCAGTCCAAGACCACCGTCTCGGTCAGTGGACTCAGCGCGACGGGGCCCTACAACCTGGTGTGGTCCACGGTCGTGGGCAGCCGCGTGAACTGTCCGACCTCCTCGTGCTGGGCCTTCCAGTCCGTGACCCTGGGCAGCGCTAGTGCGAGCAACGGCTCACTGAGCTCGAGCGTCACCATCCCCGACGGGCTGGGCGGCTGGCACGTCATCCAGGTCGTCAACCCGACCACGGGCAAGATCGAGGCCCAGACGCCCTTCTACGTGCAGGAGAGCATCGTGCCCTTCTACAACAAGGCCGGCAAGCTCGTGAGCATGGGCATCGCCACCTCGACCAACTCGACGAGCGCCGACGCGCTGGCCGCGGGCCAGAGCGGCGTGGGCACCTACACCTTCAAGGCTGGTCAGGAGATGACCATCTCGCTCAAGGGCGTGGGCTGGACCCAGCTGGACAACACCCTGGCCGTGGACTACGACAACAGCTTCATCGGCTACGGCTGTGGATTCAACTCCCAGGGCTACACGGTGATCCACCTCATGGCCACCGGCGCGCCGGGCGTGCACATCATCGACCTGTACCCGCAGCTGTACACCAACCAGCCCTCGTTCGCCAACACGCCCTACGGCATGCTGCCGGTGCTGAGCTACCAGCGCGACTTCCCGGGCTTGGCTCTGGGCTACCAGGTGCCGTCGATCAAGTTCGCCATCACCATCGTCAAGTAGGCACCCTTCGGCCGCGGGCACCCCGACTCCCAGCGGGTGCCCGCGGCCCACTTCTCTCGCTCAGCAGGCTCAGCGCGGCCGGCAGCACGAGGGTGCGCACGAGCAGCGCGTCGATGCCCACCCCGGCCGCCAGGCCCAGACCCAGCTCCTGCAGGCCGGCCACGCGCCCGATGATCAGGCCCACCAGCGCGGCCACCATCACCCCGGCCGCGCCGGTGACGACGGGCCCGGTGCTCACGAGGGCCCGGGCCACGGCGTTCGTGCCGTGCAGGCCCTCGCCGCGCGCCTCGGCCAGAGCGCTCACGACGAAGACCTCGTAGTCCATGGACAGTCCGAAGAGCACCGCGAAGAGAAAGACCGGCACCCAGGCCTCCACGGCGTTGACGCGGTAGGTGTGCAGCAAGCCGGCCAGCACGCCGTAGCGGGTCACGCCGACCATGACGCCCAGGGCGCTGGCCACCGAGATCAGGTCGAGTCCGATGGCCAGCAGCGCGACGGGCCACGAGGCGAAGGCGAGGTAGAGCACCAGCCCGGCCAGCACGAGCGCACCGAGGATCACCCACGGCAGGGCCGCGCCGATGCGCTCGACGAAGTCGCGCGCCTGGGCTGGCGCCCCGCCGACCTCGACGCTCACGCCGGCGGGAAAGTGCGCCGCGCCCACCGCGGCGCGCACGTGGGCGACGAGCTCGCTGGTGAGTGGGGAGGTGAAGTCCTGGCGGGTCACGACGATGATGCGCGCGTCGTGCCCGCTGGCGTCCACGTAGGGCGCCGCGTCGCCGATGGCCACGACCTCGACGTCGTTCATCGACAGAACCGCGCGCGCCAGGGCGAGGCGCGAGCGCTGCACGCGCGCCGCGTTGACCGAGCCCGTCGGGTCGGACACCACGATCTGCAGGGGCGCGACGACGCCGGTGCCCACGTGGGACTCGATGAGGGCGAGGGCCCGCGTGGACTCGAGCCCGGAGGGCACCGCGCTGAGCGAGCCGGCCGAGAGCGACAGGCCCAGGGCGGGCGCACTCAGCAGCCCGAGGGCGAGCAGCGAGCCGATGAGGGTGCGCCGAGGGTGCCGCGTGACCACGCGGGCCAGGCGCGCCCAGGCCGCGCCCGCGCCCCGGCGATGGGTGCGTGCGCGTGCTCGCACGCGCGCCAGCACGGGCACCAGGCTCAGGGCCGCGGTGGCGGCGGCGCCCGGCACGACGAGACCGGCCACGCCGAGCGAGCGCAGGAAGGGCACCGGCACGGCGAGCATGCTGGCCAGGCCGGTCGTGGCCACCAGGGCCGCCACGAGGATCGTGCGCCGCGCGCCGGCCGCGGCACCCAGCGGGTCGCTCGCCCCGGCGGCCGCCTCGTCGCGGATGCGGCGCAGGTAGAGCAGGCTGTAGTCCACCCCGAGGCCCAGGCCCACGAGGATGACGACGTTCTGGGTGTAGAGCACGAGGCTGACGAGGTGGCTGAGCAGCTGGGCGCCCAGCAGCGCCAGGGCGATGCCGGCGCCGGCGACCAGCAGCGGCACGAGGGCCATCGCGCCCACACCGAGCACCGCGGCGCTCAGGGCCAGGGCCAGCAGGCCGCCGATGAGCTCGCCG
Source organism: Actinomycetes bacterium (assembly GCA_021782915.1). Taxonomy (GTDB): domain Bacteria; phylum Actinomycetota; class Acidimicrobiia; order Acidimicrobiales; family RAAP-2; genus RAAP-2. The sequence continues at coordinate 19,508 of JAJXUK010000030.1, read as the reverse complement.
CGGTGCAGGTCGCTCGCCAGCACCGGGGTGATGTCGTGCTGCAGGGCGGCCGGGCCGGTGACCAGCGCGCCCCTCAGGTGCGCGGCGGCCAGCGCGTGGCGAAAGGCCGCGGTGCGCGCGGCCGCCTCGCTGAGCGAGTAGGGGCTGGTGATGCCGGCCAGCAGCAGGCCGCCCTCGACGCGCACCTGGGCCAGGATGAAGCCCGGCGTGGCCGCCACGGCGGCCTTGAGGCGCGTCTCGTCACGCGCCGCGTGCGCGCGGCTCGAGGGCGCCACCACGCTGAAGTCGCCCTCGATGCTGTCGGAGAAGTGCGCGGCGAGGATGGCCTCGGCGCGCGCGGACTCGCTGCCGGGCACGCTCAGGGAGGTCGTGAGGCGTCCGGCCAGGTTGGCGTTGGCCGCCAGTCCCAGCAGCACGATGAGCGCCCAGGAGCCGAGGATCAGGATCTGGCGAGGGCGCCGCCGTCGGGGTCCGGCCACGCCCGCAGGCTAGCCGGGGGGCCTAGACGCGCCCGCCGCGACGGCTCTCGGAGACCCCGCCGATGGCGGCCCAGCCCACCAGGCCGAGGCCCGGGATGAGCAGCCAGATGCCGAAGACGAGGGCCAGCACCGTGAAGAAGGCGCCCATGCCCAGCGTGAAGGGCCAGATCGAGGTGCCCGGGAAGGTGCCCACGACACCCGCGCCCTGGGCCGCGGTGGCGTTCGGGTCGTCCTCGGGGCGCGCCCTCATGCGCCGGCTCCAGAAGTAGTAGTAGCCCCCGGGCAGAAAGCCCAGGAGCATGGCGGCGAACATCATCACGCCACCGGCGTTCTCCAGGGACCAGTTCCAGTACACCGCGCACATCAGGCCGAAGAAGAGCCCCAGGCCCAGCAGGAGCTTGGCTTCCACGCGCATCAGTGGCTCTCCTCGCGCGTGCCGTGGCCCAGGGCGCGGTGCTCGGGGTGGTTGTAGTCCCACGTGGGCCGCTCGGAGCGGATCGCGGGCAGGCGGTAGAAGTTGTGGTGCGGCGGGGGCGACGTGGTGAACCACTCCAGGGTCTGGGCGTCCCACGGGTTGTCCCCGGCCGGGTACTTCTTCCAGCTGACCACCAGGTTGACCACGAAGAGCACCGTCGACAGGCCGATCAGCAGCGCGCCGAGGCTGGCCACGTCGTTGAGGGCCTTCCACTGCGGGTCGTGCGGGTACACGGCCATGCGCCGGGGCATGCCGTCCAGGCCCAGCGCGTACATCGGCAGGGTGAAGACCTGGGTGCCGATGAAGAGGAACCAGAACTGGGCCTTGCCGATGCGCTCGTTGAGCATGTAGCCGGTGACCTTGGGGCCCCAGTAGTAGAGCCCGCCCATGCCCGCCAGCACGAGGGCCATGACCACGGAGTGAAAGTGCGCGACGACGAAGTACGTGTCGTGGGTGAAGAAGTCCAGCGGCGGGCTCGCCAGGTAGATGCCGGTCAGCCCGCCGATGAGGAAGGTGACCAGGAAGCCGATGGCCATGAGCATGGCGGTGGAGAACCACAGCTGGCCCCGCCACATCGTGCCGATCCAGTTGAAGATCTTGATGCCGGTGGGCACCGCGATCAGCAGGCTCATGATCGAGAAGAAGGGCAGCAGCACCACGCCGGTGGTGAACATGTGGTGGGCCCACACGCCCAGGCTGAGCGCCGCGATGGTGATGGTGGCAAAGACCATCCCCTTGTAGCCGAAGACGGGCTTCTTCGAGAAGGTCGCGAAGATCTCGGTGGCCATGCCGAAGAAGGGCAGGGCCAGGATGTACACCTCCGGATGGCCCCAGAACCAGAAGATGTGCTGCCAGAGCACCGGCACCCCGCCGCCGGCCACCGAGAAGATGTGCGTGCCGAAGTGTCGGTCCGCGTAGAGCATGATGAGCCCCGCGGTCAGCACCGGGAAGGCCAGGAGGATGAGGATCGCGGTCACCAGCAGGTTCCAGGTGAAGATCGGCATGCGGAACATCGTCATGCCCGGCGCGCGCAGGTAGAAGATGGTGGCCACCAGGTTCACGCCGGTGAAGATGGCCGAGAATCCTGTCAGCAGCAGGCCGCCGATCCACAGGTCCGCCCCCGCCCCGGGCGTGTTGAGCGAGTTCGACAGCGGCGCGTAGGCGACCCAGCCGAAGTTGGCCGCCCCGCCGGCGGTGAAGAAGCCGAGCAGCATCGTGATCGAGCCGGTCAGGTAGAGCCAGTACGACAGGGCGTTCAGGCGCGGGAAGGCCATGTCGGGCGCGCCGATCTGGATCGGCACGATGATGTTGGCCAGCCCACCGAAGGCGAAGGGCCCGGCGAAGAGGTAGATCATCACCGAGCCGTGCATGGTGAACAGCTCGTTGTACTGGGCGAAGGAGACCAGCGTGTTGTTCGGCGACGTGAGCTGGGCGCGGATGAGCTCGGCCAGCGCGCCGCCGATCACCAGCATCATCACCGAGGTGATGGTGTAGGACAGCCCGATGACCTTGTGGTCGGTGGTGGTCAGCCACTTGAGCAGACCGGTCGGGCCGTGCTGCTCGGCGGGCTCGGGGTGCTCGGCGGCGGCCGGTCGCTCCAGTAGGTCCGTCATCACTTGGCTCCCGAGCTCAGGGTCTGCTTGGTGGCAACGCCCGTGCTGAGCTGCTGGCTCAGGGCGTTGCTGGACGAGTAGGCCGCGCTCGTGTTGCCCGAGAAGCTGGCCAGCCAGCTCTGGTACTGCGCGTCCGTGACCACCTTGACCTTGAAGAACATCAGGGAGTGATAGAGCCCGCACAGCTGGGTGCACTGGCCGAAGAACGTGCCGGTGTTGAGCGCGCGGAAGGTGAACTGGTTCACCACGCCGGGCAGGGCGTAGCGGCTGAAGTTGAAGGCCTTGACGTAGAAGCCGTGCACCACGTCGGTCGAGGTCAGGTTGATGTGCACGTCGGTGTTGACCGGCATGACCATGACCGGGTCCTGGGTGGTCTGGCCCACCACGACGGCCGAGCTGCCCGGGTAGGAGAACTTCCAGCCCCACTGGAAGGCGTTCACGTTGATCGTGACCTTCGTCGGCGGGTTGGCGACCTCGCGGTTCTCCACCACCAGCGTCGCCGCGAAGAGGCCGAAGACGATCAGAATCGGCACTATCGTGTAGGCCAGCTCGAGGGGGATGTGGTACTGGGTCTGAGCCGGGATGGCCTCGCCGCGGGCCCGGTAGCGCAGCACCGCGTAGCCCAGCAGCGCGAGCACCAGCGCGCCGATGACGACGGCGCCGATCGAGAAGCCCTGCCAGAGGTGAAAGACCGAGCGCGAGCTGGTCGTGTCCCCGGGCTTGGCGCCGAAGGACGGCACGGTGCACCCGGACAGCGCGAGGGCGGCAACGGGGAGTGCAGCGGCTCGGCGCAGCCGACGCCATCTGCCCGCTCGAGCCGTTACACCCTGTGGGGACAGGGCGGGTGAATCCACGCATCGACAGTAGTGGGGTCACTTTGGCGTCTCGGGGCGGAAGTTGTGAAAGTACTTATCTTGGTGGGGCCGACCTAGAAGCGCGAGCCGGTGGATTCACGCGCGGCCCAGTTGAAGACGCCCTTGGCCATCGTCGAGCTGGCGAGGTTCGCGCGCTGGGCGAAGATCGCCGCGCGCGCGCCGGCCACGCCGGCATCACCGGGACTGTCCAGCCAGGCCAGCTCGATGAGGTGACCCGCCACGCGCAGCGCCTCGTCGGTTCCCTCGCCGGCCAGCTCCTCGGCGCGCGCGGCGAGGCGGCGCGCGCCGCCGGCCAACGCGGCCACCTCGGCGGCCAGAACGCGCTCGGGCGCGGGCTTGAGGCTCGCCGGGTTGCCGTCCCACCAGCCGCCGTAGAGGCGCCAGATGTTGTGCACGATGAACTCGGGCTCGTCGTAGACCGGCTGCAGGAAGGCCCGATCCGCCAGGTGCGCCGGCGCACGCACCGTCTCGAGGATCTCGCTCAGGCGCGCGCCGGCGTTCATCAGCGCCAGGGTCTGGGCGACCAGGCTCTCCAGGTACTCGGCCGTCTCGACGAGGGCCTGGGCGACGCGCGCGGGCCCGATGACCGGCAGGCCGTGCCCGGGCAGGAGCATCTCGGCGTTCAGCTCGGCCATGCGCCGCAGCGCGGCGGCCCACTCGGCGGGGTAGCGCTGGACCTTCTGGGGGTTGCCGGCGTTGGGACTCGACCAGATAAAGAGGTCACCGGTGCACAGCACGCCTCGCTGGGGGATCCAGGTGACCGTCGCGTCGTCGGTCTCGCCCTTCTCGTGGCGCAGCTGCAGCGCGAGCCCGCCGACCTCGACGTGGTGCTCGTCGCGATAGGTCTCGTCGGGGAAGCGGTACTCGCGCGGCCAGATCAGGTTGTCGACGCCGAACTGGCGGCGATTGACGACCTCGTTGTAGCCCGCGGTGAGCACGTAGCGCTCAAAGCGCGCGGGCAGGTGCTCGTGGGCCAGCACGCGCACGCGCTGTCGCTGGGCCGCCTCGTTCTCCTCGTCGAAGGCCCCCACGCCGAAGACGTGGTCGATGTGCCCGTGCGAGAAGATCGCCGTGTGCAGGGGTGAGCGCGACCAGGCCCGGATCTGGGTGTGCACGGCGTGGGCCGACAACGGCGAGCCCGTGTCGACCATGACGAGGCCGTCCTCGGTCCTCAGCGCCGTGCAGTTGGCGAAGGCCGGCAGGAAGGCCACGCCGTCGGTCACCTCGACCAGCTCGCTGGTGAAGACGACCGGGTGGTGCTGGGCCGTCGAGGCCTCGCCGCGCCAGAGGCGATCAGCGAGCTCGACGATGTCCACGTGGGACTACTTGGTCTCGCCCTCGGACGTCGGCTCCGCGGCGTCCTTGGCCGCGGCGCTGGTGCCCTTGGCCTCCTTCAGGCCCTTCTCGAACTCGGTCTTGGCCGAACCGAGGTTGCGAGCCAGTTTGGGGATCGCGCTACCGCCGAAGATGAGCACCGCCACCACAATCACCACGATCAACAGATCGGGGCCAAAGATCTCGCCGAGAAACACTGCCGTCTCCTTTAATACGTTCCACAGCGTACCGCCTGGGGCGCACGGCGCACCGGCCAGACTAGGGAGATGCCCCTGCACCGGCCCACCCTGCGCGTGGCGAGCAGCGTGGCCGTCACGGTGGGCACCTACGGGGTGGCCTTCGGCGCGGCCGGGGTGGCCGCCGGCTTCAGCGTGTGGCAGACCTGCCTGCTCTCGCTCATCGCCTTCACCGGGGCCAGCCAGTTCGCCGCGGTCAGCGTCATCGGCGCGGGCGGCTCGGCGCTCAGCGCCGTGGCCGCGGCCAGCCTGCTGGGCGTGCGCAACGCCCTCTACGGGGTGCAGATGGCCCCGCGCCTGGGCGTGAGCGGCTGGCGAAGAGTGCTGGCGGCCCAGCTGACCATCGACGAGTCCACCGGGGTGGCCCTGGGCCAGGAGGGCGAGGGACGCCACGCCGTGGTCCAGGGCTTCTGGCTCACCGGCGGGGGCGTCTACCTCTTCTGGAACCTGGCCACGCTTGCCGGGGCGAGTGGGGCGCACCTGCTGGGGGACCCGGCGCGCTGGGGTCTTGACGCCGCGGTGCCCGCGGCGTTCCTGGCCCTGGTGTGGCGCCGCTTCGCGGACCGGCGCCTCATCGGCGTGGCGCTCGCGGCGATGGGCTTCTGCGCACTGATCAGCCCGGTGGTGCCGGCGGGGCTCAACATCGTGGCCACGACCCTGGTGGCGGTGGTGGCGGGCTGGGTCGAGCGGTGACGCGCTGGTGGGTGGTGATCCTCACCGGGGCCACGGCCTTTGGCCTGAAGTACCTGGGGCACCTGGTGCCCGCGCGCTGGCTGGCCAACGAGCGCCTGCGGCGCATCAACGAGTACGTCCCGGTGGCCCTACTGAGTGCGCTCGTGGTGGCCGAGGGCCTCGTGGACAAGACGCGCGTCGTAATCGATCACCGTGCGATCGGCCTGGGCGTGGCGGCCGTGGCGCTGCTGGCGCGCGCGCCCTTCTTCGTCGTGGTCATCCTGGCCGCTCTCGCCTCGGCGATCGCGGTGCACCTTGGCTAGCGAGCGGGCCAGCCCGAGGCGCGGGTGTGGTGAGCCTCAGCCGGCCAGGGCCACGCCGAGCACGAGGGCCAGCACCGAGGCCAGCGCCGAGATGCCGGCGTAGGCCCCGCGCGCGCTGGCGCTGCGCGCGCGCGTGTGCCGGTAGCCGAGGTAGCCGGCCGCGGCGACCGCGACGATCTTGACGCTGAAGACGATCATCCAGTCCGCGGCGATCGTGCCGTGCGCGACGGCCAGGTAGTTCCAGATTCCGGTGGCGATGAGCACCCAGTAGGCGGGCCAGCTCATCTTGGCGAAGGCGCGCGCGACCTTGACGGTGGCGCCGTCGAACTCGCGCACCGTGGGCACGAGCCCGGCGAGCACCAGCGTGCCGCCGACCCAGATGGACGCGGCCAGCACGTGCAGGCTCAGGCGCGTGACGGTGAGCCAGCCGGCCAGCTGCAGGGTGCCCGTCACTGGCCGCTCCAGACGGGGCTGCGCTTCTGGGCGAAGGCCAGCGCGCCCTCGAGGGCGTCGGCGCTCTGGCCGATCATGCGGAAGGCCACGTCGCTCACGCTCCAGGCCTCGGCTTCGTTGAGCTCGCGCGCCTCGCGCATCACGCGCTTGGACTCGCGCACCGCCAGCGGCGCGTTGGCCGCGATGCGCTCGGCCAGCGCCAGGGCGCCGGCGAGCACCGACTCGGAGGCCACGACCGCGTTGACCAGGCCGAGCTCGTAGGCCCGCGTGGCCGAGACCGGGTCCCCGGTCAGGGCCATCTCGTAGGCCACCGCCGGCGGCACTCGCTTGGGCAGGCGGATCAGCCCGCCGCCACCGGCGATCAGCCCGCGCGTGGCCTCGGGGATGCCGAAGACGGCGTGGCCGGCCGCGATGACCATGTCGCAGCTGAGCATGATCTCGAAGCCCCCGGCCAGGGCTGAGCCGTTGGCCGCGCAGATCAGCGGCTTGACCAGCGTGCGGTTGGTGATGCCGGCGAAGCCGTGCTCGGTGATGGGCACCTCCCCGGCGGCGAAGGCCTTGAGGTCCATGCCGGCCGAGAAGGCCTTGTCGCCCGCGCCCGTGAGCACGATCACCCCGACGTCCTCGTCGGACTCGGCGGCCTCCAGGGCGGCCTCCAGGGCCAGGGCCGTCGCACGGTTGATGGCGTTGCGCGCCTCGGGACGGTTGATCGTGAGGACCTCGACGTGTGCGTGACGCTCGGACAGGATCTCGTCGGCCATACGTACCTCCTCAGGGTGCTGACCCGACGCTAGCAATCAGTCGATCGGGCCCTCGGCGTGGCCGGCCAGCCAGGCCTCGTCACTGGCCGCCTCGCGGGCCCGGCGGCGCCGGTGCAGCACGAGCGCGGCGCCGATAACGAGCACGAGCAGGCCGATGCCGGCCCAGGAGGCCCACGACTCGATCGTGGACAGCGCGGAGCCGGCGAAGTAGCCGAGCAGGCTGTAGCCGACGCCCCAGAGCAGTCCGCCGGTGGCGTTGGCCACCAGGAATCGCCGGTAGTGCATCTTGCTCATGCCGGCCAGGCCCGGCATCACGGCGCGCAGGAATGCGGTGAATCGCCCGATGAAGACGTAGATCGGCCCGCGCTGGCGCAGACCCTCCAGGGCCCGCTGCAGGGCGACCTGGCGGTGGCGGATGACGGGCAGCTTGAGCAGCTGCTCGCCGTAGCGGCTGCCCACGGCGTAGCCCACCGAGTCGCCGATGACCGCGGCCAGCACCACCAGGGCGCACAAGGCCAGGATGTTCACGTGGCCCCGGCTGGCCACGACCCCGGCCACGATCACCGAGGTCTCCCCGGGCAGCACGAAGCCGATGAAGAGCGCCGCCTCGCCGAAGACCAGCAGCGCGACGATGCCGTAGACGAGTCCGCCGGGCAGGTGCTGCAGGTGGCTCATCAGCGAGCTCACGATCGAGGCGGTCATCGGTCCATTCTTGTCGACTTCGCCGGGGGCCGTGGGCTGCTCGCGCGCGCCGACGTGTGCCACGATGGTGCATGGCTTCGACCCGACCGGTGTTTCCCACGCGCTCTCGCGTGCCCGAGCGGCGCCTGCCGCTCAACGCACCCGTGCGCGCCTGGGCGCTGAGCGAGTGGGCACTGCTGCCGCTGCGGATCTTCCTCGGTGCGACGTTCGTCTACGCCTCGCTGCAGAAGCTGGCCAACCCGAACTTCTTCCACGTGGCGAGCCCGATCTCGATCCAGGCCCAGATGCTGGCCTCCTCGCGCGTGAGCCCGATCCGCTTCCTGCTGAGTCACCTGCTGCGCTTCGCGGTGCCCATCGGCTGGTCGATCGCCCTGGGCGAGCTGCTCATCGGCGTCGGGGTGCTGGTCGGGCTGTGGACGCGCGCGGCCGCCCTGGGTGGGGCGATCCTGTCCTTCGTGCTCTTCCTGACGGTGAGCTTTCACGCGTCGCCGTACTTCACCGGAGCCGACATCGTCTTCTTCTTCGCGTGGCTGCCCTTCGTGCTCGCCGGCGGGGGCACGCGGCTCTCGGTGGACGCCTGGATCGCCACGCGCGCGGCCAAGGCCGAGGCCGCTCCCGCACCCGGCCTCGTGCCGGTGCCCTTCGCGACCATCCAGCAGCTGTGCGGGCACTTCAATCGCGGTCGCTGCAACGCGCGTGAGGGTCTGCGCTGCGAGGCCGCGGTCTGTCCGGTCCTGCTCGGGCCCCGAGCGCCGTTCATCTCGCGCGTGAGCATTGACGCCGTCGAGCGGCGCAGCCTCGTGCTCGGCACGGCGGCGGCGGCCATGATCGGCGGCACGGCGGTGCTGGGGGCCGCGGCGGTGGCCGGCGTGGGCCGGGCCATCGGCGGGGCCAAGCCCGCGAGCGGGCCGAACCAGCTCGGCGCGCCGGCGAGCTCCTCGGGCACCACGCCGTCCACGAGCACACCCGCGAGCACACCCGCGAGCACCTCGGGCCCATCGGCCTCGGCGCTGGGCACGCTGCTCGGCCCGGTCAAGGACGTCCCGGTGGGCCAGGCGGCCCAGTTCCAGATCCCCAGCAGCGGCGATCCGGGCATCGTGGTCCAGCCGGTCAAGGGCCAGTTCGAGGCCTACAACGCGGTCTGCCCGCACGCGGGCTGCACCGTGGGCTACTACGCGGCCAACCAGGTGCTGGCCTGCCCGTGCCACGGCAGCGAGTTCCAGCTGACCACGGGCGCGGTTCTCATGGGCCCGGCCCCGCACGGGCTGACGAAGCTCACCGTGGTCGAGGGACCCGACGGTAACCTCTACCTCAAATGAGTGAGGAGCGCCGCCAGGTCCTGGTTATCGAGGACGACCACGACCTGGCCAAGGCGGTGGCGGACCTGCTGGACGACGAGGGCTTCGACGTCACGATGTGCCACGACGGCGAGTCGGGCCTGGCCGAGGGCATCCGGGGTCGCTACGACGTGATCGTGCTCGACGTGATGCTGCCCAAGCGCAACGGCTTCTCGGTCTGCCTGGACCTGCGCGAGGCCGGCGTACACACCCCACTGCTGATGCTCACCGCCAAGGACGGCGAGCTGGACGAGGTCGAGGGCCTGGAGGTCGGGGCGGATGACTTCCTGCGCAAGCCCTTCGAGCGCTCGATCCTGGTCGCGCGCATCCACGCCCTGCTGCGCCGACACGACCGCGAGCGGCCCCAGCCGCTCAACGTGGGCGCGCTGAGCCTGGACCCGCTGAGTCGGCGCGTGATGAGCCACGGCACCGAGGTCACCCTGACCCCGCGCGAGTTCGCGCTGCTGGAGTACCTCATGAATCGCGCCGGGGTCTCCCTGGCCAAGTCGGACATCCTCGAGGCCGTGTGGGGCAGCGCCTTTGACGGGGATCCCAACATCGTCGAGGTCTACATCGGCTATCTGCGTCGCAAGATCGACGCGGCCGGAGCGGCCTCGATCATCCGCACGGTGCGCGGAGTCGGGTACTCGATCAGGGCCGACTAGTGGCCCGGCGCGATCTGTCGATCCGCGCGCGCCTGACGCTCTTCTTCGTCGCCTCGGTGGCGGCCGTCATCGCCTTCACGGGCCTGGCCCTGGTGAGCTTGGTGCACAGCGCGCTGGTGCGCTCGGCCAACGATCAGGTCGAGGCGGCGATCGTGGCGACCCAGAACTACCTCTCGCACTCCACGCTGCCGGGTACGCGCGTGGCGCTGCCCATGCACGGTGACGTCGTCATCCAGGTGACCGACGCGGCCTCGAGCCAGGTGTGGGCCGCCAGTGCGCCGATCATCGACGCGCCGGTGCTGGCGGAGGCCTACGGGGTCAACTCGGCCATCAGCGACTACCAGGCGCGCATCATCGCCACCTCGACCAGGGCCCTGGACGTCTCTCAGCTCAGCCAGGGCGCGGTGCAGACGGTCTCGACCAGCCGCGGGCCGGGCCTGGTCTTCGGCTTCGTCTACGGCACCTCGATCACCCACTCGCTCGGGGTGATCATCGCCAGCGTCGCGGTCTCCTTCCCCCTGCTGTTGCTGCTGGCCGGCGTGCTCGTCTGGTACGGGCTGGGCCTGGCCCTCGCGCCGGTCGAGCGCATCCGTCGGCGCGTCGAGCGCATCGCGGCGCGCGACCTCGCCGAGCGAGTGCCGGTGCCCGGGGGCGACGACGAGATCGCGCGCCTGGCGCGCACGCTCAACGCGATGCTCGATCGCCTGGAGTCCTCCTCGCACTTCCAGCAGGAGTTCGTCTCCAACGCCAGCCACGAGCTGCGCAGCCCCCTGACGACCCTGCTGGCCACGGTCGAGCGCGCCGCGCAGAACCCCGGGGCCGCCGACTGGCCGAGCGCGGCCGAGACGATCCGGCGTGAGGGCCGGCGTCTGGACGCGATCATCGACGACCTGTTCTGGCTGGCGCGTCACGACGAGAACCGCATCGAGGTCAGCGCGACCGACGTGGACCTCGACGACGTGCTCTACGAGGAGGCCCAGCGCGTGCGCGCCATCAGCGAGCTGGCCGTGGACACCTCCCAGGTCAGCCCGACGCGCGTGGTGGGCGACCCGCGCCTGTTCAAGCGCATGATCAGCAACGTGGTGGACAACGCGATGCGCCACGCGAGGAGCCAGATCAGCCTGGGCGCGCGCTACGAGGCCGAGTACGCGGTGCTGCGCGTGAGCGATGACGGCGAGGGCGTCGACCTGGAGACGGCCGATCGCTTCTTTGAGCGCTTCGTGCGCGCCGACCCGGCCCGGGACCGCCAGACCGGCGGCACCGGCCTGGGCCTGTCGATCGTCACGGACATCGTCGCGCGCTACGGCGGCACGGCCCACTTCGTGCCGAGCGAGGTCGGCGCCTGCGTGGAGCTGCGCGTTCGCATCGACGGGACCCCAGCGTAAGGTCGCTGCATGGACGCCCTGAGTTGTGCTCGCGAGCTGGCCCGCCCGATCGGCGATCTGGGCTCGCGCTTCTACTTCGCCCCCTCGACGCGCGCGCGGGCCAAGGAGCTGGGACTGCGCAGCGTCGAGTACTACGGACTCGGACGCGCCGGCGTGCTGGGTGACGTCGCCCCCCAGGAGGTGCTCGGCGCCTTCGCCTTCTTCTCGCCCACGGCCATCGAGCACATCTACGCCAACGCTCGTGCGAGCCTCTCGCCGGTTACGGCCGCGGCGCACTACCTCGCGAGCGCCGAGGCCTACGCCACCGAGAGCTTCGCGGGCCTGGAGGCGACCGTGCTGACGCGCGTGAGCGAGCTGGGCGAACGAGTGCTCGCCGCGGCGCCCGTGGGCCGCTACCGGCTCTTTGACGGCTATCGCGCGATGCGCCCGAGCACCGGGCCCGCGCCGCGGGCCTACCGGGTGATCGTCGAGCTGCGCGAGCTGCGCGGGGGAGCGCACATCGACGCGGTCGCCGAGGCCGGCCTGAGCGCGGCCGAGGCCTCGTACCTCGAGGACCCGGAGAACTACGCGCTGCACGGCTTCGGCCCGGGCGACGTCGGCGACGCGGCGCGACTGGTCGCGGCCGCGCCGCTGCGCGCGCTGGCCGAGGCGGCCACCGACGCGACGATGGCCGAGTACTACGCCGTGCTGAGTGGGCCCGAGCGCGACGAGTTCGTCGCCGCCGTCGCGGTGCTGGCGGGCGCGGGACATCCGAGGGCCTAGCGGTGGCCCGGGAGACGACCCCCTTCGGGCGCCGGCTCTTTCGCGTGCTCACGGTCGCCGCCATCGGTGAGACCGCGTGGATGGTCTTCCTGGGCTGGCGCCTGCCGCCGACGTACGTGGCCACGCACTGGGACGCGGCCTGGCTGGGTCTGGACGCGGCCGAGGTGCTGAGCCTGCTGGCCTGCGCGTGGGCCGCCTGGCGTCGGCGCGCGGTGATCGTGATCTACGCGACCATCACCGCGACGCTCTTCCTGCTCGACGCGTGGTTCGACGTGACCACCGCTCGGCGCGGGGACCTGGACGTGAGCGTCATCACCCTGGCGATCGAGGTGCCCTCGGCGCTCGCGCTGCTGTGGGTGGCCCGGCGCGCGATGCGCAACACCGCGGGCCGACGAGAGACGTCCCTGCACGCGATCGTGATCCCCCTGCCGGGCTCTAGCGAGGGTGAGACTCCAGGTCGAGCAGGAACTCCTTGACGTCGAGCCCGCCGCCGTAGCCGCCCAGGTTGAGCGCGCCCACCACGCGGTGGCAGGGCACGAAGATCGGCCAGGGGTTGGCGTGATTCGCGTTGCCCACCGCGCGTGCCGCGCGGGGCCGGCCCACGGCCGCGGCGACGTCGGCGTAGGTGGCGGTGGCGCCGTAGGGGATGCGCGTGAGCGCGACCCAGACCTGGCGCTGGAACTCGGTCGCCTCGACGTCCTCGAGGGGCACGCGGAACTCGCGTCGGGTCCCGGCGAAGTACTCGGCCAGCTGGCCGGCCGCGCTCGCCACGACCTCGCTGGCGCGCGCGGTGGCGCGAAAGGTCTCCGAGGGCATGTAGACCTTGGTGATCGCCCGGGCCGTGCCCTCCACGCCCCAGGGCCCGACGGGCGAGGCGACCCGTGCGCGGAAACTCTCCATGACTCAGTTCTACTGCGCGGGCTCACACCCCGGGCGCCGAGGGACGCGGAGGCCCCCGAAGAGCTCGCCGGTGCCCGGGGCCCACGCGCCGTCGGTACTCTTCGCGCTCGGCCCGGCCCGCCGCGTGACTCGTTGTCTAGGGTGGGGCGATGCCCGAGGAGTTCACCCTCGACGGTGAGGTGCGCCTGCGCGGTGACGTGGCCGGTGAGGGCGACACGCTGCTGCTCCTGCACGGCTGGCCCGACACGCGCGCGCTCTACGACGAGCTCGGCCCCCAGCTCGTGGCGGCGGGCTACCGCGTGGCGCGCCTGGACCTGCGCGGGTGCGGGCTGAGCGACAAGCCCCCGGCGACCGAGGACTACGCGATGGCGCACCTGGTCGATGACGTGGCGCGCTGCGTGGATTACCTCGGCGGGCCGTTGAGCCTGCTCGGCCACGACTGGGGCGCCGCGCTGGCCTGGGCGGTCACCGCGCTGCGGCCCGATCTCGTGCAGCGCCTCGTCGTGGCCTCGGTGGGCCACCCGAGCGCCTTTCGCTCGGCCGGCCTGGCCCAGCAGGTCAAGAGCTGGTACACCCTGCTCTTCTTCCACGAGGGCGTGGGCGAGGCCTTCCTGCGCATGGAGGACTACGGGGCGCTGCGACGCCTCATGGGCCACCCGCGCGCCGAGGCGGTCATCGCCGAGCTCGAGCGCGACGGGCAGATGTCCGCGCACCTGCGCTGGTACCGCGCGAACCTGCCCCCCGACGCCTTCGTGAGCCCGGCGCCCCAGCTGGCGCGCATCACGGTGCCCGTGCTGGGGCTGTGGAGCGACCGGGACGTGGCCCTGAGCGAGGAGCAGATGCGTGACTCGGCGCGCTTCTGCGATGACTTCACGTACCAGCGCCTCGAGGGCCTCGGGCACTGGATGATCCTGGAGGACCCCGCGCGCGTGGCTGGTCTCGTGCTCGACTTTCTCGCCGCGCACCCCGTGAAGTTCTGAGCAAAGCGCGCGAATCCTTTTCACGGACGTTGGGCCCTAGTAGGTCCGTACGGGCGCCCTGGTAGAAAGGGGCGATGAATATTGCGCTCTTGAAGGAGTCGCGCGCGGGCGAGACGCGCGTCGCCCTGACGCCCGACGCGGTCAAGGCCCTGGTGAGCGACGGCTGGGGGGTGATCGTGGAGCGCGGGGCCGGAGTCGGCTCGCACTTCTCCGATGACACCTACGTCGCGGCCGGCGCCACCATCGCCGACGCGCCGCGCGGGGAGATCAACCTGCGCGTCAACGCGCCCACGCTCGCCGAGGCGGCCCTCGTGCCCGAGGGCAGCGTGCACCTCTCCTTTCTCTCGCCGTTGCTGGCGAGCGACGTGGTCCGGGTCCTCAACGAGCGCCGGGTGACGGTTCTGTCCTTCGACCTGCTGCCGCGCATCAGCCGGGCCCAGTACATGGACGCCCTCTCGAGCCAGGCCACGGTCTCCGGCTACCGGGCCGCGCTGGCCGGGGCGAGCTACTTCGACCGCTTCTTCCCGCTCCTGACGACCGCGGCCGGCACCATCCGACCGGCCAAGGTCCTGGTGATGGGCGCCGGCGTGGCGGGCCTGCAGGCCATCGCCACGGCCAAGCGCCTCGGGGCCAAGGTGCGCGCCTACGACGTGCGCTCCGCAGCCAAGGAGGAGGCCGAGTCCGCCGGGGCCGCCTTCGTCAAGCTCTCGGTCACGGCCGACGCGGCCGGTGGCTACGCGCGTGAGCTGACCGCGGAGGAGCGCACTCAGCAGCAGAGCGAGCTGACCGGCGAAGTGGCCAACGCCGACATCGTGATCACGACGGCGGCCGTGCCGGGGCGCAAGTCGCCGATCCTTCTCACCACGGCGATGGTCGAGGCCATGGGCGACGGCTCGCTGGTCATCGACATGGCCGCCGACGGTGGCGGCAACTGCGAGCTCACCAAGCCGGGCGAGGTCGTCGAGCACCACGGCGTTCGCGTCGTGGGCCTGTCCAATCCCCCTTCGCAGATGGGCGCACACGCGAGCTTCATGTTCGCCAACAACGTGCTCAAGCTCCTCGCGCTCTTTGGCGACAAGGGCGAGCTGCACCCGGACTGGGCCGACGAGGTCGTCGTGGGCGTCACGATCGCGCGCAACGGCGAGATCAACCACGCGCCCACCGCCGAGAAGCTGGGTCTCGCCCACGTGGCGATCACCGCGCCCGAAGCCGCGAAGGAGAATGAGTAATGGGTAACTCCCTCTTGCAGTACGCGACGGTGCTGGTGCTCGCGATCTTCGTGGGCATCGAGATCATCGCCAAGGTCCCGAGCATCCTGCACACGCCGTTGATGAGCGGCTCCAACGCGATCCACGGCGTCATCGTGGTGGGTTCGATGCTGATCCTGGGATCGGCCAACACCAACTTCGAAGAGGTCCTCGGATTCCTCGCGGTGATCCTCGGCACGCTCAACGTGGTCGGCGGATTCGTCGTGACCGACCGCATGCTCGAGATGTTCAAGGCGAAGAAGCCCGTCGCGAAGTCGACGAGTGAGGACGCCAAGTGAGCCGCGACACCGCCATAAACCTGATCTATCTGGTCGCGGCGACGTCCTTCATCGTCGCCCTGAAGGGCCTCGGCAGTCCCAAGCGCGCGCGCCAGGGCAACCTGGTGGCCGCGGCCGGCATGCTGCTCGCCATCGTCGCCACGTTCTTCAAGCACGTCGACGGGCACGCGCTCTATCACGTGCCGCTGATCCTGCTCGCCATGTTCATCGGCCTCATCGTGGCGGTGCCGGTGGCGCGCTTCGTGAAGATGACCGCGATGCCCCAGCTGGTCGCCATCTTCAACGGCGTGGGCGGCGGCGCCGCGGCGCTGGTCTCGATCACCGAGTTCGTGCACATCAAGTCGACGCATCCGGCGACCTACGTGACCCTCGAAGTCCTCCTCGGCGTCCTGATCGGCACGGTCTCTTTTTCGGGCTCGGCGATTGCCTTCGCGAAGCTCCAGGAGCTGATGACGGGTCGCCCCGTCACCTACCCGGGCCAGCAGGCCATCAACGGCGTGGTGGGACTTGGCGCCGCAGTCCTGATCATCATCATCCTGGTGAGTTCCTCGACGCCGTTGCTGTGGGTGCTGCTCGGCGTGTCCTTCCTGCTCGGCATCGCCTTCGTGCTGCCGATCGGCGGCGCGGACGTGCCGGTGCTGATCTCGCTGCTCAACTCCTTCACCGGACTCGCGGTCGCCGCGTCGGGCTTCACGCTGGGATCGAACCTGCTGATCGTGGCCGGCACCCTGGTCGGCGCCTCGGGCATCCTGCTCACCCGCCTGATGTCCGCGGCCATGGGGCGCAGCCTGCCCAACATCCTCTTCTCGGCCTTCGGCTCGGTGGTGACCGCCTCGGGAGACGCCACGCGCGCCGACGGGCGCAGCGTGCGCTCGGGCAGCCCCGAGGACGCCGCCATCTTGCTGGGATTCGCCAGTCGCGTCGTGATCATCCCGGGATACGGACTCGCCGTGGCCCAGGCCCAGCACGTCGTGCGCGAGCTCGCCGAAGAGTTGGAGAAGAAGGGCATCGAGGTCTTCTTCGCGATCCACCCGGTCGCCGGGCGCATGCCCGGGCACATGAACGTCCTGCTGGCCGAGGCCAACGTCCCCTACGAGCAGCTAAAGGAGATGGACGAGGCGAACTCCGAGTTGGCCACGACCGACGTCGCCCTCGTGGTGGGCGCCAACGACACGGTGAACCCGGCCGCGACCGACGACAAGACCTCACCGATCTACGGCATGCCGATCATCCACGCCGATTTGGCCGAGAACGTGCTCTTCCTCAAGCGCTCCATGCGCCCGGGCTTTGCCGGCATCGAGAACGAGCTGCTCTACAACCCCAAGACGACGCTGATCTTCGGCGACGCGAAGGACACCCTCACCAAGATCCTGGCCAGCGTCAAGACGTCCTAGGCCCGCCCGGAGAACTCGGCGCGCGTGGGCCGCGTGCGGCTCGCGCGGCGTGGGCTGATCAGCTCGTGGCCACGTTCAGGCGCCGGATCAGCTCGGCGCTCAGGGCCCGTGGCGCGGCGGCGTTGGCCGCGACCTGCGCGGGGTTGGACGCCCCGGCGATCACCGAGGCCACGGCCGAGTGCGAGAGCAGCCAGGAGAAGGCGAGGCTGAGCAGGGGCACGCGCACCTCCTCGGCCAGGGCCACCAGGGCGTGGACGCGCTCGCGCATCTCATCGCTCAGCCAGTGCGCGCTGCGCTCGGGCGGCATCGAGGCCAGGCGCGAGTCGGCCGGAACCGCCTCGTTCGGGCGGACCTTGCCGGTGAGCAGCCCGTTGGCCAGCGGATAGAAGGGCAGGAAGGCCACCTCGAGCTCGGCGCAGGCCTCGAGCACGCCGTCGGTCTCGGGCTCGCGCGCCAGCAGCGAGTACTGGTTCTGGACCGAGACGAAGCCGGGACCGGCGTTGGCGGCCGCGGCCGCGGCGCGCAGCTGCGCGCCGGTGAGGTTGGAGCAGCCGATCTCGCGGACCTTGCCGGCCACCACGAGCTCGCCGAGGGCCCCGAGGGTCTCCTCGATGGGCACCTGCGGGTCCGGGTAGTGCAGCTGGTACAGGTCGATCGTCTCGATGCCCAGACGCCGCAGGGAGTCCTCACAGGCCGCGGCCACGTACTCGGGGCGCGCCCCGAAGCGCGTCTCGTCGAGGGGCATGCCGAACTTGGTGGCGATGACAGCCTCTGCGCGCCGGGTCTTGAGGGCCGCGCCCAGGTAGGTCTCCGAGAGGGTCTCGCCGTACACGTCGGCGGTGTCAAAGAAGTTGACGCCGCTCTCGAGTGCCGCGTGCACCACCGCGGCCGAGCCCGCCTGGTCGAGGCGCTTGCCGAAGTTGTTGCAGCCCACGCCGACCACGGAGACGGAGAGCGAGCCGATCGAGCGATGTTCCACGCGGGGTCCTTCCGGTCGGGCCCAGTGTAGGGTCGCCGGCCTCGCGGTACCATGCTGGACAAAAGGAGCGCCATGAAAGTCGTCGTCAACTACGACCTGTGCACGAGCAACGGCGTGTGCATGTCGATCGCCCCCGAGGTCTTCGAGGTGCGCGACGACGGCTACATGTACGTGCTCAACGACGAGCCCGGTCCCGAGTTCGCCGAGCGCATGGCCCAGGCCGTGGCCGGCTGTCCCAACGGCGCGATCAGCCTGGAGGACTAGGTGTCGGTGCGGGTGCGCTTCGCGCCGAGCCCGACCGGGTTCTTCCATGTCGGCTCGGCGCGCACGAGCCTCTTCAACTGGCTCTTCGCGCGCCACGAGCACGGCACGTTCATCCTGCGCATCGAGGACACCGACGCCGAGCGCAACCGGCCCGAGTGGAGCGAGGGGATCGTCGCGGCGATGGCCTGGCTGGGCCTGGGCTACGACGAGGGCCCCTACTTCCAGAGCGCCCTGCTGGGCAGCCACCACGAGGCGGTCGAGGCGCTCGTCGCGGCCGGGCACCTCTACGCCTGCGACTGCACGCGCGAGCAGATCGACGAGCGCGCCAGAGCGAACGCGAAGCCCGGCTACGACGGGCACTGCCGCGAGCGCCGCGTGGCGCGCGCGCCCGGCGTGGCGCTGCGCTTCCGCGTGCCCGACACCGGGGTGACCGTGGTGCACGACATCATTCGCGGTGACATCACGTTCCCGCACGAGGCCTACGAGGACTTCATCGTCGTCAAGGGCAACGGCGTCGTGCTCTACCCGCTGGCCAACGCGGTCGACGATCGCGCGATGGCGATCACCCACGTCATCCGCGGCGAGGACCTGTTGCCCACCACGCCCAAGCAGGTGATGATGTGGGAGGCCCTCAACGCCTGTGGTGGCGTTCAGCACGTCGAGCTGCCCGAGTACGCGCACCTGCCGCTGCTGGTGAACGAGTCGCGCAAGAAGCTCTCCAAGCGCAAGGACCCGGTCTCGGTCGAGAGCTACCGCGAGGCGGGCTACCTGCCCGAGGCCGTCATCAGCTACCTGGCCCTGCTGGGCTGGAGCCCGCGCGGCGGCGAGGAGATCGTGAGTCGTGCCGAGCTCGTCGCCCAGTTCCGCCTCGAGGACGTCTCGGACTCCCCGGCGTTCTTCGACCTGAAGAAGATGGCCCACGTCAACGCGGAGATGATCCGGGCGATGGACCCGGGGGCCTTCGCCGAGGCCGCCCTGCCGTGGTTGAGCGACGTCGTCGGCTGGATGCCCGCCGCGCGTCCGGGCTGGGCCCACGAGGCCTTCGACCGCGAGCTCTGGGAACGGGTCGCACCACTCGTGCAGACGCGCGTGAGCACCCTGGGCGAGATCCCCGCGATGGTCGGCTTCTTCTTCGCCGAGCCGAGCCCGAGTGACGAGGACGTCGCGGCCACGCTCGGCGCCGACGCGCGCGCGAGGGTGCTCGTGGCCAGCGCCGTCGAGCGCTACGGCGAGCTCGACTGGACCGCGACGGCACTGCACGAGGCGACGGCCGAGCTCGGCGAGGCCGTGGGCGTCAAGCTGCGCCAGACCCAGGCGCCCGTGCGCCTCGCCGTGACGGGTTCGCTCATCGGCCCGCCGCTCTTTGAGTCGA